>JAZRIJ010000034.1:0-28186 GCA_045645205.1 Eubacteriales bacterium
GTAGAGTTGAACGTGGTACAGTTAAGGTATCTGACACTGTTGAAATTGTTGGTCTTGCAGGCGAAAACAAGCAGACAGTTGTAACAGGTGTTGAAATGTTCCACAAGCTTCTCGACCAGGCTGAAGCAGGCGACAACGTAGGTCTTCTTCTCCGTGGTGTTGCAAAGAACGAAATCGAAAGAGGACAGGTTCTCTGTAAGCCCGGTTCTATCCAGCCTCACACCAAGTTTGTTGGTCAGGTTTACATTCTTACAGAAAAAGAAGGCGGACGTCAGAAGCCCTTCTTCTCCGGTTACAGACCTCAGTTCTACCTCAGAACAACAGACGTTACCGGTATCATCAATCTTCCTGAAGACGTTGAAATGTGCAAACCCGGCGACAACGTTAACATGACAGTTGAGCTCATTACACCCGTAGCTATCGAAAAGGGTCTCCGTTTCGCTATCCGTGAAGGCGGCAGAACAGTTGGTTCCGGTGTTGTATCCGAAATTCTTGACTAATCATAACTGATTAATTCTAAGATTTTTATAGAAAACAGGCAGAGTTTTATTGCTCTGTCTGTTTCTTTTTGTAATATCTTTCAAAAAAAATTTTTATCTTTAATATGGGTTGACAAATTATCTCTATATAAATATAATAATACTAACAGCTTCGGGGCGAGGTGCAATTCCTCACCGGCGGTATAGCCCGCGAGCCGTTTTTTGAGAAAAAACGGTTGATTTGGTGTAATTCCAAAGCCGACGGTACAGTCCGGATGAAAGAAGATTGATATATAATGTCTGTTTTTAATGATATTTATGTTATGATTATTCTCTCCGAAATTAGTTTTTTGGAGAGTTTTTGTTTTTCTGAAGTTGCGAATATAATATAAGAATGGAGATTTATATGAAAATCAATCAAATTCGAAAATTAACTGTTATGGCAATGATAAGCGCACTTGGCTTTGTAGCTATGTTTTTGTTCAGATTTAATGTAAGCTTTCTTACATTTGATTTTAAGGATGCAGTTATGTCAATTTCGGCGCTTCTTTACGGTCCGCTATCGGGCGTTATTTGCGCGGTTATTGTTGCACTGTTTGAATCAATAACAGTTGGCGACACAGGCATATACGGACTTATAATGGACATTTTGTCAAGTTCAGCATTTTTAGTTTCCTGCGGTATTGTATATAAGCATAAAAGATCTTTTTCGGGTGCAATAATTGCGGCAGTTTGTTCGGCCGTGTCCGTAACAGCGGTTATGGCTGTTGCAAACATTTTTATAACTCCTTACTATATGGGTGTTAAAAGCGCCGATGTTATTGCAATGTTGCCTACGCTTCTTTTGCCGTTTAATCTCAGCAAGGGTTTGATGAATGCCTCTGTAATGCTTTTGATCTATAAGCCGGTAACTAATATATTAAGAAAAACACATCTTCTTCCTCCTACAGATAAAACGTCAGGAAAGATTGGGATTAGGTCTGTACTTCTTACTGTGGGCACTGTTACTGTACTTATTTTGACGGTGTTGTTTGTCATGCTTTATCTAAACGGAGAATTTACTCTTTTTGATGTTTGATATTGACAAAATTCGATATAGAGTATATAATGTATTAAAGTTTTGAATATTCCCTTATCAAGAGCGGCGGAGGGACAGGCCCTGCGATGCTGCGGCAACCTGAAAATTATCAAGGTGCCAAATCCTGCGGAAGAGATCCGGAAGATGAGGTTTAGTTTTTTACCGCTTCTTTCGAGGCGGTTTTTATTTGTTTTAACATGGAGGAAAAAATAATGAAAAAATTTTTGTTTACGTCTGAATCGGTAACAGAGGGACATCCCGATAAGGTTTGCGATAAAATAAGCGACGCTATACTTGACGAAATGCTGAAGGCAGACCCCATGTCAAGAGTTGCTTGCGAAACGGTGGTAACAACAGGGCTTGTAATGGTTATGGGTGAAATTACAACCAAAGCTCATGTTGATATTCAGTCTGTTGTAAGAAAAACGATTAAAGAAATCGGTTACACAAAATCGGACTACGGTTTTAGCTATGACTCATGCGCGGTAATCAACTCTATTCACGAACAGTCTCCCGATATTGCTATGGGTGTCAACAAATCCGATGAGGCAAAGAGGGGAGAGTTTTCTGACGAGCTTAACGAGGGTGCGGGCGACCAAGGTATGATGTTTGGATATGCCTGCAACGAGACGGAGGAGTATATGCCTATGCCTATTTCTCTTTCACATAAGCTTGCAAAACAGCTTACAAAGGTTAGAAAAGAGGGAACAATTCCCTATCTCCGTCCCGACGGAAAGACGCAGGTAACTGTTGAATATGATGGAGACAAGCCTGTTCGTGTTGACACGGTTCTTATTTCCACACAGCACGATCCCGAGGCTACACAGGAGCAGATAAGAAATGACCTTATCGAAAAGGTTATAAAACCTATTATTCCTGCGGAACTTCTTGATGTTAATACAAAATATTTTGTAAACCCCACAGGCAGATTTGTTATTGGCGGACCTGCCGGTGATTCCGGACTTACGGGAAGAAAAATTATCGTTGATACATATGGCGGTTACGCGAGACACGGAGGGGGCGCATTTTCGGGAAAGGATCCTACAAAGGTTGACCGCTCTGCTGCTTATGCGGCTCGTTACATAGCAAAGAATATTGTAGCATCAGGGGTTGCGGATAAATGCGAGGTTGAGATAGCATATGCAATCGGTGTTGCAAAACCCCTTTCGGTTATGATAGATACATTTGTTACGGGAAAGATAAGCGATGAAAAGATCTCAGATATCGTAACAAGCATAGTTGACTTGAGACCTTCGGCTATTATTGAAAGATTTAATCTTCGCCGTCCCATATACAGCCCCGTTGCCGCATATGGACATATGGGTAGAGAAGATATAGATGCTCCTTGGGAAAAACTTGACATTGCCGAACAAATTAAGAAATCTATTTAATTTATTTGTTTTTTGGTATTATCTATTCCCTTAACATTTGTCCTCCTTGTTTCATATAATTGGAATAAGGAGGATATTTATGTTGAGAACATTCTTTGAAATTGTACTGGCATTTTTTGCTGTATACGGCGGATATTGCTTTTTAATAAATTTATTTTACATATTTTTTTGTAAAAACAAGTCTAATATATGCATTGCCTATTTTGCCGAAAATAGAAATAATAATTTTTCTGAAATTATTTTTGCAAAAAAAGCTTTTTTGGGGAGAAGTCGTGCTATAATATTGGTAAACTATGATTTGGGGGAGAAGAACCTCTGCGAAATAAAGGAAAAAATTGCGGGAGTTGAGGTTTACCGCGCAGAAAGGATTGAGGAAGTTGATCAACAATTTCACCGAAAATGAAAATAACGACGAAAAGGTCGAAATTGCCGGAACGGTTGAGCATATTATATATCAGAATGAAGAGAACGGATATACAGTATGCGAGATCGCGACAGTCGAAGACGAGCTTATTACTGCCGTTGGTGAAATGCCCTTCTTGGGGGCGGGAGAAATGGTGAGAGCTATGGGTAAATGGACTCTTCATCAGACGTTCGGCAGACAGTTTCGTGTCGAGTACTACGAAAAAGAGCTTCCTGCTTCGGAGAATGCAATTCTGAAATACCTTTCTTCCCGTACCATAAAGGGAATAGGTCCTTCAATAGCATTGAAAATAGTGGGTCAGTATGGGGTGGATACTTTTGATGTAATCGAAAACCACCCTGAGTGGCTTGCCGAAATTCCCGGAATATCATTAAAAAAAGCAAAGGCTATGTCAGAGGATTTTAAAGCTCAGTTTGGACTTCGCACGGTTATGATGTTTTGCCGAGATTTCTTCGGACCTGCCACCGCCGTTAAGATTTACAAAAGATGGGGCGGCGGAGCTATTGATATAATAAAAAGAAATCCGTATATTCTTTGCGACGAGATACACGGAATCGGTTTTGAAAAGGCAGATGTTGTTGCAAAAAGCCTTGGAATCGACAACTATAAAGAAGAAAGATTAAAAGCGGGAGTAAAATACGTTCTGTTTTATAACGGCACTCAGCACGGTCATGTGTTTATACCGAGAGACAAGCTTATTCCTGCCGCCTGCGATATGCTGAACACAGAAGAAGATATGACCAATAAGGCTGTGGACGAGCTTATTTTATCCGGCGGACTTGTACAAAAAACATTTAACGGAAGAAAATGTATTTACCTTAATACATATTATGAGGCTGAAAAGTATTCGTCAGACAAGCTACAGATGTTGGATAACTTTTGTCCGAAGATAGACATATCGGATATCGGCAGAATGATAATGCGGATAGAAAGCGATTTTGGTGTTGAATATGCGGCAATGCAGAAAAAGGCTATAGTCAATTCAATAAACAACGGTGTTATGGTGTTGACAGGCGGTCCCGGCACGGGTAAAACAACGGTCATACGCGCAGTTATACGTGTGTTTGAGGATCTGGGATATAAAATTGCTTTGGCAGCCCCTACAGGCAGGGCGGCAAAAAGAATGAGCGAGTCTACCTTCCATGAGGCAAAAACTATACACAGACTTCTTGAAATGGACTATTCAAACGATAAAATGCCTGTTTACCGAAGAAATGAAAGCTCAAAATTAGAGGAAAATGTTATTATTATCGATGAGGCTTCTATGGTTGATATAATGCTTTTTGAGGCGCTTCTTCGAGCAATAAAGCCGGGGGCTCGGCTTATACTTATCGGAGACTCCGATCAGCTTCCGTCGGTTGGGGCAGGAAATGTTTTAAACGATATTATAAAAAGCGATAGATTTAATACCGTTGAATTAAAAGAAATATTCCGTCAGGACGAAGAAAGCCTGATTATAACCAATGCCCATGCGATAAATGAGGGAGAATATCCCAAGCTTACTTCAAAAAACAGCGACTTTTTCTTTCTTGCAAGGGAGGACGACGAGGCGATTGCAAGAACTGTTGCAGAGCTTTGCGCTGTCAGACTTCCTAAAACCTACGGAAAGGAAATTGTAAACGATATACAGGTAATAACCCCCTCGCGAAAAGGAAATGCAGGTACTGAAATGCTGAATAACCTGCTTCAGAGGGTTATGAATCCCAAGAGTGAATATAAGAAAGAAAAGAAGGTCAGAGACATTGTCTTTCGTGAGGGAGACAAGGTTATGCAAATAAAAAATAACTATGACATTGAGTGGGAGAATGAAGAAAAAGACGGAATCGGTATTTTTAACGGCGATATAGGTACAATTAAGAATATTGATGTAAAAAATGAAAAGATGAAAATAGTTTTTGATGACAACAGGTATGTTGACTATGACTTTTCTCTTCTTGACGAGCTTGAACACGCTTATGCCATAACGGTTCACAAAAGTCAGGGAAGCGAATATCCGGTTGTTATAATCCCTATGTATAGCTTTACCCCCCGTCTCATGACACGAAATCTGCTTTATACGGCAGTAGCACGAGCGCAGAAAATGGTTATTATGGTAGGAAAGGCATCTGTTGTTCAGCGTATGGTCGATACAAACAGACCTACAAAGAGATATACGGGGCTTGAGATGCTTTTAAGTGATTATGAGTAATATAAAAGATATACTAAACAGACTTCTTGCGGTCATGTGTGTGAAGAAATGTGTGGGATGTAAAGAACTGCTTGCCTTTGATTATGAGGGTAGTCTCTGTCCGAGATGCGCTGAGGAGTGGGATGAAGCAAAAAGCATTGTTTGCGACAGGTGTTATGAAATGCAGTCAAAATGCAGTTGCGGCTTCGGCAAAAGATATGTAGACTCGGTAAGACACCTTGCGCTTTATGATCATACTAAAAAAGACTATGTGGTGAACAGGCTTGTATATGCTCTGAAGAAAAGCAACAATGATGAAGTTTTTGATTTTGTTGCAAGGGAGATGGCGAATATTCTTGTAACCGATAAAAAGCTTGACAATACGGTTGTTGTAAATATACCGAGAAGTCCGACATCTGTGAGGCGTTACGGTTATGACCATGCCAAAAAGCTTGCCAAGAGGGTTTCAGAGCTTCTGAATGTTGAATATGTTGATGCATTGGGACATCTTGGTGGGAAGACTGAGCAAAAAATGCTGAACAAACAGCAGAGAGAGCAAAATGCAAAGAATAATTGCTACATAAAGCAGGATATGACCGACAGATTAAAAGGCAAAACGGTTTTTCTTGTTGATGATATTGGTACAACGGGAGCTATGACGGGCGTTTGCGCGGAGCTTTTGCATAAAAACGGAGTAATAAAGGTCAAATGCATTCTTGCCGCCAAAAATAAATTGTAATATATTTGTGAACAAACAAAATTTCCTTGACAAAAGGGAGTTTTGTTGTTATAATGTGTAAAGTGTTTTGCTTTACAGGTGGGTGCGATGAATTACGATGAAAAACTCAATATGTCTTTGCTGTTTGACATTTACGGCGACATACTGACTGAACGACAGAAAGAGATTGCAACCCTTTCTTTTAATGAGGACCTCTCGCTTCGTGAGATTTCCGATATAACGGGGATTACTCCGCAAGGGGTACGTGATTCTCTCAACAAATGCAAAAGCATACTGACCGATATGGAGGAGAAGCTGGGGCTTCTTGCGAAATTTTCGGAGAACAAAAAGAATACGGATTATATAATAGAAAGACTGACGGGATTGAAAGATAATAACCCCGGTCTTTCGAATGAAATAGACGGCATAATAAGTGTTGCCGAAAAAATGCTTGATTAAGGAGGCTGTAAATGACATTTTCAAGTCTTGCCGATAAACTATCTTCAGCATTCAAAAATTTCAGAAGCAAGGGTAAGCTTACCGAAAGCGATGTCAAGACAGGTATGCGTGAGATCAAGCTCGCGTTGCTTGAGGCTGACGTAAACTTTAAGGTTGTAAAAGATTTTATAAATAAAGTAACCGAGAGAGCAATTGGTTCTGATGTGCTTGAAAGCCTTGTACCTGCGCAGCAGATTGTTAAGATAGTAAATGAAGAGCTTATAGACCTTATGGGCGGGACTCAGTCGAAAATAACGATCTCTCCCAAACCTCCGACGGTAATTATGATGACAGGTTTGCAGGGCGCGGGTAAAACCACGCATGCGGCAAAGCTGGCGGCGCATTTTAAGAAGCAGGGCAAAAGACCTTTGCTTGTTGCCTGCGACGTTTACAGACCGGCGGCAATAAAGCAGCTCGAAGTTGTAGGAGGACAGATAGATGTTCCCGTATTTACTATGGGAGACAAAATAAGTCCTGTTGATATTGCAAAAGCGGGCGTTGAATACGCGAAAAAAAATGGCTTTGATATGGTGTTTATTGATACTGCGGGTCGACTGCATATTGATGAAGACATGATGGAAGAGCTGAAAAATATAAAATCAAAAGTTGAGCCTACGGAAATACTGCTTGTTGTAGATGCAATGACAGGTCAGGATGCGGTTAATGTTGCGCAGTCGTTTAACGATTTGCTGGATATTACCGGTGTTGTCGTAACAAAAATGGACGGCGACACACGAGGCGGTGCAGTTCTTTCTGTAAAATATATTACGGGTAAGCCTGTTAAATATGTTGGTACGGGAGAAAAGCTTGATGCCATTGAACCCTTTCACCCTGACAGAATGGCATCAAGAATACTCGGTATGGGCGATATGCTTTCTCTTATTGAAAAGGCAGAGCAGGTATACGACGAAAAAAAGGCGGCAGAGCTTGAACAAAAGCTTCGTGAATCGAAGTTTACTTTGACTGATTATCTTGAACAGTTTGAGCAGATAAGAGGCATGGGTTCTATGGAGCAACTTATTGGTATGATGCCCGGAGTAAAAGGAATTAACCTTAAGGATGCTAAAATTGACGAAAAGCAGATTGACCGTATGGAAGCAATTATAAAGTCCATGACGGTTCGTGAAAGGGAAGATCCTGACATAATCTCTTCTTCAAGAAAAAAGAGAATTGCGGCTGGAAGCGGAACATCTATTGAAGACGTAAATAGGCTTCTTAAACAATTTGAACAGACAAATAAGCTTATGAAACAGCTTTCTCAAGGCAAGGGAATACCCGGACTGGGCGGTTTTGGCGGTTTTGGAAACAGATTTACAAAAAAGAAAATTAAGAAAAACAAGAAAAAGAAAAAATAAACAAGACAATGTGCGAAATTGCACATTACCGATAAATCAACCTATAATAAAAATATTTATATAATTTTTGGAGGAAACAAAAATGGTAAAAATCAGACTTAAAAGAGTTGGCGCAAAGAAGCAGCCTTTCTACAGAGTAGTAGTTGCAGATTCAAGATCTCCCCGTAACGGCAGATTTATTGAAGAAATTGGTTACTACAATCCTTTGACAAATCCTGCAGAGATCAAAATCGATGCTGAAAAGGCAACAAAGTGGATCGGAAATGGCGCACAGCCCACAGAAACTGTAAAAGCACTTCTCAAAAAAGCCGGCATTACAGAATAATCTGCGGTAAAATACTATGTTGGATTTGAAACAGATTCTTACTGATATTGCAAAAGCAATAGTTGATGAGCCCGATGAGGTTACCGTAATTGAGAACGACAACGGAAACAGCGTTGTACTGACGCTCAGTGTTGCTGCTCAGGATATGGGTAAAGTAATCGGACGCAACGGAAGAATTGCAAAAGCTATCCGTACTGTTATGAAAGCGGCGGCAAATGCTGACGGTAAAAAGGTTATTGTTGAAATCAGATAAAAAATACAACCTGCGGACAACTATTCCGCAGGTTGTATTTTTTTATTATTCTTGTATTTCGGGAAGTTCAAACCAGAATGTTGAGCCTTGACCGACGGTGCTGAATACGCCGTAGCAGCCCTCGTGAAGCTCTACTATTGACTTAACTATGGAAAGACCAAGTCCAGATCCCATTTGCGCTCGGCGATGGAATTTGTCAATCTTGTAATATCTGTCCCAGATAAGAGGGAGCTTGTCGGGTTCAATTCCGTTTCCCGTGTCTATAACCTCTATTCTTACATATTTGACACCGTTATGTTCTGCCAAAGACTGCTTAATAATAACCTTTTTATCTTCGCCCGTATGTGTAACTGCATTGTTTACAAGATTATACAAAACCTGCAATATCTTTTGTCTGTCAGCATTTACAACAGCGGGATTTGTTGCCGAAACAACAATGTCATATCCGTCTTGGTCTACAAGTTTTTGGTAACGCAAAAAAGCTTCTTTTATAACCTCGGTTATATCAAATTTTTCTTTTTTCAGTTCAATTGTGTTTGCTTGAAGCTTGGATGTGTCAAGTACATCGTTTACAAGCGAGGTCAGTCTCTTTGATTCATCAATAATAATTTGCAGATTTTCGGAAGTCATTTCATTTGGAATATCACGCATTACCTCGCTGTAACCTGTTATGAGAGTTAAAGGGGTACGCAGGTCGTGAGAGATATTCGCAATAAGCTCTCGTTTGAGAGCCTCATTTTTCTTAAGCTCTGCTGATGCAAAGTTAAGAGTATCTGCAAGAATTGCAATTTCTTTTGATGAGTTTGACGAGAAATCGGTGTCATAGTTGCCTTTTGCAAGTTCATTTGCCGCTAAGGTGAGCTTTTTAAGCGGTCTTGTTAAGCTACTTGAAATAATAAGCGATAAGACAAGCGCTATAAAAAGAAGAGTAACACTGATAAAAATCAACATCCGGTTAAGTGTGTTTACCGTTGCATCAACAGGCGTGAGAATGGAGTTTATAAAAATTACTATATCTTCTCCGTTCTTGTCGGTTATGCATTTAGTAAGAATAATATTTTCCTCAGACGTGGTCTCTTCATCCTTTATTGAGCGGAAAACGCCCGTGTGAGGATCAAGCTTAAAGCGCTCAAGCAAATTTCCGTTCGAGTTTTTTGCATCAAGGTAGAGCCTTGCTCTGTCTCTGTATGATATATTGTGGATAACACAGTTGTGTAATGCCTCTGTGGATACAAGTGTTTTTCCCTTGCTGTCCTGAACGAGAATACAAAGCTCATTTTTTCTTGTAAGCTCTTCTGCTTTTGCATTCAAACTTTCCGAATCGAGAAAGGCTGTTATTTCTGAGGCGCTTTTGTTAAGGTCATTCATTTTTACTGCTTTGTATATATCTTCAAGAAAAACTGTCTGAGTCAGCCACAAAATAACAAGAATAATAACCGTAAATAAACTGAGAAAGCCGAAAACTTTCCATTTTATGCTTAAAGCTTTTTTAGAGCTGATTTGATGTTTCAAAGCGGTATCCAACTCCTCTCACAGTAACGATAAGAACGGCATATTTACCAAGCTGTTTTCTCAGCAGTTTTATATGAGTGTCAAGAGTTCTGTCATCTCCGTAAAAATCATATCCCCACACATCGCATATAAGCTTTTCGCGTGTCAAAGCAATGTTTTTATTTCTTATCATGTAGAATAAAAGGTCAAATTCTTTTGGAGAAAGATTTATTCTTTGTCCGTCAATAAATACCAGTCTTGCTGTCAGGTCTGCTGTAAAGCCGCCGACGGTAAGAACTTCGTTTCTTTGTGTTTTTGCGGTAGAGTTTGAGCGCTTCAAAATAGCGTTTACACGAAGCATAAGCTCCTTTGGTGAAAAGGGCTTGACCACAAAGTCGTCTACGCCTACCTCAAAACCGTTTATTCTGTCGTATTCCTCGCCTCTTGCGGATAACATTAGTATGGGAGTATCGCTGAATTTGCGTATTTCTCTGCAGGCGGAAAAGCCGTCAAGCTCGGGCATCATTATATCCATTATAATAATGTCATATGTGTTATTGCGGCACAGTTCAATAGCTTTCATACCGTTTTCAGCTTCATAAACTGTGTGCCCTTCAAAAGCGGCATATTTTTTTATGAGCATACGAATGTGTTCTTCGTCATCAACGATAAGTATTTTAAACACGATTATTCCTCCTGTCTTTATATCAACAATGCTGTGTAAGGAAACCCGAACACAGCATTATTATATAATATATTTTGTTTATTTGCAAGTAAATCACAAGGAATAGTTATTCTGTGGTAAGAGAGTTTTCAGACGAGTCGATGAGAGTTACTTCAATGTCAACGATCTTATGCTTGCGTGATACTGTAACTGTAACTTTGTCGCCGACATTGTGGTTATTAATTATAGATTTTATATCTGACGAGGTGCTGACAGAATTTCCGTCTATAGCAATAATTCTGTCGCCCGACTTAAATTCTTCGTTAAGTGCTTTCTGAATGTAAACACCGTAATCAGACACATTGTACATATATCTCTGATAATCCGTAGTAACCTCGATTATTGTAATACCGATGGAGGGTCTTCCTGTAACGTGGCCTTTTTCTATAAGATCCTTGATAATGGTTTTTGCTGTGTTTACGGGGATTGCAAAACCAAGACCTTCTACACTTGAGCCAGAAGATTTTGCATTTACTATACCGATAAGCTCACCGTTTGCGTTAAAAAGACCGCCGCCCGAGTTGCCGGGGCTTACTGCTGCGTTTGTTTGAAGGAGAATCATGTTTTCTCCCTCTACTGTTATTTCTCTATCAAGTGCGCTTACAATACCGTCGGTTACAGTTCCGCCAAGTTCGCCCAAGGGGTTTCCAATAGCAACCGTGAGTTCTCCTATAACCAGCTTTGATGAGTCGCCGAAAACTGCGGGAGTAAGATCTTTTGCATCTACTTTAATAACAGCAATATCGGTCTGAGCATCGGTTCCGATAAGAGTTGCCTTGTATTCATCTCCGTTTGTTAAGCGTACATTTATATTTGACGCGCCGCTTATAACGTGGTTGTTTGTTACAATATATCCGTCGGTGGAGATAATAACTCCGCTTCCTGCGCCCTCTGTAACATACTGTCCGTAGAAACTGTTATTTACTACTGCTTCTGTTCTTATTTCAACTACCGAGGGAAGAGCGGTTTTGGCAACTGTTGCAACAGTTCCTGCCTGTGTTGTACTTTCCGGAAGCTCTCTGTCGATAGCTTCGAAAATAACAGATGAACCGCCGTGGGAGGTATTTCCTGCATTGGTTGACATTTCCTCTGCAAAATGTTCGTTATATAAATATAATCCTCCAAATGCTCCCGCCGCACCGCAGAGCAGGGAGATAAGCACACAGCAGATAACAAGTCCTGCGCCGCCTTTCTTTTTCTTTTCCTTCTTTTTGGGCGCATTGTTGTTTAAGGTTTCGGAATAACCGTTTTGGTGCGAGGGGTAAGAATACATAGAGCCGGAAGGTGTATATCCGGGAGATGAAGAATAATAACCTGTATTGTATTTCGGCTGTGAATAGCTTTGAGGATTATCGTATATATTCCTGTCCGTGTTCGTTTCTGCAGACTGATTGCTTTGTTTGTCAAAATTTTCTCTTATATCTTCCTGCTGTTCGTTTTGAGCAGGAGTAGGTTTTTGATTTGTGTTTTCAAATTCATTGTTTTTCATTTCGTCTGACATAATATAACTCCTTTTTGATTTTTATTTTCATTTTTTGTTTGCGGATTTATTGTATACTTAAAATGTGATAACTTTTTGACTGTTTGCTGATATTCTAACGAAATTGGCGTGAAAAATTATTTTTTAATACACTTATTATTCCTATACATTGAATATTATAAACATACAATGTGAAGGTTGTGTGAAATACAGACGAAACCTTAATGAAAAATATAGAAAATAATTAAAATTTTGGTGAGAAATTTCAAATAATCCATTGTAAATATGCAAATAATTATGTACAATATAAGTATTGAAAATATTTTACGATTTTTTAATGTTTGGAGGTAAAAAACTTTGATCGAAGTACAAAACCTTGTAAAGAAATACGGAAATCATACTGCGGTAAAAGGTATCAGCTTTAAAGTTGATACAGGTAAGATCTACGGATTTCTCGGTCCCAACGGCGCAGGTAAGTCTACCACAATGAATATTATGACGGGTTGTCTTGCCGCAACTGAGGGAAAAGTTCTTATAAACGGACATGATATATTTGAAGAACCTAAAGAGGCAAAGAGAAGCATCGGTTATTTGCCCGAGCTTCCGCCTGTTTACATGGATATGACACCTATGGAATATCTCCGATTTGTCGGTAAGGCGAGAGGGGTAAAAAAGAGCGAGCTTTCTACGCAGATTGAAGACATTATGGATATGACGGGGATAACCGATGTTGCAAACCGGCTAATCAAGAATCTGTCAAAGGGTTACAGACAGAGAGTCGGTCTTGCGCAGGCGCTTATAGGCTATCCCGAAATAATAATTCTTGACGAGCCTATGGTAGGTCTTGATCCCAAGCAGATCATTGAAATAAGAGAGCTTATAAAATCTCTTAAAGAAAATCACACTGTTTTCTTAAGCTCACATATATTAAGCGAGGTCAGCGCAATATGCGACTATGTTATGATCATAGCAGACGGTAGGTTGGTAGCCAGCGACACTCCCGAAAATCTTAGTCAGCATATGTCAGGCAACACACTTGATATTACCGTTAAAGGAAACGAAAATGCAATTGTTTCAGCTTTGCGTCATGTAAGAGGTGTTAAGGATATTGAAGTTGTATCGGTTAATAATGACGGTACAGTAAGAATAAAGGTTGCATCAGACAGTGATATTCGCTCGGAGATATTCTTCGCCCTTTCGGAAATAAAGGCATCGATAATGGAGCTTTCAAACAGTAGTATGAGTCTTGAGGACATCTTCCTTAAACTTACTGTAAACGAAAAGGAAGATGACAATCCCGTTTTGGAAAACGGTGAAGAGGATGAAGAAAACGAAGAGGATAATACAGAGTATACTCCTTTGTTTACATCAGATGTTGATGATGAAGAAAAAAAGGAAGGGGATGAGGAATAATGTCGGCGGTATATCAAAAAGAATTAAGAGCATATTTTAATAATCTGTTCGGTTATCTTTATGTTGCTATAGTACTTTTGTTTATGGGAATATTTGTGTCATACTACCAATTTAATATAATGGTTGCAGATATGGGATATTCTCTTGATAGTCTTGCTATTGTGGTTATGCTGGTGTCTCCCCTTTTGACAATGCGTATAATAGCAGAGGAAAGACAGAGGAAAACAGACCAACTGCTTTATTCTCTTCCGATTTCGGTAACATCTACCGTTGTTGCAAAATATCTTGCAATGCTGACAGTATATCTTATTCCTATGCTTATAATCAGCATTTATCCGTTTGTTTTGTCGGCGTTTGGATTAATTAATTTTGCGCGTACATTCGGTTCTATTTTATCATTCTTTCTTATGGGGGCCTGTCTTTTGGCTATTGGAATGTTTATTTCTGCATTGACAGAAAACCAGATAGTGTCCGCAATCATTTCTTTTGTAACTATGCTTGTTATATATTTTTCAACATCTATTGCAAATATGGTTCCCAATGATGCATTGTCATCATTTATAGCTTTGACGGTGCTTGTGGTTATTTTGGGAATTATAGTATATATAATGGTAAAAAACTATATTGCGGCATTAGCGGCAATGGCGGTATGTGAGGTTACCCTTGCAGTACTTTACAAAACAACCATAACAAGCTTTGAGGGTTTGTTTGCAAAAATTGTTGGTTGGATATCGGTATACCAAAGATGCTCAAACTTCTACAGCGGTATATTTGATTTGACAGCGATCGTATATTTCCTTTCGGTTATCTTCCTGTTTGTATTTCTTTCAATACAGGCAGTAGAAAAGCGCCGTTGGAGCTGAGCGGGAGGGAAAAGATATGAAGAAGTTTAATCTTAATACAAAATATTTGAAAACAGGCGGTTATTCCGTTCTCGTATCGGTGTTGGCAATTGCAATTATAATTGTAATAAATCTTTTTGCAAATCAGCTTCCTACATCATGGACTAAGTTTGATATGAGCTCGGGAGATATACTCTCCATTGGGGAGGAAACAGAGAAAATAGTCAGTGGGATTGATGACGAGATAAATGTTTACTATATCTCACAGCTCGGCAACGAAGACACATATATTACAACTATGCTCGATAAATATAAGGAACTCAGCAAGAAGATAAGTGTAGAGCAGATAGACCCCGCATTGAATCCCAACTTTCTTACAGGGGACAGACAGGGTATAGAAGAGGGCAGTATTATCGTCGAAAGTGAAAAAAGAAGCAAGGTCATAACAGGAGTTGACATATACTATCCGGGCTACGCCGAAGATGACTTAATGAATTACTATTATCAGTACGGTTCTATGCCTTCGACAACAGGTTTTGATATGGAAAAGCTTATGACGTCTGCAATAAACTATGTTACGACAGATGTTCTTCCTTTGATTTATACTCTCACAGGACATGGAGAAGGGGTAATTTCCGACACATACAAGGGGTATCTTTCCGAACAGAGTATGGAAGTCAAGGAGCTGAACCTTGCGACATCAGAAGCAGTTCCCGAGGATTGTGACTGCATTTTTCTCTTTGTACCTCAAACTGATATTTCGTCAGACGAGGCAGAACGCTTGCTTTCTTATCTCAAGACGGGCGGTAAGCTGATGTATGTTTCTTCTTATATGTACACTTCAGACCAACCAAATTTGAAAACTGTTTTGGATTACTACGGAGTATCGGCATCTAAGGGGGTAATATATGAAGGTGATGCAAACTTATATCTTCCTCAATATCCTTATATGCTATTGGCTAAGTACGGCTCTCATGAAATAGTTGATCCTCTTTCAAGTTACGGTATGTTCATGGGATTTAGTCAGGGAATTATAACGAACGAAGAGTTGCGCGATACTTTAAAAGTAACACCGTTGCTTTATACAAGCGATAAAGCTTATTCAAAAATAGATATTGAAAGCCAGACTGCCGAAAAGGAAGAGGGAGATATAGAAGGGCCTTTTAACTATGCTGTTGCGATAACAGATAAAAATGATGACGGAAGTGAAGCGCAGATAGTATGGGTAAACAGTCCTATGCTTATGATAAAGGACTATGATTACTACGGAACGCTAGAAGCTATGTTTGTAAATTCATTTGCTTGGATGTGTGACAAAGCTGAATCAATTTCTATTCCTGTAAAATCATTTGAGCAGGAAATGCTTACTGTATCGGAAGCTCAGGGAAATATAATGTCAGCCTTGTTTATGATAGTTATTCCTGTTTCGGTTGTAGCTGTTGGATTTGTTGTTTGGTTCCGCAGAAGGAGTAAGTAATGAAAAAGATTGTTAAACTTATTACACTTCTTTTGGTTTTGGCAGGGCTTATTGTTGGATATGTTTTTTACAGCAGCTATATGGCAAAAAAGGAAAAAGAAAATACAGAAGAGCCTAAAGATACATCAGTCGAGGTTCTTTCAATTGACAAAGACAGTATATCTTCTATACAATATATTTATGGCGAAGAAACGGTTTCTCTTAAAAAAGAGGGAGAAAAATGGCAGTGGACAGAGGATGCGGAGCTCCCCGTTGCTCAGAGCTACCCGGGGAATATGCTTGAAGAGCTTTCTTATATACTTGCCACTCGTCTCATAGCGGAAAATCTTGATAATGAAGCCGATTTTGGTATGGATGAGCCAAACTTTGCCGTAAAATACTCCACAACAGACGGTAAAGACTATGTATATACAATCGGAGACTACAATTCTGCGGCAAAAGGGTACTATATCAAATCGAGTACACAGGACAAGATTTATATGACCGATGATAAGGCGGTTGATGCTTTTGTGTACTATATTACGGATATGATAGAACCTGATACTTTACCTGAACCCGAGGCGGAGAATATAACTAAGGCGGAATATATACTTGACGGAAAGACTTATGTTTTAACAACCGACAGCACGGGCGCTGATTTTTATACCGTACCATATGTATATTTTTATGTAGGTGAAGACGGTGTTAAAGTAGCGGCAGACGGAAAGGCATCGGGAGAATTAATGAACGCTGTTGAATGTTTGGAGCTTGGAAAGGTTGTCGGCTTTAAACCCGATGAAGAAAAGCTTGAAAGCTGCGGATTCGGCGAAAATAAAACAGTTGTTCTGAATGTAACCTTTAAAGAAGAAGTAAAGAGCGATAATTCCAACACGAGTGTCAGCGTTATGAAAGAAAACAGCTATTCCTTAAAAATTGGAAAAGGCGTTGACGAAGATGGAAAAGAAAAATATTATGCTATGTTAGACGGCTCAGATATACTCTATGAGATTTCGGGAGGCGCAGCATTTTTTGAATCAATATCTGCTGATTTTGTCTCAAAGCTTGTTTGTCCTCTATCTCCTGATGAAACTGTTTCATTTAAGGTTGAGATAGGAACAAATGTGTATTTTTACAACATTTCCGATATAAAAAATAATGAAAAGATTACAAGTATTTTCAACAGTATTACAAATCTTGTTAACTATGGAACTACGGATAAAGCAAAGGGAAATGTGGTTATGAAAACTACATTTGATATGGGAAACACGGAAATGATTCTTAATATCTACAGTTTTGATGATACAAATTATATCGCTTCCTTTGACAAGTGGGACAATTTGCTTGTTTCGGCAGAAAAGATTAATAATATAATTAAAGAATTACAGAGTTAAAAAAAGCGCTGTCAAATAACTTTTGATATGCACCCCTTAAGTGTCTAACTTTTGGGGTGCATATCACATTTGACAGCACTCTTTTTATTAGTGTAAGGTTATTTCAATAATATTGCTTGTATGTTTTATTTTGTAGGTCTTAAATTCTTTGTGTGTTTCATATAACTCAAATGTTCCGCCTTTTATTTCTTTAGGAACAAATTCGTTTTTTAGACTAACATAAAACTCGCCGAAGGTGTGTATAGGAGATATGGTTGCCGCATCTGTAACATCAATTTTAATAACATTTTTATCAACATCCACTTTGCTGTAGGTGCGGTATATAAACTGATTTCCCGCAAAGGCAATATCCTTCGACACCATAAGACCAAATATCTCGCTCTGTCTTTGGAAGAACTTTTTCCAGTTTTCAACTCTTTCGAGGTTATATTCTTTATGATAACGCAAATAGTTAGGCCAATGAGAATTGAAAATAACTCCAATTTTTTCGTCGCCCTCTTTAGCGCAGTCCGCAAGTAAAAGAGGATCAACATCGCAGGCATTCCATGGAAGACGGGTATTCGTACCTTTTTCCATATACAGAATACCGTTGATAAATTCGGTATGACCGATTACTTTTTTCCATCCGTTTATCCAATAAGGGATGTTGTTTTTGTTGAGAACGTTTGCCAGCGGCATAACCTCTTCAGTGGTGAGGTTTCCGGGAACAGAGTTGGGGGCTGCGTAAGTGCGTATCTTCTTTTTAAAGCCCCACATATTATAGATCTTGAAAAACAGTTCAAAACGGTGTGCAATTTCTTCTTCGGGTTGTGTTGAAAGAAGTTTATCTCCCGGATTTTTATAATAGAAACATTCCTGTTCGGTAATCTGACTTCCGTTTTGAGTATAATTGCCGTGGAGTACACCGTGGTAGGCATATTCGATATATTCACTGTTTTCTGCGGCTTCAAAACACTTTTCTGCAAGCTTCAAATCTAATTTTGAAGCTCTGTCCCATGTGTTTGGTTCGTAAGTAATACCGTATTCGCCGCGAAGTATATTTTCCTTGTCCCATTCACCGAGAACGAGGGGACAGGTCAACTTTTGACCGATTGCCTTACCTACTTCATTAAGAGCAATATAGTCCTCGGGAAGATGGTTTCTGACCATGCCTGTACGTGAAGGGCGTCCCGCATGCCTTGAATCAGCGCCGGTAAACCAACCCACATCATCAACACAAATTTGAATTGCTGAAGGAAGAATAACAGAATTTTTCATAAACATTTAACCTCACTTTTTTACAATTTTACCATACCATAACCGCGTTTGTCAACTGTGATTTTTGTGCCATAGGCTTTTGACATTTCTGCAAGTCTTTCTATAATTCCGTGATTTGCGGAAAAACGGGGATTACCGCTTTGCCATATCTTTTTGTCAAAGTTAAGTTCGATAGGCATAAGTTCAAGATGAGTAAGATTACCGTCTTCCATTTCGAAGTATGGAATAACTGCTTCCAGCATACGTCGGTCACGCATAAGACCTCTGGTATAGTTGGCTGAACGTTTGCAGAAAAATTCTCGCATTGTAGCATCTGAGGTCAGACCCTTCTCGGCATACATCTCCTCGGGAGCATAGGGGATACACTCGTTGTGAATAACAAAATCACCCAGTGAGTAGAATATAGGCTTTCCCTTGTAGATTTCAATCGGGCGTAAAAGATGCGGTCCGTGTCCGATAACGGCGTGAGCACCGGCATCTATGCA
This sequence comes from Eubacteriales bacterium, assembly GCA_045645205.1. Classification (GTDB taxonomy): domain Bacteria; phylum Bacillota; class Clostridia; order Oscillospirales; family CAG-272; genus RGIG1995. The sequence goes on from JAZRIJ010000034.1 coordinate 19,228, forward strand.
TTTGTGAGCAAATTCTACCAAAAAGTCTGCAGGGTTTTCTTTTTTTGTTCCTGCTATCTCATGGGAATGAACGGATATAATTATATGATCCGACATCATCTGCGCCTCGTATATTGCTTTTTCTACCCTTGCCATATCCTCGGGATGTGGATGTGTTACATATTTTGTTTCATCACCAAGCTTAAATTCCAATGTTCCCAATGCTGCAACACCGTCAGCAAGAGTGGTGAAATATCCCTCAGCTCTTTCAATATCTTTTTGCGCATTTATCTTGCTTACATCGCTTATTTCCTGTATAATTCTAAACTGTTCTTTAGTAACCTGAAGGTGGGAAGCCACACGGAGAGCGTTTACTCCCGGTCTGCCTGCGTAACGTCTGGACTGTCTGCCCGCAATAGCCGAGTCGTTGTTTATGGTCGAAACGACAGATATAAGGGCTGTTCTGCCGCTTTTTGTATCGAGATATGCCGGTGCTGAAGCTTCGTCAAGATTTGCGCCTGCGCCCGTGTTCACAAATCCCGCTTCATCAACGTACTTTTTTGTTGCGAGAAGTCCGCCGTGACCGAAATCCATTGTATGGTTGTTGGCAAAGCTGAGTATATTGAAGCCGTATGCCTTTACGTCATCAAGGGTCTTAGGATCAGCTCTGAGATAACTTCCTCCCGAATACTGGTTCGCGGCGTGTTCACCCATATGGAGAGTGGTTTCAAGGTTAACAAAGCAAGCCTCGCCTTTTTCTATATGTTCTTTTATTTCGCTGAAGCCTTCATATCCTGCGGGAATTCTGCGCTGAACGAGCATATCACCCGCAGCAGTAAATTTCATTTTCATAATATCTTACCTTCCTATGTTATTTGTGTTATTCACACAAAAATGCTGAAAGAATTTTTGCGCGTCTTGCAATTGTTTCAATATTTACATATTCTTTTGGTGTGTGACAGAATTCACCACTGGCTCCAAGGCCGCAAATTGAAGGAATGCCGGCAGCCTGTGTGTAACATCCGTCAGACCCACCGCCTGATTCAACAGGTGTCAAGCTACCGAGACCGTGCTTTTCCGAAACAGTCAGCAATTTATTGAAAATGTCCATGGTGTCTTGGTTTTTTTCCATAGGAGGTCTTTCGCTTATTTTTGTGAGGACTGCAGATGTGCTTCCTATATAGCTTTTTTTGGCAACTTCTTCAACGGTCTTTTTTGCAATATTAATGTCTGCTCGTTTATGTACTCTGATGTCAACTAAAACGGAACATTTGTCGGGAATTATATTGCCGACACTTCCGCCGTTGACTATGTTACAACTGTAGGTCGTGCCGCCATGCTCGCTCTTGCTTTCAAGATCAACTATTTTGTGCGCCGCTTCAAGAATTGCATTTTTACATTCAAAATAATGTATGCCCGAGTGGCCTGATACACCGGTTATATCTATCTTGCATCTCAATATGCCCTTTCGGGATACAACTACTTCATTGTTTTCGGTTGTCTCGCAAACGATTGCAAAGGGGAAGCCTTTTACGCTGTCCGCAAAAAAGTCTACCTCCTTTTGTCCGCCCAGAGAGGTTGAGATTTCTTCGTCTGAGGTAAGAACAAGTCTTAGGTGCTTGTCATAACCGTTTTCTTTCAATGCTTTCATCATAAGCAGAGCAACGGCAATACCGCCCTTACAGTCAATGGTTCCGGGACCGATTATTTTATCGTCTGTTCGTTTTACAGGGGGATAACCAAAAACGCCTTTTTCATGAACAGTGTCTGTGTGAGCAAGAAAAACGCCGCCTTTTTCATTACCATTGTTCATATCAATTGTGAGAAAGTCGCCGCATTTTTCAAGTGCTGTTCTTGTTACGGAAAAACCTTCGTTTTCTGCAAAAGCTGTTATAAAGTCATTTAATTTGTCGATAACATCTTTGTCAAAGGCTCTTGCTTCGAATGAACATATGTCACAAAGAAAATCAATGTATTTTTCTTTTTGCTGTTCAATTGTATTAAATAATTCTAAAATATCCATTTTTTCACCTTTTCATAAACTTTTATTTACTTTTATTATAATCTTTGCAGCATAATTGTAAAGAATATCTTAATATGGTCTTGCTATTCTTTTGAAGATATGCTATAGTGTTGTTTAGAGGTGATAAATATGGAACTTTTACAGCTTCGTTATTTTTTTGACAGCGCAAGGTTTTTAAGTATTTCAAAAACTGCAGAAAAGTATATGGTTCCGTCAACATCAGTTTCCGTTTCGATAAAAAGATTAGAAAAAGAATTGGGATGTAAGTTGTTTGACAGGCTGCCCAATAGGATAGTTTTAAATGAAAACGGAAAAAATATGCTTGATGCTTTGACTGTTGTTTTTAGTGAGTTGGACAGAGTGGTGGGCAGCATATCGGATTCAGCTGATGATACACGTGAAATCAAGCTGCTTGTAAAGGCGCTCCGCACTGTTATTACCAATCAGATCGTTCAGTATAAATATAAGCATGTAAACACAAGATTTAAGTTGATTGCCGACTTTGATGAAACGAACTTTGATGATTATGATATAATAATAGATACTGAAGGAAGACCTTACGGAAATTATGAAAGCTTTGAGCTTTGCAAACAAAGAATACTTATTTATGCCTCGCCGAAAAGCCATTTATGCGGACACAAGATTCGGATGGAACAGCTATCAGGCGAAAGTTTTGCAAACCTCAGTTTATACGGAAACCATTACAAAGTGTTGAACGATGCATGCAACAGGGCAGGTTTTACTCCTAATCTTGTTGCTCAGGTAAATGATTCGGCATGTTTTATGAGAATAATCAGCTCGGGGATTGCCATTGGTGCCGCAGGGGAGTTATATGCCAAGGTAAGCGGGAATAATTCAGTTGTGCCGTTAAATGTTACGGACTTTAAAGAATATCAAACAGTTTGCGTTTATTATAAGAAAGGCTTTGCATGTGGAAATGTAAGAAAATTTATAGACTTTTTAAGGGGAAATATGCGAGGAAATCTATTATAATCAGGATTGTTGAAAAGTTTTGTATTGCCATATATAGTGAGGTGTGAGAAAAATAGCGTAATGAGCGAACTTTTACAGAATATAACTTCTTTTATATTTCGCGTATTAAATTAAAAGAATTATAAAGGTCCAGTCTGCCGTATCCCCATTGGTAATTGGGGTAGGTTCTGTTATTGTCTCTTGTACAGCCGCGTATAAGGTATCCTTTTATTTGAAAGGTATCAAGGGTTATGGCATTTCCCTCGACAATCCCCCATTGTAGCATAAGGGCGCATGCGCCTGTTGTTATTGCGGCTGCAACAGATGTTCCGCTCATAATTCCAGGCCCCGTCGGATATATACCGCTTACTCTTACCCCCGGAGCGACAAAGTCCGGAGAGGCGGCGGGAAGACGTGTAGGCCCCCATGATGAGTTGATAAAAAGGCTGTTGTCCTCGTCGTTGTATGCACCGCATGTTATAACCGCCGATGATGTACCTGGGGCGGTAATAGTGTAGTTTGGATCGGGTTCGAGAAATTCAATGCCGGGGTATCCTATGCTTGACAGCGGCAGGTATGCATCTACCGTTCCGTCAAGCACTATATCACCGTAAAGTGTAACAGTCCACAGTCCCGGTGTTGCATTTTCGATTTTTATAATTGTTGCTTGACCGCTGCTTATGGACAATGGGAAAAAATACTGTATCGTAACCTTTGCTCTTTCAAGAACAAGTCTTGATGTGTAGGTTGTACCTCCTTTTGCCGGTATTCTGCCTACAATTTCACCTGTAGGAGATTTCAGAGCTACCGAAACTCTGTCAGCAGCGGTATTGTGCAGCGATAGATAAATACCGCTGTTTTCGTTTTGATTGTTGATATTAATATCTACGCTGGTATTTGTGTCCGGTATTCTTACTCGGGCATGGTGTCTTTCTTGACTCTCATTGCCTGCAGCAGCGCAAATGCATACACCTGTTATATTTGAAACCATACCGATATACTGCTCAAAAAGGGTGTTGCCGTCGTGGCTGCCAAGATTTGTTCCGATGCCGAGGCATATTGCAACCGGTCTGCCTAATTCTCTTGCTTTTTGAAGGATATATTCTATTCCGAGCATAACAGATGTTGATTCATATACGTTTCTGTTGTTTTCAGGAACAAGATAGTTATTCCGTATGAAAGGGCGCGCTTCTTTGAGCTTAACTACAATAAGCTCCGAGTCGGGAGCCGCTCCTCTGAAGTCACCCGCCTCTCTGCCTGCCGCAAGGGATGCGAGAAAAGTTCCGTGTCCGACCTCATCTCTGCTCGGTACGGTATCAAAAGGGGAACTCCCGCTAAGAGCTTCGTTTATTTGGCTGTTTGTAAATTCTGTACCGACAAGGAAGTTTGCCGGCGGGGTTCCCTGTATTGATTGGTCATATATAGATACTATTCTGCTCGTTCCGTCCTCGTATCTGAAAACAGGGTTTGTATAATCAATTCCCGTATCTACTATTCCTACCAAAACCCCTCTGCCTGTAAGCTCCAAAAATGCTTGTTCCTGAACCTGTATTATTCCCGAGCTTTCAAGCGCCGAGCGGTCAAGTAAGCCGACAACATACGGAAGAGAAGAATAAAAGTTTGTACCGAGTATGTCGGATAGATCTTCAACATCACTGTTATCGACATATCCCAAAATAAAATAATCTGACAAGAGCTGTGTAACTCTGACAAACGGATAATTCTGTATTTCGTTTATGTAGTATTCATTTGCCCGTACAACAAACTCGGTGGTGTTTGGACTGTTTACAAAATCCAGCAATTCCTGCGAGAGAGGTGTCATAGTATAATTCCCCCTTGAGCGTATAATTCAAGAATGTCCATTGTGTTTGAAAGGCAGAGTGTGCCGTACCCCCAGATGTTGTTTGGATACGAGATGTTTTGACTCCGCCTTGCGCCTTTTTGCAAAAAAGCTTTTACCCTCTGACCGTATAGGAAAATATCATTTCCGTTTACTATTCCCCATTCCATCATGAGGCACGCCGCCCCTGCAACAAAGGGGGAGGCTATGCTTGTTCCCGTAAACTGCATATATCCGCCGCCCGCTCTTGTTGTCAGAATATTAACTGCAGGCGCTGTTATGTCGGGTTTTACATATACATCGTTTCGGGTGTATCCTCTGCCCGAAAAAGCGGCGGCTGTGTTTGTATTGGCGTTGTAACCGCCGACAGATATAACCCTCTGTGATGTTGACGGAAGTGTCAGGGTAACATTTACATCCGGGTTTGAAAAGGCTGTATCGTTTGTAACATCTTCAACCGTTGGGAGCCATATGTCAAACCTCCCATCTGTTATGTCATTTCCCGTAACGCTTAGATTCCATACTCCCTCGGTTATGCTTACCCCTTGGCTCTCAAATAAAAAATAAACTTCTTGATATTGGGTGTAGACTGTAGGCTGACCGTAGAAAACCGTTATATCCGTATCCGAAAGCGTAAAAAGATAAGTGCTTTGCGTAGGGACTATTTCAACCGAAGCATTGTTTGACGGAGAAAACAGTCTGAAGGACATGGTGTCTGCGAAGTTTTTCCAAAGTGTCATATATATCTTACTTGGAGCTCCCGAAACGAATATGGGAATGTTTTTTGTTTCATTTTGAGAAATGACAGCCGAGAAGTGATGACCCGCAGAACCTTCATTTCCCGTTGCGGCAGAAATAACAGTTTTCCATTCCTCAGAGGCATCGTTTATGTATTGTTCAAAAAGGGAGTTTCCGTCATGCGAGCCGTTGTTTGTGCCGTAGCTTAAATTTATGCTTAAAGGCAGATTTAATTCCCTTGCTCTGTCAATGGTGTATTTTATACCCCGCATTACCTCTGTTGTTCTCGGAAACGCGCCGAAGCCGCGTCTGCCTAATTTTACAACAATAATGACCGCTTCGGGGGCTATTCCTCTTTCTCGTCCGTCGGATTGCTGTCCGTTTCCCGAGGCAACTCCCGCAACAGCCGTTCCGTGCCCCACCGTATCTCTGAAATCCAGTGTTTCAAATGGAACGTTACTTGCAAGCGCTTGATTTATTTGTTCGTTTGTATATTCCGTTCCGCTTCTGAAGTCTGAGGGCGGATTACCATCAACTGTCTGATCCCATATAAAAGCAATTCGGCTTGTTCCGTCGTCAAAGCGGAAGTCCGGGTGTGTATAGTCGATCCCGGAGTCGATTATACCTACTGCCGTTCCTCTCCCTGTCAGGTTAAACGGATCGCCTTGTACCCTCGTAACGCAGGCTGAATAACGGCTGCTTGACAGCTCGTAGGTCAGTGTTTTGGGTAATTCAATAAATTCAATAAAAGAATTATAATAAAGAGTTTTTATTTGTTCTACCGTTCCCGTTAGTATTGCATAATTTTTGTTCAGTATTTCAATGGCTTCAAAACCGCTTTGTAATGACAAAATATTCCCGCTGTATTTGACGATAACCTCAAGTCTGCCGTCAATAAGCAGTCCGGGATTAAAACGTAAAAGATTTTCAAGACCTTCTGCTGTTATGTTTTCATTGTTCATAAATATAACCACCTTAAATCCAGTATATGTTTGAATGGGTAAAAAGGTTAAATTCAATAAAAAATACAATTTGCATAAAATGATATAAAGTAAATTTTTATGAGGTGTTTTATGCAAAATCAGAATAATTTCGAAAACGGTTTTTTACGTGTAAGCGTATTTGATGAAACTGAGGGAAGGCCTTTAAATAACGTTACCGTCAGCATATTCGAGCCGGGAGAAGACGGTGGTATAATCGAAAATCTGACCACTGATTCATCGGGAGTTACAGAGACTGTTGACCTCGGCGCGCCCGACATAGCCTATTCACTCGAACCGACATCGAATGTAAGACCATATTCGGAATATGATATAACGGTAAACGCTGACGGTTTTGAGCCGTTCAGGATAGAGGGGGTACAAATACTTCCCGAAACACTTGCTCTTCAAAATATATTCTTGACAAGACGGCAAACCAATGTTCCGATTAATAATGACATATTTATTTTGCCGCACACTTTATGGGAGACATTTCCGCCGAAAATTCCCGAAGAGTCGGTAAAACCTCTGCCCGAGGGAGAGGGATTTGTCGTATTGCCCGAGCCTGTTATACCCGAATTTATAATCGTACACGACGGTGAACCGAGTAATGCTTCGGCTCAAAACTATTATGTGCCGTTTAAGGACTATATAAAAAACGTAGCGAGCTGTGAAATATACTCTACGTGGCCTGTTGAAACCATTGAAGCTAATGTACTTGCAATTCTTTCGTTTACATTAAATAGGGTATATACCGAGTGGTACAGGGGAAGAGGGTATGATTTTACCATAACCAATTCAACAGCATACGACCAAGCCTTTGTCTACGGAAGAAACATATTTTCGGAAATATCCGAGGTTGTGGACTATCTTTTTACCACCTATATAACAAAACCTAATATAAGACAGCCGCTTTTTACACAGTATTGCAACGGTGTTAACGTAACCTGTCCCGGCTGGCTCAGTCAGTGGGGGTCAAAATATTTAGGCGACCAAGGGTATGATGCGGTTGAAATACTCAGACAGTATTACGGAAGCGATATATATCTTACTTCTGCGGAATCTGTTGCGGGAGTGCCCTCATCATATCCCGGAACGAGTTTGCAGATCGGCTCAGAGGGGGCGGCTGTAATAACGATACAGGAACAGTTAAATGCTATTTCGGATAACTATCCTGCAATACAGAAGCTTCGGGTTGACGGCATATACGGACCCTTGACCGAAGCAGCCGTAAGAAAATTTCAGGAGATCTTTGACCTGCCGCAGTCAGGAGTGGTTGATTTCGGAACGTGGTATCAGATATCCAATATTTATGTTGCCGTGGAAAATTTGGCAAGAGGCTGAAAAAATATCTAATACAATAAAGCAGCTCGCTTCGATTAAAAAGAAGTGAGCTGTTACATTGTGCAATATATCACATTTTCAGTAAAAGTATTTATGAAAAAAGTAGAAATGGAAGAAAGCAAGGGAAAGACCTTGCTTTTTTCTGTATAATATGGTAGAATTAATTAGGAAAAAAATGGAAAGTGGGTGGTATAAATGAAAAGCAATGAAAGAAAGTCAAATAAGGCTTTGTGTTTACGAACAGTTATACCGCCAACATATACGGTGTGCAAAATATTAATCAGAATGTAAAACACATAAGCCGCACAGAGAATACGGTTTATGTGTTTTTTTAAAATAATCGGACATTTTTAGATAAAACTAAGGAGATACAAAATGAAAAATATATACAAACGGCTGTTATCGTTTGCAGTAGCATTGGCAATCACAATAACAGCGTTACCGATAAATGCATTTGGACTTAATGAAGAACCGGGAGCTGTTTATGAAGAACAGAGCGGGCAGACTGCGGTAAGAGAAGAGACTGCAGATGTTGCAGGATCAGAGAAAAACGAAGAAACTGAAGCGTATGTTCTGTCAGAGATAGAAAGCAAAAGAGAAGCAAACACAAAGTACTACCGAATGAGCAACGGAAGTATAACAGCGGCGGTGTATCCGTATGATGTACACTATGCCGATGAAAACGGTGAGTACCAAGATATAGATAACTCGCTTGTTGACGGTGAAGACGAGGGAGATAACGTATACACAAACAAGAGTAACAGCACCCTTGTAAAGTTTATGAAGAAAAGCAACACCAATAAGCTGTATACGATAAACCAAAACGGATATAAAATAAAAGTATCGGTAAAAAATGCCGAAAAAGTGTCTGCAGCAGTATCGGAATATGCCGAAAGCGGAGCCGACAGTCCGTACAGACTCGACAATATAACAGGCAGAGTAACATATTACGGAATACTGCCCAATACTGATATACAGTATACATATACATCAACAAAGCTGAAAGAAAACATAATCATAAATAAAGAAACAGACCTTGACAGCCTTGTGTATGAATACCATATAAACAACAGCCTTGATGTA
>JAZRIJ010000035.1:0-2482 GCA_045645205.1 Eubacteriales bacterium
CTGTTCCCTTCATTCCGCCTGTTTCAATATCAAGCGCATTTTTTTTAAAACAGTTTATGTATTTTTCCATACCCGCTTTTTTGATGTTCTGTTTTGCTATTTTCAGAACTTCAGCATCAATATCACTTGCGTAAGCCTTGAATTGAGTATCGGTCTTTATGTTTGAAAGTGCCTCTTCTCTTGCCAATGCAAAAATATCCGATGGTATATTGTTAAACTGCTCTGAAATAAATTTATTGTTTATATTAGGCGCAGTATTGGTCATAATAAGCGCGGCTTCAATTGGAATAGTTGCTGAACCGCAAAAAGGGTCCCAAAACAAAACATCTTCTCTGGGTCTTGCTATTTTTGCCATAGCAGCCGCCAATGTCTCTCGAATGGGCGCACTGCCCGATAATGCTCTGTAGCCTCTCTTATGTAATGGAACTCCCGAAACATCTATCATAAGTGTTACTATGTCATTAAATATAAAAAACTCAATTTGTTTTTTTACACCGTTTTCTTCAAACCAATTAATGTTATACTTACCTTTCAGTCTCTCAACTACAGCCTTTTTTATAATTTTCTGACAGTCGGGTACAGAAAAAAGCTTCGACTTTATCGAGTGTCCCTTTACGGGAAATTCGTCATTACTTGCTATCCATTCTTCCCAAGGGAGTGTTAGTGTTCCGTCAAACAGCTCTGAAAACGTTAAAGCACTGAAACTCCCCAGTTTTAAATACAATCTTTCAGCGTATCTAAAATTAATATTACAACGGGCAAATACGCTTACATCCCCCTCAAAGACTACCCTGCCGTCAATTGTTTCGAGTCTTTTGTACCCTAAAAAATCTATTTCTTCACCCACTAATTTTTCAAGCCCGAAAAGACAAGTGGCAACAAATTCAAATTTTTCTTTCATCTATATTCTCCAAAAGCTTTATTAATCAAAATTATACATTTAATTACAGCAAATGTCAAGAACGGATATTCCTCATATTTTATAGCATTATACAGAAAAAATACCAAAAATCCCCTTGACACTAATATTAATAAGTGGTAAAATACTATTTGTAAAAGGGAGTAGCTTACGTGTATTTTATGCGTTTTCTGATCGTCAAGACAATTCGTTTTTCGAATTCGGTCAGTTGGTACTTTACGTATCTGGCAAGACTTTTGCGGTGTATAACCGTAACAGTCTTTTTTTCATATAAGAATTTTAAAATATTATATATAATTATAAAGGAGAAAAAAATGAAAGCACATTTATCCCCACTTTCCGCTGTATTTGAACATTTTAAATCATCGGAAAAAGGACTTACTTCCGCTGAAGCGCAAAGCCGAATTGAAAAATACGGCAAGAACAAGCTTGTAGAAGCAAAAAAAGAAACGCTGATCCAACGTTTTCTTAAACAGTTGTCCGACCCTATGATAATTATCCTTCTTGTTGCCGCAGCAATTTCGGCTGTAACAGCAACGATTGAAGGAGAACCTCCCACAGACGTATTTATCATTCTGTTCGTTGTTATCCTTAACTCCGTTCTCGGTGTTATCCAAGAAAGCAAAGCAGAAAAAGCCATTGACGCGCTGAAAGAAATGACAGCCGCTACCTCCAAGGTATTGAGAGACGGCGAGCTCGTTCACGTAAAGAGCGAAGATTTGGTTGTTGGCGATGTTATCATCCTTGAAGCCGGCGATGCTGTGCCCGCAGACGCAAGACTTATTGAATGTGCATCAATTAAGGCAGAGGAAGCTGCTTTGACAGGTGAATCAGTTCCCGTAAACAAAAACATTGATGTCCTCGAAGGCAAGGGCAACGACGAGGATGTTCCTCTCGGCGACCGCAAGAACATGGTCTACATGGGTTCTACCATCGTGTACGGAAGAGGTACTGCCGTTGTTGTAGCAACCGGTATGGACACGGAAATGGGTAAGATTGCAGATGCTCTTGCTCAGGCGCAAAATGAACAAACTCCTTTGCAGATAAAGCTTTCACAGCTCAGTAAGATACTTACCTATCTTGTAGTTGCAATATGCGTATTTATTTTCGCATTCACGGTAATCAGAAACGGCGACTGGTCCGGTGCAGTATTGCTTGACACCTTTATGATAGCAATTAGCCTTGCGGTTGCAGCTATACCCGAAGGACTTGCAACAGTTGTTACAATTGTACTTTCTATCGGCGTTACAAAGATGAGCAAACGAAATGCAGTTATACGCCGTCTTACAGCAGTTGAAACTCTTGGTTGTACACAGATAATCTGCTCTGATAAAACAGGTACTCTTACACAAAATAAGATGACTGTTACAGAACATTTTGCAGACAACAAAAACCTTCTTGCAACAGCTATGGCACTTTGCTCTGATGCGGAACTTGACAGCGAAAACAAAGCTACAGGTGAGCCGACCGAATGCGCTCTCGTAAACTTTGCATACGAATGCGGACTTCATAAGAATGACCTAAAAAAAGCAAGTCCCCGTATTGGCGAAGCTCCCTTTGATT
>JAZRIJ010000036.1:0-2948 GCA_045645205.1 Eubacteriales bacterium
GTCTTCAACTGGTACGTGAATATCCGACAGGACACCGAAGGAATACATTTTTTTGCCCAAATGGCTGTAGGAATCCTCATTAGAATCAGGCTTAGACGAATTGCATGCGCTGAGCAGGCATGTTGAGAGCGCAAGTACAAGAATTAAAATACTTGTAACCCAAAGTCGTAATTTTTTCATAAAAACTTCTCCTTTTTCGGATAACAAAATTCAAGCAGTTATCTTTTTTTTATGTTAGCACAATTTTTTTGAAAAGTCAATACCCCCCAAAACACATACAAACTCAAACTTTCGGTCTGCCGATACGTGTTCTTATTCGTAAAAGTTATCCCACTTCGTAGGTAACTGTTAGCCGTTATACAAGACTGCCGAGAGTAAGAATATTACAGAGCTCATTTTAAATTTTTTAATATAAGTTTTAGCGCCTTCTCATTTTTCTTCTTACCGGGCAACACGTGATTTTACCATTAAGTGCGACTCTTGAGGAAAGATTGAAAGATAAGTGACGTCTTATAAAATGTGCCTCACTTTGTATATGTTGCACAAAAAATATCATTAATTTTTGTTTTTGACAAACCACTTATGCCGTCAAAATAGCATTTCATTCCACAAAACTCCACAGCATTAAAAAATATGATAATATTTAATAAAAGAGCAGAAAGGACACCCCGTTGTTGTGGTGTTTCATTATTAACAATTGATCTAGGAGGAAAATAAAATGAGAAGATTTCCGTGGGGAATTTTGGCCGGAATATTCGCAATTATCTGGTCGTTTGCTTTTATCGCTATCGTAGCTGTGTTTGTAATATCATCTATGATGTATGCGCAGTCGGGCGGTGATGACGGATTGAGAGAGTCGTGGTGGATTGTTCCGCTTATTGTAACCGAGATTGTAAGTGCAATAGGATGTGGTGTTAGCTTGATCTTGCGCCGCGTAAGCTAAATTGAAATTTTACCCTAAACGAAAATAGGAGAAGAATAATGACAATTTTCAAAAAATCATTTTGGGCAATGATGACTATATATATGTCCCTTTGGCTTGTGATCGTTATGGTTGCGGGCAACATTTTAGAGGGCTATAAGCCGGTTATCAACAATGCTCTTGGTCTGAAGGGATACAGAGTCGAAAACATCGCCACAGAGGATGAGGATCTGGAGCATTTCAAATCGAAGTTCGTCAAGAGGGATGCCAATGGTAATGTCATTTACGTCACCGATGAGAACGGTTACGTTCATGAGGCGTATGATGATGATGCTCTTCGCAATGCCGCTATTGAAAAGGCTATGCAGGTTCAGAGAGAGGGTACGACTCTTCTTTGGAACTCTGACGATAACGGCCTGCCTTTGAGTTCGGGAGATAAGGTCAGCTTATTTAGCCACTCGAGCGTGGCTTGGGGTTACTCAGGCGGCGGCTCGGGCGCGGCTGTCAAGGGTGACGATATGAAAAAGGCTCTTACCAATGCTGGCCTGTCAGTAAACGGAACTCTTTGGGACTTCTACAGTAAAGGCGCAGGCAAGAATTACGTAAGAGATGCGTCAAATATAAACGAGGTTCCTTGGGATGTATATACCGACGATGTCAAGAACTCCTTTGCAAGCTACGGTGATGCGGCTGTTATTGTATTGACCCGTGTTACTCGTGAGGGCTCTGTCGGCGGAGCTGCGGCAGACGTTCCGCACACAGGAGCAGATACACCCACAGGTGATTATCTCGACCTGAGCCAAGAGGAAGAGCAAATGATAAATGAGGTAATCGCCGCTAAAAAGGCGGGTACCTTCAAAAAGGTCATCGTTCTTTTGAATACCCCCGTAGGAATTTATATGGATTCTCTTCTCGAGAGACGCGACGACATAGATTGCTGTATGTGGGTTTGTCAGACAGGTACATACGGTCTTAATGAGGTAGGCAATATTCTGGCAGGAAAATCCATCCCCTCCGGACACCTGGCGGATACATTCCCGTTCAACACACGTTCTACCCCTGCCTATGTGAACAGCATTGCTACTGCGTATCTCAACGCTGCGTCTATGAATCTTACAAATATAGACATGCAGGGTGTGTTTATTGCATACGCCGAGGGTATTTACGTAGGCTATAAGTATTATGAAACCAGATACGAGGATACGGTTCTCGGAAGAGGTAATGCTACATCTACCGCAGGAGTAGTAAACTCCGCTTCAAGCTGGGTATATAGCGATGTGGTTGCCTTCCCCTTCGGTCATGGCGATTCTTACACGACCTTTGAGTACAGCAACTACGAGGTAGTAGAAAACGCTGACGGAAATTACGAGGTAAATCTTACCGTTACTAACACAGGTTCAATGAATGGCGCAGATGCAGTTCAAATCTACGTTCAGAAGCCCTATACAGATTATGATAAAATGTGGGGCATTGAACAGGCTTCGGTTAATCTTGCAGGATATGCTAAGACTCCGGAACTTAAACCCGGAGAAAGCGTAGATGTTACTATAACAGTAGAAGATGATGCATTCAAGACCTACGATGCATATAACAAAAAAACATATATTCGTGAGAAGGGCGAATATTACATAACCGCAGCACAGGATGCTCACGAGGCGGTAAACAATATTCTTGCGGCGAAGGGCTATACCCCCGCTAATACAAACGGTGTAATGGATGCCCAGGGTAACGATAGCCTTGTCGGAAAATTTGAATTTGATACCGATGATTACGAAACCTTCAGCGTTTCAGATAAGACAGGCAACATCATAACAAATCGCTTTGAAGACGCTGACTGGAATCTTTATGAAAACAAGTCGTCAGAAACCATTACATATCTGTCCAGAAAAGACTGGCAGGGTACTTATCCTACCGAAGTAGTTAAGTTAAGCCTGAATGAAAAGATCGTTGAGGCTCTGGCTTACGATCATAAGGCGGCTGTAAATCCCGAGGATAAGATGCCTTTGTTTGGTCAGGGACACTCATT
>JAZRIJ010000037.1:0-39081 GCA_045645205.1 Eubacteriales bacterium
AGAATCCGCCGATAACGAGAAGACAGCTTATAAGAACTGCTATAGAAGCGAAGGTCATAGCGCCGTTTCTTTTAAGGCTTTTAAACGCTTCTCCGATGAAATAGAAGATATTATATCGTCTCATTCGAACATACCTCCTACTCTGTCCTCGGTCATCTTGCCCTCTTCAAGCCTGATAACTCTCTCCTGAAAGTGATCAACAAGGTTCTTTTCGTGGGTAATAACAACAACCGTCTTATTCTTGCTGCGGTTAATTCGACGGAGAAGATTCATCATGTCAAAGCTGAGCTCGGGGTCAAGGTTACCCGTAGGCTCGTCCGCAATAATAATACCTGGATTGTTTACAAGCGCTCTAGCCAAAGCAACTCTCTGCTGTTCTCCTCCCGAAAGCTCCTTCGGATAGCATTTCATCTTATTCTGAAGCCCCACTATATTGAGAATTGCGGGAACACGTTTTCTAATTGCAGAATTGGGTTCTCCTATAGCTCTCATAGCAAAGGATACATTTTCAAAAACCGTCTTATTCTGGAAAAGTCTGAAATCTTGAAAAACCACACCAAGCTGTCGTCTGTAATAAGGCACCTTGTAGTTGGACATACGCGAAAGATCAAATTCATCAACCTTAATAGTCCCCGATGTTACTTTTTCCTCGCGGAGAAGAAGCTTCATTAATGTGGATTTACCGGCGCCCGATGAACCGACGATAAAAACAAATTCGCCGTCGTTTATCTTCAGATCCACCCCGTCAAGCGCCAACGTTCCGTTGGGGTAAACCTTTCTGACGTTTTCAAATTCTATCATAAATTTCCTTTCCCCTCAAATATGTTTTCTTCTCTTTTTTAGTCTTTTAACCTAAATTAAGCTTTAATTTTTTGTGCGTTGTGCCAAAAAATTATCCCCTTTAAACACACCAAAAGCTTGTATGTATTTCTAAAAATTTTTTCGAAATAATACAAGCGTCGGCAGTATCCTAATGAAGTTTAGAATTTTGTGGGCTTTGATGTAAGATACTTCTGAACCATCAAAGCTACCTTGAATGTAATTGCGTGTTCAAACTCACGGAGGTCAAGTCCCGTAAGCTTACGTATCTTTTCAAGACGGTATACAAGAGTATTTCTGTGTACAAACAGCTTTCTTGCAGTCTCAGATACGTTCAAGTTGTTTTCAAAAAACGCCTGAATGGTCATCAATGTTTCGTGGTCGAGAGATTCAAGTGAGCCTTTCTTGAAAACCTCCTGCATAAACATTTCGCAAAGTGTGGTAGGAAGCTGATATATAAGTCTGCCAATTCCAAGATTTTCATAGCTTACGATATTCTTTTCGGTGTCAAATACCTTCCCAACTTCAATTGCGACCTGCGCTTCCTTATATGATGTTGCAAGATCCTTGATGTTGGTAACAGAAGTACCAATACCAATAGAAACTCTTGCGAAAAATTCCGTACTGAGTGTATCTGCTATCTGGCGCGCGATCTTTTCCATTTCGCGCATATCACAGGTGTTACCCTTAAGCTCGCTTATAAGAACAACATCCTGTTCACCTACGCTGATAACATAATCCTTGTTCTTATCCGGAAACATATTCTGAATTATGTCAAACGGCATAATGTCGCTCTTGCTGTGAAATTTGATCAAGAACACTATACGCTGAATATCGTTTGTAAAATGAAGCTCTTTGGATTTCATATATATATCACTTGGAAGAATGTTATCCAGAATAATATTCTTAAGGAATGAGCCCTTGTCGTATTTTTCATCATATAAATTTTTAATATTTGACAGAGCGATGGAAAGAATCATAGATGTGCTTTCCGCCTTTTTGTCTTCTCCCTCGACAAAAACTATGTACTCTGCCTTAACACTGTTGCCTAACGGACGGTATGTATACCCATCTTTTGCGACAGTATCTCCAGTATACGCCAATTCATCTCTTATATTATTTTTAGATTCGCCGATCTTCCCAAGCTCACTACAGGAAATAATAACTCCGTTTTCGTCAATCACTCCGATAACTCTGTCCACCGCATCCTTCATCTGATGAATTATTCCCTGAAACAATCTGTTCGACATTTTTTTGTTAGCTCCTTTTAAAAACTTACGATATTGTTAAAATTAATAAAAATAAAAAATGTATTACTATTTTACAGTTCTCTTTCATACGAAAGACAGGCAAGTACATAACCTGAGGCAGTCTCTGTTCTAAGTATCCTTTTACCCAGTCCCACAGTCTTTATTCCGTTTTTACGGCAATTCATCGCCTCTTTCTCAGAAAAGCCTCCCTCGGGCCCTACGATAAAATAAAATTCGTTTTTATTATCTTTACTTAAAACGTACTCCTTTAGCGTTAGAGCAGACTCGTCCTCATAACACATAAAGCCATTTCCCTTTTCATTTATCTCTGATATAACGCTATTTAAATCGAAAAGCCATCTTACATAGGGAACACAGCCGCGCCCACTCTGTTTTGCCGCTTCTTTTGCAATCTTTTGCCACCTTGCGCACTTCTTTTCAAAATTCTTTGCATCATAGCGTGCAATACATCTTTCGCTCATAAAAGCAACAATGCCGCAAGCTCCAAGCTCTACCGCCTTTTGTACTATGCTGTCCATCTTATCTGATTTTGGACAAGCCTGATATACAACGACCTCATAAGACGGCTCGGATACGCTACGTCTTACATCTTCTATTCTGGCTATTACGCTGTCCGACGAAAAACTTTCAAGAACACATTCATACTCGTTTCTTTTAGTATCGCACACGATTATTCTCTCTCCTGCCGTCATACGCAGGGATCTTGATATATGCTGTGCCGACTCTCCGTCAAGAACTATTGTGCTTCCCTCTATGCTTTCAAAATCGACAAAAAATCTCGGATATGACATTTTATTCCTCCGCCCACCGTAATTTCATTCATATCGGGAACACATTCTAAAGCATTATACAACAATATGGTCATTTTGTCAAACACTTTTTCAAATTATTTACAAATATTTATGTATTTTTTTGTGCAATTTATATCTATGTTATGGTATTTTGCATAAAAATTTATACTCTTTTGAACACAAAAGCACACCAATCGTTCTCTTTTGTTTCGTCAATAAGCACAAAACCTTTATCGCTTACCGCCTTTTTTACTCTCTCAGCCTGTGGTTCAATTATACCTGAGACCGCACAAAGACCACCTTTTTTTACATAATCCCCCATACATTCCGACAGTCTTATAACAATATCTGCAACAATATTAGCGCATACAAAATCGTATTTTTCTCTCGTCTTATCTGCATTCTGCATAAGATCTGATACGTCGCAGAATATTTTGTCTTCAACGTTGTTTTCTTTGAAGTTTTCCTTTGCGACACGAACTGCAACAGGGTCAATATCGTAAGCATCAATTTTCTCCGCACCTATCTTTGCGGCATATATAGCAAGGATACCGCTTCCCGTACCCATATCGAGAACAGTCATGTCGGGGCGCATATGCTTTTCCATCATAGCAAGACAAAGCCTCGTTGTTTCGTGTGTACCCGTACCGAATGCCATACCGGGATCCATCTTGATTATAACTTCATCATCTTCTGCATCGTACTTTTCCCACATAGGAACAATAACAATTTTTTCACCACACTTAACGGGCTTGTAATACTGTTTCCAAGCATCTGCCCAATCGTCTTCGTCAACACCTATAACATCTGTTGTTACATCAAGTCCAAGAAGAGAAAACCTGTCTCTCAAAAACATTACAGCCTCGGCATAATTCTTTTCCTCACTTATAAAAACGCTGACGCAAACTCTGTCCTTATCTGCATTCATTATGCTTTCATCGAGAAGCTCACCGTACATAGCGTTCAACCCTTCGGTAACATCACTGTAGTCCTCAATCATCAATCCTTGGTCAATCATCGTCATAACAGCGCATATCTCGTCCTTGTCCTTAATATTGCCGCTGACCTTTACCTGTGTCCATTTCATATCATCTATACCTCTTTTGCTTTTTTCAAATATACATAATAATTATATCACAAAAAACAACTGTCCGCAACCTTTTTTCACAGAAAAAAGCAAGGACTTCCCCTTGCTTAAACCTACTGACAAAGTACATATATAAAGCATATTAAAACAAAGCGGCGGGAGCAAACCCCCGCCATACATTATTTAATTTATTTCTCTGGTAAAGTTGCGCAGCCGAGAGAAAGTTTCCTTTGTTTTTATTTATCTTTTCCGAAAATTTTTTTCATAAATGATTCTTTTTTTGAATAGTTGGAGTTGCCGCAAAGTTCTGCAAAATTCTTCAAAGCAGTCTTCTGCGCCCCCGAAAGTCCTTTCGGTACTTCAACAATAACTTTGAATATAAGGTCGCCTTTATTCTTTGAACGCACGTTCTGGATACCCTTTCCGCGAAGGGTAAATCTTGTATCTGTCTGCGTTCCCTCAGGAATTGTATATTTAACTTTACCCTCAAGCGTGGGAATATCTATTTCCGCACCGAGCGCCGCCTCAACAAATGTTACCGGCACATCACAGTAAATATCATATCCGTCTCTTTCAAATACAGGGTGAGGTCTGACAGAAACAGTTACGTAAAGGTCTCCGTATCCCCCGCCGTTTCTTCCCGCGTTACCTTGATTTTGAAGCGCGATCCTCTGTCCGTCATCAATACCTGCAGGTATTGTAACCTCAAGCGTTTTCTTTATTCTTACATAACCCGTTCCTCGGCAATTTGTACAAGGATTCTTTATTATCTTACCCTTACCGCCGCAGGCATCACAGGTTTTTGTTGTCTGAAACATACCGAGAGCCGTTCTCTGGGTAACTCTAACCTGACCGCTTCCTCCGCAGGTTTTACAGGTTTCGGCTGTCGTTCCCTTTTGCGCACCGCTTCCCGAACACTCGTCGCAAAGCTCAACTCGGTTATACGATACTTCTTTCTTACAGCCAAATGCCGCCTCTTCAAAAGATATAGTTACATGAGCGCGTAAATCCTCGCCCTGCTGAGGCATATTTCTTCTTGCAGAGGACTGACCTCCGCCAAAAAAGCTTCCAAATATATCACCAAAATCAAAACCGCCGAAGCCACCAAAATCTCCGAAGCCGCCAAAGCCGCCTCCGCCCATATTGGGATCAACACCTGCATGTCCGTACTGGTCATACCTTGCCTTTTTCTCGCTGTCGCTCAAAACAGCGTAAGCCTCGTTGATCTCCTTAAATTTCTTTTCAGCTTCCTGATCGCCGGGATTCATATCGGGGTGATATTGCTTTGCAAGCTTTCTGTATGCTTTTTTTATTGTTTGCTCATCCGAACTTTTATCAATTCCGAGCACCTCATAGTAATCCCGTTTATTGTCCGCCATATACTACCTCTTTTTATTTATGTAAAACAACGATACTGTTGGCAGAGTAATCTACCAACAGTCGTTTCTGCTTATTAATTATTGGTCTTATCTTCGTATTCACCATCATAGAAGGTGTCGCCGTTGCCGTCATTTGCGCCGCCGTTCTGTGCTCCGGGTTCGCCCTGGGGAGCCTGCTGCGCATAGAGCTTTTCACTGAGCTTATAGAATGCCTGCTGGAGAGCTTCGGTGTCAGCTTTGATTTTTTCTGTGTCATCTGTCTTAACTGTTTCCTTAAGCTTTTCGACCGCAGCCTTAACATCAGCCTTATCAGCCTCGGGAAGCTTATCGCCAACCTCGTTCATTGTCTTTTCAGACTGGAAAATAATGCTTTCTGCTTGATTCTTAACTTCAACAGCTTCTTTAAGCTTCTTATCCTCTTCTGCATACTTTTCAGCTTCCTTAACAGCCTTTTCTATATCCTCCTGACTCATGTTTGTGGAAGATGTGATAGTGATATGCTGTTCCTTACCTGTTCCCTTATCGGTTGCTGTTACATTTACGATACCATTTGCATCAATGTCAAATGTAACCTCGATCTGAGGTACTCCTCTGGGTGCTGCGGGAATACCGTCAAGAATAAATCGTCCGAGAGTTGTATTGCCCTTTGCCATATCTCTTTCACCCTGAAGAACATGGATCTCAACAGATGTCTGACCGTCAGCCGCTGTTGAATAGATCTGGCTCTTCTTTACGGGTATGGTTGTATTTCTGTCAATAATTCTGTTGAATACGCCTCCAAGTGTCTCAATACCAAGGGAAAGGGGAGTAACGTCAAGAAGAAGAAGGTCCTTAACCTCGCCACCGAGAACACCTGCCTGTACAGCTGCGCCGATAGCAACACATTCATCTGGGTTAATACCTTTGAAGGGTTCTTTTCCGATAAAGTTCTTAACAGCTTCCTGAACTGCGGGAATTCTTGTAGAACCGCCGACTAAGAGAACCTTATCTATCTGTGAGGGCGAAAGTCCCGCGTCAGAAAGCGCTCTCTTTGTGGGAACCATTGTAGCTTCAACAAGATCTGCGGTAAGTTCGTTGAACTTTGCTCTTGTCAAAGTTGCATCAAAGTGCTTAGGCCCTGTTGCATCTGCTGTAATAAAAGGAAGATTAATATTTGAAGAAGCCATACCGGAAAGCTCAATCTTTGCTTTTTCTGCCGCTTCCTTAAGTCTCTGAAGTGCCATCTTATCCTGACGGAGATCAATGCCGTTTTCTTTCTGGAAAGTATCTGCTATCCAGTCAATTACTCTTTGGTCAAAGTCATCGCCGCCAAGCTTATTGTTACCTGCTGTTGCAAGAACCTCAAACACGCCGTCGCTGATTTCAAGCAAGGATACGTCAAATGTACCGCCGCCAAGGTCAAATATCATGATCTTTTGCTCTTCTTCTTTGTCCATACCGTAAGCAAGAGCAGCCGCTGTAGGCTCGTTAATAATTCTTAAAACTTCAAGGCCTGCAATTTTACCTGCATCCTTTGTTGCCTGACGCTGTGCGTCGGAGAAATATGCAGGGACTGTGATAACAGCCTGTGTAATGGGTGTGCCAAGATATGCTTCTGCATCTGCTTTAAGCTTCTGAAGTATCATGGAAGATATCTCCTGAGGAGAATAAGTCTTTTCGTCCACTTTTACTTTGTAGTCTGTACCCATTTCACGTTTAACGGACATGATAGTTCTGTCGGGGTTTGTAATACCCTGACGTTTTGCGACCTGACCTACCATTCTTTCGCCTGTTTTTGAAAAAGCAACTACCGAGGGCGTTGTTCTCGCGCCTTCGGGATTGGGTATAACAATAGGCTCACCGCCTTCATATACTGCCACACAAGAGTTTGTTGTTCCTAAGTCAATACCAATAATTTTTGCCATAATAATTTTCCTCCGTTTATGTTAAGTTATATTTTTTTCGTATAATCAGTTTGCAACCTTTACCATTGCATATCTTATGACCTTGTCACCCTTTTTATATCCCTTGCTAAAGGTTTCTGCAATCATATTTTCACCGAAAGCCTCATCTTCTATGTGCATAACAGCATTGTGAAGATTGGGATCAAATTCGGCATTTTCGGTTACTATCTCTTCAACGCCCATTTTTATAAATGTTTCTTTGAACATATTGAGAGTTATGTTTACGCCTTCGGCAAGGTTACCGCTTTCGGCAAACGCAACCGCGCGCTCAAGGTTGTCAAGTATGGGAAGAAGCTCTTTTACGGCATCAACATATGCATCGCCGTATATGCCTTCTTTTTCTTTCAAAGCGCGCTTTCTGTAGTTGTCATACTCTGCAACTATACGCAGATATTTGTCATTCTGCTCTTCAAGCTTGCCTTTCAGCTCTTCAACCTCTTTTTTCAACGTATCAAGCTCTTTTTTTGAGATCTTTTTTTCCTTCTTTTCTGATTCAGTCTTATTTTCTGTGGTTTCGTTTTCAACCTTTGTCTCTTCCGAAACTACATCTTCGGTCTCTGCAATTCTTTCTTCAGCCATTTTTTCCTCCGTTATCTCCATCGGTCAGCATATTGTTTTTCACATCAAACAGCCATCTTATGTTATCTGACAAAAGATCAAGTGTAGTTATAACCTTTGAATAATCCATTCTGCAAGGTCCTATGACTCCGATAGCACCCACTACTCTGTCATTTACCGTTATGTTTTTGAAAATAAGAGTGGAATTGCTCATTATATCCACCGAATTTTCCTTGCCGATGAGTATATTTATTATATCCTTTTGGGAATTACTTATAATATTTAAAATATCTTCTTTTTTCTCCAGCATTCCGATAAGTCCGCGAAGCTGTGAGAGATTTGAATATTCGGGAAACTCAAGAAGTCTGTTTACCTGTTCTACCTTGACGTCTCCTCTGTCTATCTCATGAACTGTGTCATAGATACATTTTATTATAGGATCAACTATATCCTCATATCCAAACAAATTATTTTTTATCTCAACTATGGAAGCGTATGACAGTTCTCCAATCTTTCTGCCTGCAATATATCTGTTTAACAGCTCATTCAGCCGTTCAGTAAGCCTTGATGTTATTTCCTCGGATGTCCGTATAAGCTTTGTTTTCGCAACTCCCGTATTGGAAACCATAACCAACACAAAACTTCGGCTGTCTATATATACAGTATTAAAATTTGTTATAACCACCTGCATTGGACGAGGCTTTACGGTTATAGCCGTATAATTTGTTATCCGTGAAAACAATCTTCCTGCCTGTTCAATTATTCTGTCAAGCTCGGCTTCCTTTGACTTTTTCAATGCATCAAGCTGTTCAAGCTCATCGCGTGTCAACCTATATCTGTCCATCAGTGAATCAACATAAAATCTGTAACCAAGTTCCGACGGTATTCTTCCCGCTGAGGTGTGAGGCTGTTCAAGATAACCTAATTCTTCAAGCTCCGCCATTTCGTTTCTGACAGTCGCCGAGGAATAAGCTATATTGTTATTTTGAGTAAGGAACTTAGAACCAACGGGTTCACCCCGGTCTATATGCGCGTCTATTATGGCGCGGAGTATCATTTTTTTGCGTTCACTCAATCCGCCGCCTTTTCCGTACATACACCGTTCCTCCTCTCTCTATATATCTTCACACTGTTTAGCACTCAAAACAAACAAGTGCTAAACTTTATATAAAATTTACCACTATCACTTACAATTGTCAAGTGCTAAAATGGATAATATTGTTAACATTTTATGAAATTGCTTTATTTAACGATATTTTTTATTATTTTAAACAAATTATTGCTTTTTTTTGCAGAATACACATATGCTAAAATGTACTGTTTTTCTATATACTGTCTATGTAAAATAATAGTCTGAAAACAAAAGACAAGGAAAAACTTTTTTTATAAAAGCTCTTCCCTGTGTATTTCTAAACAAGGCTTTATTTTTATAGCCAACAAATACCACAAAACAACATCCGCCGATTTAATAATGTGCCCCCTGTCAAGTAGACAGCGTAAAAAATAAAAAGAATATGATAATTAAACAAGATTCTTTCATCTTCCCCTGCTGCGCAGCAGGGGAAGATTTTTCGTCACGCGACGGTGGCGAAGTAATACTCGCAAGGTGTCATGCAATTCAAACGCTTTTGGTAACGGCGAGTATTGTAAAAGTGTATGTAGTTTTCAATAGCGGAAACGAGTTCTTCGCGGCTCGTAAACTTTTTAAGATAGTACATTTCAGACTTTAAGATACCCCACCAGCCCTCCATCGGTGCATTGTCAAGGCATCTTCCAACACGTGACATACTCTGAATCATACCTGCGTTAACGAGTTTTTGGTGAAACACCTTGTTGGTGTACTGAAAACCTCTATCGCTATGAAAGATCGGCTTAGCATTTGGATAAAGACTTGTTGCTTCATCAAAGGTGGTAAAGACCAATTCATTGTTGTTGCTATCACCGATCTTGTATGCAATGATACGTCTATCGTATAGATCAAGGATTGCGGAAAGATAAAGTTTTTTCACTTCCGGAC
Organism: Eubacteriales bacterium; assembly: GCA_045645205.1. GTDB lineage: Bacteria > Bacillota > Clostridia > Oscillospirales > CAG-272 > RGIG1995. The sequence continues at coordinate 9,866 of JAZRIJ010000037.1, forward strand.
CAACGTAATACTTGAATTCCGTAACGTCGGTAAGCCATTTTTCAAATGGAACGGATGCTTTGAAATCTCTGTTTAAAATATTTTCCGCAGTAATTTCGGGTGTGGCCTTGATGTAATCCGGGCGTTTTTTGCGAATAACAGATTTGAGTCCAAGAATTCGCATAAGACGGCGGACTCTCTTAACATTCACTCTGTGAGGAAGCTCACTTATCTTTTCTCGGTTAATGTTAATGCACATCTGTCTGTATCCGAGAACTCCGTTGCTTTCCTCGTAGAAATCCTTTACATATTCTGTGTTCTGTATATTCAAAAGCTCGCTTTTGCTTTGTACTCTGTTTTTCCACTTGTAATAGGATGAACAATTCAGTTTTAACGCAATACACATTTCCTTGATGGAATAGCCCATATGCGTATTCAGAAATTCAATGGCTATGTAGATATGCTCTTGATGTACTCCGGTCAGCGACCACCACCTTTCAGCTCCTGTAGTTTTTTTATGAAAGCGTTTTCAATTTCAAGCTGTCTGTTTTTCGCTTCAAGTATCTTCATTTCTGCTTTGAGCTTTTCAACTTCGGTCATTTCATCCATCGGCTTGGTTCTGCCTCGGTTGTCCTTGAGCTTGTCCACTCCGCCTTCTTCATACTTACGTACCCATGCATAGATCTGTTGGTACGACACGTTGTAAGTTTCTACCGTCAATCCGTAATCCTTATTGTGTTCTATGCAAAATGCCACTATCTCTGCTCGTTCTTCTTGGGTGGTTTTTCTTCCCTTGGTCATATAGATCTCTCCTTTAGCGCTACTGCTCTCCCTGAATTCTCTATGACCATTATACCATAAAACCCACTCTCGTAAAGTCTCTTTGTGTGCAATTCCTAACTTTTTACTTAGGGTTACCAAACTGCCTTCTCCGTTCAAATATGACTTTACTGCTGATAACTTGAATTCCACACTGTATTTCTTGTTTTTTCCTTTCCTTCTTGGCATAAAATTAATCCCCTTAAAGTAGTCTTGAAAACTTTTTGTTTTTTCAAGTGTCTACTTTAAGGGGATTATATCATAATGTTGGAAATAAACTTTTTTTATAATTACTCAACAGTTACACTCTTAGCGAGATTCTTGGGCTTATCAATATCACAGCCTTTTTTCTTTGCTGTATAGTAACTTAACAACTGTAAAGGAACTATCTGTAAAGAAACATTGAACTGCGGAAGTGTATTGGGAACAATAAATGTATTATCAAATTCGTCTGCAAGAGCTTTATTGCTTTCGGTTGTTACAACAAGCATATCAGCACCTCTTGCAATTACCTCACAAATATTGCTGTAAGTCTTGCCGAATATTTCACCGTCACCTGCAAGAGCAACAACGGGTACACCAGGATCAATAAGAGACAATGTTCCATGCTTAAGCTCGCCTGCGGCATAAGCTTCTGAATGTATGTAGCTTATCTCCTTCATCTTCAGCGACGCCTCGAGTGATGCTGCATAGTCAAGTCTTCTGCCTATAAAGTATATATCCTCTGCTTTTGCAAATTTATTTGCGTAGCTCTCAGCCTTTTCAATATTATTATCTATAGTCTGCTGTATCTTGTGAGGAAGTGCCGCCAATTCAAAAGCCATCTTCTTTTCTTGGTCGGCGGTTATGCGTCCGTTTCCCTTTGCAAGTCTTATTGCAAGAGTATATAAAACTGCAAGCTGTGCACTATATGCTTTCGTGGTTGCAACAGCAACCTCTCTGCCAGCCTTTGTATATATAACATTATCGCTTTCATTTGCTATAGCGCTTCCGCTTACGTTAACAATAGACAAAACCTTCGCGCCCTTTTCCTTAGCGAGACGAAGCGCCGCCAAGGTATCCGCTGTTTCACCGCTCTGGCTAATAAATACCGCCAAAGTATGATTATCTATAAGAGGATCTACATATCTGAATTCCGAAGCAATCTCCGCCGATGCTCTGATATTGCCCATAGATTTAATAAGCTGTTTGCCTACAACACCTGCATGATATGCTGAACCGCAGGCAACAATAACAACCTCTCTAAGCTCATTCTTTATGTACTCATCTGTTATATCAACATTATCAAAAACAATCTCATTGTTTTTGATAAGAGACATGATAGTATTTCTTACAGCATTGGGCTGTTGAAGCATTTCAAGCATCATATAGTGCTCGTAGCCTTGCTTATCTGCTGTCAGCTCGTCAACATCTATCTTTACAGCCTCCTTTTCCAACGGAGAACCATCCGGGTTGTAGAATTTGATCTTGCTTTCATTAAGCACGCAGATCTCACCGTTTTTAACAGGGTAATACTCCTTTGCGTAAGCTGAAACAGCGCCTGCATCTGAACATATGAAACCGCCGTCTGCAGTCTTCGCCGCAACCATAGGGCTTGACATCGCCGTACTGAAAATAGTGTTGGGATAGTCTGTGCAAAGTATACCCAAAGCATACGAACCCTTTAAGAGTGATATTACCTTACTTATTGTTTCAACAACATTTCCGTTGTAATATTTTGTAAGAAGGTGAACCACCTTTTCGGTATCTGTTTCTGAATTATAGCTTACTCCCGCAAGCTCAGTTTCTGCAAGCTCATTTGAGTTTTCAATTATGCCGTTGTGAACCAATGCAAACTTTTTGTCGTGGCTGAAATGAGGATGAGCATTAGACACCGAAGGACCTCCGTGTGTTGCCCATCTGGTATGACCGATACCTACAACACCCTGTGGATTCTCTTTTTCTGCCGTCTCACGCAGTCCTGCCAGTCTTCCTACAGTTTTGCAAGTAGCAATTCCCTTTTCTGTATGAACAGCAATTCCCGCCGAATCATATCCCCTGTATTCCAAGCACTCAAGTCCCTTTAACAAATAGGGTACAACATTGTCACTTCCGACTCTTCCAATTATTCCGCACATATTATCCTCACTTTTCTTTTCTGCAATATCCAAGACTGTTTATCAATTCTTCAACCTTTGCAGTATAATTCTCGCATACCTTCTGGCTTCCGCTTTCTGCCATAATTCTTATAACAGGCTCTGTTCCGCTTTCACGCAACAATATTCTTCCGTCCTTACCAAGTGCCTCGCTTATTTCAGCTACCATTGCCTTTATCCTCTCATCAGATGCAACAGCCGCTTTATCTGTAACAAAAACATTGCGGATTGACTGAGGATACATAGTAACGGGAGATGCAAGCTCTAATAAACCTGTCTTTCTTTCTATCATTTCTTCGAGCAACATAATGGCAGTCAAAATACCGTCGCCCGTCGTAGCATACTTACGGATTATGGTATGCCCCGACTGCTCGCCGCCGAGATAATAGTTGTTTTCAATCATAGCATCATGAACATATCTGTCGCCCACTGTTGTCTGTATATAACCTATACCTACATCGTCAAGAGCCTTGTAAAGACCCATATTAGACATAATAGTAGTAACAACCTTATTGCCGGGCAGAAGACCTTTATCACGCAAACGTCTTGCAATTATAAACAAAACATGGTCGCCGTTTATAATATTACCCTGTTCATCAACAGCAATACACCTGTCTGCATCTCCATCAAAAGCAAAGCCGACGTCCATCTGGTGCTCTCTGACATATTTACGCAATGCGCCGATATGTGTCGAGCCTGCCTGCTCGTTAATGTTCACGCCGTCGGGATCGGCATTAATAACATGTACCTGCGCCCCAAGCGCACTAAAAACCGATCTGGCTATCATCCATGACGATCCGTTTGCACAGTCAAGGGCAACCTTAAGATTACGGTAGGAATTTGCCGCAACAGATATAAGAAAGCCTACATATCTGTTTCTGCCTGCAACATGGTCGATAACACAGCCCACCTTTTCTCTTGAAGCCAAAGGAAGATCATCTCCCTCAACGCCAAGCTTTGAAAGGTCGTCGTCGATATAGTCCTCGATAAGAGCCAAAGTATTATCGTCCATTTTCTCGCCTGCACGGTTGATAAGCTTAATTCCGTTATCAAAATATGGATTATGCGATGCCGAAATCATAACTCCGCAGTCAAACATATCCTGTCTAACAACATACGATACGCTGGGGGTTGTAGTAACATGGAGCATATACGCATCAGCACCCGAAGATGTTATACCTGCAACAATAGCATATTCAAGCATATAGCTTGAACGACGGGTATCCTTACCAATAACCACCCTTGCCTTATAATTTTTCTCGTAGCCCTCCGAGTGAGCCTTTGAATAATACCAACCTAAAAATCTGCCTATCTTAAAAGCGTGCATTGCAGTAAGCTTGTCATTTGCCTCGCCTCTAAAACCGTCAGTTCCAAAATATCTTCCATTAAAAACCACAGATTCCTTGGGTCTGAACAGTGTCTCCGTATAAGTTGGAGCAAGAGGTATCTCATCTCTCAACAAATCATCCGTCGTAACGTTAAAAAGTGATGAAAGCTGTAATACCTTGCTGACCTCCGGAACGGACTGATCAGATTCCCACTTAGATACTGACTGGCGGGAAACCTCGAGTCTTTCCGCAAGCTGTTCCTGAGATATTTGCATCGCTGTACGCAATACGGCAATTTTCTGTCCTATGGTCATTTTTCTCCTCCAAAACAATATATTTTGTGTCCTAAAAAAACTATACATATATCTGTTTTATTATATTCGACACAACGTTCATTGGTCAAGCAACCACAGTTGATATTTTTTTGTCAACTTTTAGTTGCACATATTTTTTGGTATATTTAAACATTAAAAAATCAGCTGAATCAGCCGCTTTTCTAACCCTGTTCACAAATTCACACCTTCAACTACAGTTGCGAAAACAAAAAATCATTTTGCCAAACAATCTCTGTTTAGAAAAACATGTATACTATTGACATGTTTAAGGCAAAATGGTATAATGTAAGGGCAACACAAATTTAATACTATTTTTTAATTACTAAAAGTATGTGTACCTTACCATATGGTAAAAGCACATACTCTTCTTCACATGCTTTTAGTAAAATGTAGTGAATTTGTGTTGCAACAAATGGAGTTATGTGTTTTTCGGTGCGTAGCTTCGGTTGCGCACTTTTTTTATTTAAGCAAACAGGGGGGGTTTTATGATTAAGACAGATGAATTAATTTACTCAAAACGATTTGAACATTCAAAACAAGAAGAATATGTAGATAAGAAAGATGAATACACTAAAAAAAGCTTAGGTATTACTGAAAAATTTCTACGTATGTATAATTCTACTATTCTTAAAATTTTTAAGAACCCTAAAAATTTTACACCCTGTACCGAAAGCGAAAATAGTGTAAAATTGTTAACTTATGCTGCAATTAATTTTTCCGAAGTAACCCAAACTGACATTGATATCTCTCGTTACGGTTTTGAGTTTGTTGTTACACTCTACCTAAAGCCTATGAAATTCATGTCAAATACTAAATACATATTTTCCGAGCTTATAAGAAGATGCGACTATGTTTACTTACAACCATACAATGCTTCGGATTACCATTCAGCAATTCAGTTGATAATATTTGCCTATGATCTTAATAAGGATGAAATCAAAAATATATTTGACAATTTAAAACTAAATAACAATTAATTTATAATTATAATAAATACAGAAAGTGCATTATCCTGAGCATAGGAACATCACCACTATTGTCATCCTGAGCGTAGGGCGTTTCGCCCGCAGTCGAAGGATCTCATAAAAGTCTGCAAAAACTTAATGGGATTTTTCGACTCGCCTTAAGGTTTGGCGGAAAACTTTAGTTTGCGTAGGCTCGCTCAAAATGACGCGCGATATTTGTCATCTAAGCGGAGAGAGCAAGTAGGACGCCTGTCCCTACAAATCTATATTTCTTATTCTTGCAAAATCTTCGTTTTATCATCCTCACCGATTAACATTTTTTGAACCACGCGACTATTGTGTTCTTAGCTAAAAAAGGCATTTCCCACTTATTTGTAGGAAACGCCTTTTTATTATTGTTCTTCTCTGTCTCTATCTTCCGGTTCTATCCTTCTCACAAGAACCGTAAGCTTCTTGATACGCATATCATCCATTCCCGATACTATAACGTAAAGCTCGGTATGACCTTCATAGTCATCGTCGTCTTTATCCTCTTCGTTAAGGTCAGAATAGCTGAAGTTGTCGCCAAGGTGTGGGTCGGCATTCAGCATCTCAATTGCCCAACCTCCCATGGTTGAATATTCACATTCAAAATCTTTAGGCTCAAATTCGATTTCGGCAAAAAAGTCCTCGATATTCATATCGCCCGAAACCTCATATGTGTTATTACCTGTCTTTACACATTCGGTTACGATTTCATCGGACTCATCCCAGATCTCGCCCACCAATTCCTCAAGAATATCCTCGATAGTTACAACACCCATTGTACCACCATATTCATCAACAACTATGGCAAGATGTGTTTTCCTTTCACGAAGCATATTCAAGGCTCGATTTAGCTTCATTGTTTTATGAATAAAGCAAGGCTCCATAAGAAGCTTTCTGAGGTCGCTTTTTGTATTTACTCCGCTTCCGGTTATTTTTCTGTAATAACGGTTAAGGTAGAGCACGCCCACAATATTGTCAATAGATTCCTCATATACGGGAATTCTTGAAAAACGGGATTTTTCCGCTATATTACCAAGGCTTTCAAGAGAATGGGTTATATCAAATGAAAGCATATCAATTCGGGGAGTCATTATTTCCTCAACTGTTGTGTCTCGGAAGGTTATAGCCGACTGCAAAAGTTCACTTTTTTCCTCGTCAATAACCCCTTCTTCTTCAACAGTTTCAATTATTGAGGACAGTTCTTCTTCGGTAACCGTCGGAGCATCCTCGTCATCCTTGCCCCAAAGCTTTTCAAGTCCTTTAATAAGGCTCATTACGATCCAAACAAGCGGAGACAGTATCCATTTTACTGCCGTTGTCGTATATGCAAACCAATGAACCATTACATCGGCATTGTTTTTTGCAATAATCTTGGGCACGATTTCACCGAAAATAAGTATCAAAACAGTCATAGCCACAGTTGCCACTACAGAAGCAATACTGTCTGCGTTCACCATGTCAAATTTCTTAAACACTGTGATAGCTATAACTGTAGCTGCAGTTGAAGCTGCAATGTTGGCAAGGTTATTACCTATCAAAATGGCAGAAAGGGCTGTATTAAAATTTTCAATAATGTTATATGCCAACGTGGCAGATTTTTTGCCCGATTCGCTTGCTTTTTTCAGACGTTTTTTGTTCGCAGTGTTAAATGAAATTTCAGAAGCTGAGAAACAAGCCGAAAGCATAATCATTATTACTATTACAATAATATTACCTGTCATACTAAAAGTCCCCCTTTCATACACCCACCGACAAATTGTTTTCGCCGGAAAGCTCTGCCATTTCAGCAGGAGAAAGAAGTCTTATTACGACATTCTTTATTATATTTTGTTCAACGGTTTCAACAGTTATCTCCATATTGCGATAGATAAATACTTCCTCTTCTTGAGGAATTCTGCCGAAATGTTCTACCACAATAGAAAGCAAGGGCCTGTCAAAATCATAGTCTCTGCGGTGGCTCAGTCCCAGTCTTTTGTAGATCTCACCCATCTTTAAATGAGTATTGACCTGAGTTCTGTTCCCGCCAAGCTTTACAAAATCATTATCAACTATATCATCTTCATCCCAGATCTCGCCTACCAGCTCTTCAAGGAAGTCCTCGATAGTTACAAGCCCGAGAGTTTTTCCCTCTTCAGCTACAATTCCGAGATAAAATTTATGCTGGCGCATTTCGGATAGAAGATCCTCTATCATAGAGTCGGGACTAACCTTGTATGCAGGCATAACAAGTGTTCTGATGTCCACATCGGGATTTTTCAAATACTCTTTAATAAAAGTTCTTATTTGAATTATACCAATTATATTATCCAGACTTTCTTCATAAACGGGAAGTCTTGTGTGAACAGATTCTCGAATAAAAGCAAGCAGTTCTTTATTGGGAAGAGATGCGTCAATGGAGCATATATCATCTCTCATTGTCATTACGTCTCTTGCGGAGATTTCCGAAAAATCAAGAGCGGATTTCATAAGATCGCCTTGTTCTTCGTTTACTACTCCCTCTTCCTCAATGGTATCAATAATCTCATACAGCTCTTCTTCGGTAATAGAAGGCTGATCGTCCTGCTTTACAAACTTTGTAATAAGTTTCATAAATATTTTTGAAACCCATTCAAAAAATACGGCAAACGGCATTAAAATCTTCATTAAAAATCTTAATGACCCCGAAAACATCAATGCAGTCGTTTCACTTCTGTCATTTGCAAAGCTCTTCGGTATCATCTCGCTGAAGAGAAATACAATGAGTGTGGTTACAATTGTACATGTCCATGTAACCGTTTCTGTCATATCGAAGAGTCTCGATGCAATAAGTGTCGAAACCGATGCCGCCGCAATATGCGTAATGTTGTTGCCAATAAGCAATGTAGTCAGAGCTTTCTCAAAGTTGTTGGCTATGTACATCGCATTTTTTGCTTTTTTGTCTCCGTTATCTGCCTTTGATTTAATACGAATCTTGTTCATTGCGGAAAACGCACTCTCGGACCCACCGAAATAGCCGCCGCCCACAACAAAAATAACGAATAATAGGACTAAAAACGCTATGCTTGAAGAAGTATTATTGCCCTCCGAAGCATTTTCAAGCGTTCTGTAAATCAAGCCCTGTATATTCCCGTCCGCGTCCATGAATTACGTCACTTCCTATTCATAATTATTATTTGTGTATATACACATAGATTACAATATATCATATATCAAAAAAAAAGTCAAGTTTGATTTTGTTGTATAAAAATGTCAAACATAACTCTTATTAAATCTATACATTTTATTATGTTATTACGTTATTATAAAAAAAGTATAGTTTATTACTTAATTTTTTTAGTAATTATTAATCTTAAAAATTACTAACGTATATTAAAAACCATATATTATTTTGTTAAAATAAATAAAAAAATGTTAACAAGTGTATTGAATAAATAATAAAATAATGGTATAATATTCAAAACAAATTACATTCGGAGGAATTTACATTGAACAATAAACTTGAAAGAAAATTCGGTCTAATTACCGCAATATGTATGGTAGTGGGTATCGTTATCGGCTCAGGAGTATTTTTCAAAGCGCAAGATATACTGAAATATACCGAAGGAAATATGCCTCTTGGTATCATCGCTTGGCTAATAGGCGGCGTTGTTATGATTATATGCGCGCTCAACCTTGCAAACCTTGGCTCACATTACGAAAAAGTAAACGGACTTGTTGACTATGCAGAAGCAACAGTAGGAAAGAAATATGCTTTCTATGTTGCATGGTTTAACACTTTTCTTTACTGTCCCGGAATGACAAGCGTTCTTGCATGGGTGTCCGCTCGTTACACTGTAGAGCTTTTCGGCGGCGATCCCACAAGCGGAATTTGTATCTCGCTGGCAGCATTCTATCTTGTCGCATCATATGCGCTTAATACACTTTCTCCCAAGCTCGCAGGTAAATTCCAGGTAAGCACAACATTTATAAAACTTATTCCTCTTATTATCATGGCAATTATAGGTACGGTTTTTGGGCTTATAAACGGCACTACCATTGAATCCTTTAAAACAATAAACATTACGGCAGAAGGCGGAAATGCCTCGGCTCTTTTTGCGGCAGTTGTAGCAACAGCATTTGCATACGAAGGTTGGATTATTGCAACCTCCATTAACGCAGAGCTAAAAAACTCAAAGCGCAATCTTCCCATTGCCCTTACGGTAGGCAGCATTATAATTGTCGCTGTATACATTACATATTATATAGGTCTCGCAGGAGCTGCTCCAATCGAAGTGCTCCAAACAGACGGTGCTCCCGCAGCCTTTAAAAACATTTTTGGAAACATTGGCGGTACAGCGCTAAGTGTTCTTATTGTGATATCCTGCTTTGGAACACTCAACGGACTTATGCTTGCATCAACACGCGCCCTTTATGCTGTTTCCGCTCGTAATCAAGGTCCTAAGCCCAAAACAATAAACGAAATTAGTCCCAGTACAAATATGCCCTACAACTCATCAATAGTCGGACTTTTGGTATGCGCATTTTTCCTTTTCTACTTCTACGGCGCAAACCTTATGGCAAAGCCATTGTTCGGCCTGTTCAGCTTTGACTCATCAGAGCTTCCCATTATAACAATCTATGCATTCTATATTCCCGTGTTTATAATGTTCATAAAGAAGCACGGCAAGGAAAATATTTGGAAAAATACAATTATGCCTATTCTCGGTATTATTGCATCAGCATTTATGGTATTTGCCGCACTTTATGCTCACGGTATTTCCAAATATATTGCCGCAAAAGCAAACGGAACATTCTCATTCCCCGTATTGTTCTATCTTATAGTATTTGTTGTAGTTTTGGTTATCGGTTCATTCTTCTACAAAAAGAAAAATGAACTTTCCGAAAATAATAACTGCACCACCGAAGAAGACAATTAACAGTAATAACAATAAACATAAAAGACACATCACTATGGATCTCTCCAAAATGATGTGTCTTTATTTGTTGTTTGCAAAAAACTTTTGTAATAAATATCTATTGATATAAATATAGAAGAAAAATATTCCCAAAGAAAACCGACAAGATAAAAAAGAAAGAGGGCTATACAAAAAAACTGTACAGCCCATAGATTCAAGTTTTCTTTGCTTACTTTCTTTTCAAAAAAAGTAGGTCTGTGCCGACAAACGATAGCGGCACAGACCAATTGTTTAAGTTCTTTGCCAAGCTTTCTCCGAAAGAAAGCGGCGAAAAAGAAAGTAAATTATCTCTTGCCCCAAATGCACTCTTCAGCAAACTCTTCAGCAATTACGCCTTCAGGTCTGCCAGTAGCTTTGGATTCGGTAAGAATACGCTCAACGGTATTGTAGATATTGTATACCTTCTTAAGAACTTCTTCTTCGTTGTAGTTGCCTGCAGCTTCGCCTGCAGCGTTGATTACGCCACCTGCGTTGATGATGAAGTCAGGAGCGTAAGCAATTCCTCTTGCCTTGAGAGCCTCGCCGGAAGCAAGGTCAAGAATAACGTTGTTAGCCGCGCCTGCAATCGCCTTACAGTTAAAGTTAGGGATAGTAGTGGGGTTAACTACAGCGCCCATTGCGCAGGGAGCGAGAATATCACATTCCTGAGAAAGAATCTTGTCTGCAGAAACGATTTCTGCGCCAAACTCGTCGCGGAGCTTTTCGAGGGGTGCCATATTGTTACGGTTAGATACATAGAGTTTTGCGCCCTCTTTTGCAAGGTGGTGGCAAAGATCAAAGCCAACCTTACCAATACCCTGAACAGCAATTTTCATTCCGTTAAGGTTGTCAGTACCGAAAACTACCTTTGCAGTAGCTTTAATACCCTGCCATGTACCGATAGCAGTATAAGGAGAGGGGTCGCCGCTGATATGAGGAAGACCGCAAATATACTTTGTTTTTCTTGCCATAATAAGCGCGTCATCACAGTCGGTGTTAACGTCTTCTGCTGTAATATAACATCCGCCGAGAGCGTTTACTGCTTCAGCAAATGCTTCAAACATAGCTTCGGTCTTCTGAGAGGGGTCTGCAATAATAACACCCTTACCGCCGCCGAAATCAAGACCTGCCGCAGCATTTTTATGAGACATACCGCGGGAAAGACGGAGAACGTCAAAGAGAGCATCATCGCTGGATGCATAAGGATAAAGACGGCAGCCGCCGATGGCAGGACCTCTCACTGTATTATGTACTGCAATAATCGCACGGAGTCCTGCTTTTTCATTGTTTACGAACAATACTTTTTCATGTCCGCGTTCACACATGGTTTCCATAAGTTTCAAAGGAATCACCTCTTAAAAAAATTTTTATAGACTTTTTAGATAGCCGATATATCAAAGGCATGGAAAAATTGAGCCTAAGACAAATGGGCAGATAAAACCCTCAAGCTATACCTCTTTCTTCCATACAAAAAATATGGGAATATTTTATCACAAAACTTTTATAGTTGTCAATAATTTTTGTGTATAAATTTTCATTTTTTTATAATTTACTTTGAATTAAAACACTCTGCTATATAAATAAAACAATTGACACATCATCAGAGAAAACTCAAATATAATGTGTCTGTTTTTATAGTTATAAATTTTTTTGCATCGTTTTTTCAAAAAAGGACCTTAATTTATCCTATTTGCTTACTTTTCCTTGACTACAATAATTATGTATGATATACTATAGGCATAAAAGATTTTCTACAAAAATCTTTGTAATTATACTATTAGAAAAGAGGAACTATCATGTTTTGTAGAAATTGCGGTTTTAATTTTGAAGCCCCTGCGACTTTTTGTCCTCAGTGCGGCGCTCCCGTTCAGGATCACACAAACACGCAGCAAACCACCGAAGAGATTGCTCCACAAATTCAGTGTGAACAACCCGTAATTAATCAACACCCCCCTAAAAAATCTAAAAAAGGTCTTATTATAGGTATTGTTGCTGCTGTTGTTGCGGTAATTGTTACTTTGCTTGCTTTTAACGCCTCATTGGTTGCAAACTATTTCAATAAGACTTTTTTATCGGATAAAGAATATCTCAAATCAACGGTCCAAGACTCATCTTCTGTATTTGCAGAAGACCTCGGCTCAGTTTTAGAACAGCTTAACACGAATAAAACTATCATTCCTTCACAAAATATTGAATATGAAATTAATCTTGGCAAGTCAGGCGCTGATCTTATTGGTCAAATGTTGGGAATGGATGTATCATGGGCTAAAAATGCAACCTTGGATATGAATGCTCACTTTAACGAGAACAAATATTCAGGCGATATGGCAATAAATCTCAACAACAAGAAAATAATATCGTTAAACTATATTTTAGATATGGAATCTTATACTATTTATATGCAGATTCCTGAGTTTAACAATGAATACATTTCCATTCCTCTTGCAACAGGAACGGAAAGTGCTGTTTCTTCACAAGAAATACAGAAAAACCTTGATGATATTATAAGCGTACTTCCCGACACAAAGACTCTTGAAAATATAATTACACGTTACATAGGTATAGTTTTCGATTGTATGGAAGAAGTACAAAAAGAAACAGTTACACTTGATGTTAAGGGCGTATCACTAAAATGCGACAAGTACTCGGTTGAATTAGACAGAGATTTTCTCGTAAAAGCCTTCTCCACTGTATTTAAAGAAGCTAAAAATGATAACGATATTAAAAAAATAGTCCTTGATATCGCCAAGGCAGAATTCTTGAACATTGAAAACGCAGACGAGTTTTACAAGAATTATCAGGATTTTCTTGATGATGCTATAAAGAGCATTGAAGAAGCCGACAATTCCGAAATAGGATTTACATACAACACTTGGATAAACAATAAGGGCAATATTATCGGACTTGAAATTGAACATAAAGAATTTGTCTTCTCATATTTTAACGTTGAAAAAGGAAAAGACTACGCTGTTGAAATCTCAATAGAAATCGATGGAAATAAGTTTTCTTTTGAAGGCGAAGGAAAAACATCAGGCTCAAAGAAATCGGGAGAATTTGTCGTTCAGGCCATGGGAGTGGACTTTGTGGAAATTGAGCTAAAAGATTTTGATACAAAGTCTTACGAAAAGGGATATACCAACGGAACCGTTGAGATTAAGCCCTCTTCGGCAATGTTGTTATCCATGCTGGATAGTGTTCCCACTGAGCTCAGCTCACTTATTAATGACCTTTCTCTCAAGTTAGATATAAAATCATCCGAAAAAGAGATAGGTTATAAAATATCGTTATATCAAGATGATGACCTTCTCGCCAATCTCGGTCTTAACGGAAGCACCATAGATAACGAAAAAGCAAATATTCCCTCAAACTCTGTTTCTTCAAACGATGAATCAGCTATACAAAAATGGGCAGAAAAAATTGACATTAATAAAATTCTTAACTCTCTTAAGGAAGCAGGAGTCCCCGCTGACTTGATTCCAAGCTTTGAAGGATAATTTTATTGTCTTATAAATTATAGATATACTTGATACAGCGTCTCAAAAAGGCTTATTTCCTCTTTGCTGACGCTGTTCAGTTATTTGGGAAAGGAAACTTATGAAGCTTGAACTGATCAACATTAGAAAATCATACGGCAAGAAAAACATACTATCGGATATAAACCTTACCGCAGAAAGCGGAAAATGTATAGGTATTCTCGGTTCAAATGGGTGTGGAAAGTCAACCCTTTTCGGCATACTTGCAGGAGTAATCCAATCTGACAACGGAAATTTTCTTTGTGACGGCGAAAATTTATTAAAAAACACAAAGAAAAGAGCAAGTAAAGTAGGATACGTTCCGCAAGGCACCCCGCTTTTTGAAGAACTCAGTGCATATGATAATCTTTTGCTTTGGTATCCTGCCCAAAAAATTAAAAACGAGCTTCAAAACGGAATACTTGGAATGCTTGGTATTGATGCATTTTTGAAAACACCGGTATGCAAAATGTCGGGCGGTATGAAAAAAAGACTTGCAATAGGATGTTCTGTAGCGCATAATCCAAGTATATTACTTCTCGACGAGCCATCTGCCGCTTTAGACCTTGTATGCAAAGAACGTATATCAAACTATCTTAAAAATTTTAAATCTAACGGTGGAATTATTCTTATAGCCACTCACGATGCACAAGAAATTGAAATGTGCGATGAGATTTTTATTATAAAAAACGGTATATTGCAAAAATACGATTATGACGGAAATATACACAGACTGGTAGGCAGATTATAATATGAAAACCAAAAAATATTTAAACCTGCAGATTAAAAGAGCGTTAAAGCATTTCCCCGCAATATTGGCAATAACCATCCTTATTACAGCCTGCATTTCTATGGTATGCGCAATTATTATCAAGCAAAACGCCGAAAACGAAAACCAAAAAAAGATAAAAATTGGTATAACAGGTGATCTTTCTCAAACCTACCTCGACATTGGTATTACGGCAATAGAAAGTATTGACACCTCAAGATTTTCAATTGAGTTCGTAACAATGGATGAAGAACAGGCACAAAAAGAAGTAAGGGGGGGAAAGCTTTCAGGATATATAAGAATTCCCGATGGCTTTGTGGAATCAGTTGTAAGAATGGACAATATTCCGATCGTATACGTTACCAGCGACAGCCCGACAGGGTTCGGCAGCATACTCATGAATGAGGTTGCGAAAACAATATCCGACATTGTTGCTCAAACACAAAAGGGCATCTACGGTATGCAAAAAATTTCCAAGGAATATAAAAGGACTGAAAACTACAAAGAAAATACCGACAAAATTAATATTGAATATATAGAAACAGTCTTAAACAGAACAAGTGTATTTGAAACAGAATATCTCGGTATGTCGGACGGTGTGTCTATGGGCGCATATTTTGTATGCGGAGGCATAATGATGATTCTTCTGCTTTGGGGAATAACCTGCAACTCATATCTTTACAAAAAAGATCGTTCAATGGAAAAACTGCTCGTATCAAAAGGCAGTTCAGTGTTTTCTCAAGTAATTTGCGAATATTTATCATTTATTTTTATAACAGTGTTGGTATTTATGCTTTTTGCATTTACAGCAGGCCTTGCTCTGCAAAATATAAAACTTGGAATTGCCGAAATAGACAGCGTTTATCCATCGGATTTTATTTTTTATATTATAAAGATACTTCCGGTTATTTTAATGATAACCTCTGTTCATTTTTTGTTTTATGAATGTATATCCGGGTATGTAGGAGTTATACTCATTCAGTTTATTTTTGCGCTTGGCACGGGATATATATGCGGCTGTCTTTACCCGAGCCATTATTTTCCCGAATCAATTCAGAAAATCTCTTCATTTTTACCAACCGGACTTGGCGTAACGTATATGCGTCAATCAATTTCAGGCACTCTCTCATTAAAAAGTATAATCGGAGTTATCTCATTTACCGCTGTTTTTCTTGCTTTATCCATCGTATTTCGAGCATACAGAATCGGGGGTAAGGAATAATGAAGACAATTAAAAAAACGTTTATAAGACTATTTTTACTCAACAAAAGAATGCTCAAAAAAACAAGCTTTTTGCTCATTCTGTGTCTTATTCCGATTCTTACGGTTGCAATAACGTTTTTTGCACGCGAAGAAAGCGGTGTTTTGCGTATCCTTCTTTGTACTCAGGGCGAAAATGATGCAGTTTCAAATGAAATAATTAACGGTCTTTTAGACAGTGATAATATTATTTTTTTCAGCAAGTGTGATGATATTGGATATGCTTACGACTGTGTAAAAATTGGAGCTGCAGACGCTGTATGGATATTTAAGGATAACTTACAGCAAAAAATAGACAAATTTGTCTCCGATGGAAAAGAAAACAATGCATTCGTAACGGTTATTGAACGGGAAACGAATATATCTCTCCAATTATCTCACGAAAAACTGTGCGGTGCCGTTTTTCCATATATCTCCTATTCATTGTTTGAAAATTTTCTCTACACCGAAATTTTTACGGTGGATGAAATAACAAAAGAACAGGTAAAATCTGCATACGACTCAGCAATAGGCGGCGGAGACCTTGTTACTTTTGAAAGCGTTAGCGGAGAAACTAAAGATGACAATGAAAACTATCTAACTGCCCCTCTTCGCGGACTTTTATCCCTTATTGTTGTTCTTTGCGGACTTGCATCAGTTATGTATCATCAGTCAGACAGAGAAAACAGAATATATGACTGGATGCCAAAAACAAAGCATATAGAATTTGGATTTGCAAGCTGTATATCCGCCGTCTTTGATTCCACTGTTTTTGTTGTTTTAGCTTTGATTATTTCAGAACTTAATATGGGAGCATATGAAATATTGTCGGCAATAGTTTTTATGTTTGCAACAACCGCATTTTGTTTATTGGTTGGTTGTATAACAAAAAAATCGTCTGTTACGGGAAAAATGATACCTTTTCTAATGATAACGCTTCTTGTGTTATCCCCTATATTCTTCAATCTTAACAGTTTGCAAGGGTTGCAAATGCTCTTTCCTACTTACTATTATCTATACTCGGTATACAGTCCGATTCATATTTTATATATGGCAATATATTCGGTTATTGTATATATTATGGTTTTTGTAATAAACTACGTAACTGAAAAAAACGCATAAAACCGTTGTGTTTTTTATTGTCATTTTATCTTGTTACAATCTTCTTTAAAAGTAAGATTTTTTGTAGCCATCATTTTTATTTTTTCATTGTAAAACACCTCGTAAGAATTATAAAAAAATATTGGACACATCATTGAGGAAAACTTAAAAATGATGTGTCCAACTTTTTTGTTATTTAATTATTTGTAAGTTCTTTGCCAAGCTTTCTCCGAAAGAAAGCGGCGAAAAAGAAAGTAAGTTATTTGCTTGCGCTTTTCGAAACGCAACTGCAACAGCAACAGTCATATCAACAATGGGGTTGTTACCTGCTCCGATGAGACCCATTTTTTATTGTTTTAATCTACAAATTCAGCTTTTATTCTTTCGTTTGTCTTTGCATCCATTCGAGGAATAATTTTTAAGTCCTCTTCTTTGATAGGAATTTCGGCAATATCAGGATTTTCTCCGTATTGAGGGAAATATACGTCCCATTCACCATTGATACATTCTTCTAACCAAATAACGCCTTGCATACCTTTATGGACACCATCTTTTGCATATTTTTCTTTTTCAACAATAACTTCTACGCAATCCAAATATTTCATATTATTTACCTCCGTATGGTGTATTTAAAGTAATTTGTCCATTAGGGCGTACAGTCCAACCTGTTAGAAAAGATACAATCTTACCATTAGTTCGATTAGGAATTTCTATTCGAATATTTATACGTTGCCCATATTTATTTAAAATTCCTAACTTATAATCCCCATTGATATATTTTTCAAGCCCTTGTTTTTCGATTTCACTTTGTAACCACCTGGAATCTTTAACAGTATATCCCCAATATTTAAATATTTTCTCCTTACCATGCCCATATTCGCTTTTTGTATCAAACAAATACGGATCATATTTGCTGTAAGCGGATTCAGCCGAGGAGTTAAACATTACATTAACGTAGGGGATATCCTCTAATATACAATGGCAAAAAGTGTGGTGCGGGTGTTTTGGAGTGGTTTGTTTGGCAAACCAACAATTGTGCAATTTCAGACATTCGTCACAATGATTGTCGCTCAAATTTCTGTGAATCCATTTAACCCACTGCGGTTCAGGCGGTATTATCTTTCCATTTTTTTGCGGCACTGATAACCCGGTAAAGATAATTCATTTTTATCTCCTTTCTGTATTATAACATATTTTCAAACAACTGTAAACCGTAAGACCTGCGATTGTTTACGTGTGGATTATAACATATTATTTTATTTTTCTCTCCCCTAAATCGTGCCTTAATAAATTTTTTAGTTATGTGTTTACAAATCATTTACTGCTTTTGAATACAGTAGTTAAGATACTTGTTACAGCCCTCTTCAAAAGTAAGCTTATTGGCAACATTCATTTTCAGTTTTTTCATTGTAAAAACACCTCACGTTTGTATATAAAAATATTGGACACATCATAATGGAAAGCTCCAAAATGATGTGTCTTTTTTATTGCGTGCATTTTGGTTTTGTGATATAATAAATATGGTGATGAAGATGGAAGATAAATATCCCGAGAGAAAACCGACGAGAATAAAGAATTACGATTACAGTTGTGCCGGTGCATATTTTGTAACGATATGTACACAAGACAGAAAGCAAATATTGTCAGAAATAAAAAGATCGAATAATACCTCGGTCAGCGAAACAGATGGTTATGAGGTAGGGGACGGCGCCCACGACGTCCCGAAAGTGCATTTGACACAGATAGGCAAAATTGTTGAGAAATATTTATTGTCAAGCGAAAATATTCAAGGTGTAAAAATCGATAAATATGTTATAATGCCCGACCATATACACGCAATAATATTTATTGGTAAAGAATCAAAACAAAATGGGACGTCGAGGGCGCCGTCCCCTACCAATGAAATGCTACCGCATATTATTTCTACATTCAAGAGGTTTTGTAACAAGGAAATTGGATACAACATTTTTCAACGTTCATTTGCCGACCACATAATACGGGACAATGACGATTATGAAACAAGACGGAAATACATACACGAAAACCCAAAGCGGTGGTATTATAAAAATATATAAAAATACTGGACACAACATTGAAGAAACCTCCAAAATGATGTGTCCAACTTTTTGTTATTTAATTCGTAGCAAGTTTTCTTTGCTTACTTTCTTTCGAAAAAGAAAGTAAGTTATTTGCTTGCTTCTTCGATAGCAACTGCAACAGCAACAGTCATACCAACCATGGGGTTGTTACCGGCGCCGATGAGACCCATCATTTCAACGTGTGCGGGAACAGAGGAAGAACCTGCGAACTGCGCATCACCGTGCATACGTCCCATTGTATCTGTCAAGCCGTAGGAAGCAGGACCTGCAGCCATGTTGTCGGGATGAAGTGTACGTCCTGTACCGCCGCCGGAAGCAACGGAGAAGTACTTCTTGTTGTTTTCAAGCGCCCATTTCTTGTATGTGCCTGCAACGGGATGCTGGAAACGTGTGGGGTTAGTTGAGTTACCTGTGATGGAAACGTCAACGCCTTCCTGACGCATGATAGCAACGCCTTCAAGAACATCGTTTGCGCCGTAGCAACGAACCTTTGCCTTGTCGCCGTTGGAATATGCTGTTTCTTCAAGAATAGTAAGCTCATCTGTGTAGAAATCATATTCGGTCTTTACATATGTGAAGCCGTTGATTCTGGAGATGATATATGCGGCATCCTTGCCCAAGCCGTTAAGAATAACGCGGAGGGGTTCTTTTCTTACTTTGTTAGCTGTACGAGCGATACCGATAGCGCCTTCAGCAGCAGCGAAGGACTCGTGGCCTGCCAAGAAGCAGAAGCACTTTGTTTCTTCGCGGAGAAGCATTGCAGCGAGATTACCGTGGCCGAGACCAACCTTACGGTTAGCGGCAACCGAACCTGGAACGCAGAACGCCTGAAGACCTACACCGATAAGTTCAGCAGCTTCAGCAGCAGTCTTAACACCCTTCTTTATTGCGATCGCAGCACCGAGTGTATATGCCCAGCTTGCGTTTTCAAATGCGATAGGCTGTACGCCCTTAACTTTTGCATCTACGTCAATACCCTTGTCAAGACAGATCTGTCTTGCTTCTTCAAGATCAGCGATGCCATATTCAGCGAGGCACTTTTCAATACCCGCCATTCTTCTTTCCTTACCTTCAAAAAATACGTTGTTACCCATTATGACATCCTCCTCTCTTATTCTTTTCTCGGGTCGATCTTCTTGACAGCTTCGTCATAACGACCGTATGTGTTGATATTCTTTTCGTAAGCTTCTTTGGGATCCATACCTTTTCTGATAGCTTCCATCATCTTGCCGAGGTGTACAAATCTGTAACCGATAACCTCTCCGTTTTCATCAAGACCAATGTTGAGGACATAGCCTTCAGCCATTTCAAGATAACGAACACCCTTTGCCTTTGTACCGAACATGGTACCAACCTGAGAACGCAGACCTTTACCGAGGTCTTCAAGAGAAGCACCGATAGGAAGTCCGTTTTCCGAGAAAGCAGTCTGTGAACGACCGTAAGCCAACTGCTTGAAGATCTCTCTCATAGCTACGTTGATAGCATCACAAACAAGGTCTGTATTGAGAGCTTCAAGAAGTGTTTTACCCTGAAGAATCTCAGCAGCCATAGCCGCAGAGTGTGTCATACCCGAGCAACCGAGTGTTTCAACCAATGCTTCTTCAATGATACCGTTCTTAACATTAAGTGTAAGCTTGCAGCAGCCCTGCTGGGGAGCGCACCAGCCTATACCGTGTGAAAGACCGGAAATATCTTTGATTTCATAAGCTTTTACCCATTTACCTTCTTCGGGAATGGGAGCGGGACCGTGATGAGGACCCTTTGCTACAGTGCACATATGCTGAACTTCAGTAGTCAACATACAGCTGTTGTTTTCATTAGTACTCATTTGTATATCTCCTAAAGTATAAAATTATTTAACAATTTCGCCGTAGCAAGCGCCGAATGCGCAAGCTGCGTTAGCTTCGTCTGTATCAATGTGCATAGCGGGAGCAAACTTGGGGCTTACTCTGATAACAACATCATCAAAAATCGTTGTTCTTTCGGAATCAATTTTAACCTTAACTATCTCCTTGTCCTGAACGTTGAACTGTTCAGCAGCTTCGGGAGTAAGGTGAATATGTCTCTTTGCAATTATAACGCCTTCTTCAAGGTCAACTTCGCCCGCAGGACCTACAAGCTTAAGACCGGGTGTGCCTGCAACATCTCCGCTTTCACGAACAGGAGCTGTAACACCGAGTGTACGAGCATCTGTGAAAGATATTTCTACCTGTGTTGCGGGGCGCGCGGGACCGAGTATAATTACATTTGCAATCTCCTTTTTAGGACCTACAAGCTTAACCCTTTCTTCGCATGCGTACTGACCGGGCTGGCTCAGTTCCTTTTTGTTTGTAAGTGTAGCACCCTTGCCAAACAAAGCTTCAATATGCTCTGCAGAAAGATGTACGTGTCTTGCGGATGTTTCAACCAGAATTTTGCTATCCATCTTTATTTCCTCCGTTATATTGAAAAAATTATAATTTGTATAATCTCAATCAAATTTTATTATACTATAAAAAATAAAAATTGTAAATAGGAATAAGCATTTTTTTCTTGCTTTTTCAAAACAGGAGGCAAATTTTTATGTCAGATAAAGATATAAATGAAAATGAAAACCAAAGCGAAGCATTAGAGAAAGAAAAAATAGAAAATCTTCAACTGGAAAACGTTAAAATGAGCAACTCGGTAACCACCACAGGAGACGGTGTAACCATTCATTGTATGACGGTTATCGGGCAGATCGAGGGACACTATCTGCTGCCTAATGATCAGAAAGCAACAAAATACGAGCAAATAATACCCTTGCTTGTATCGGTTGAAGAAAGCGACGAGATAGACGGTCTGCTCATTATATTAAATACAGTCGGCGGTGATGTTGAAGCAGGACTTGCTCTGTCTGAAATGATCGCAAGTATGAGCAAGCCTACAGTATCTATAGTACTTGGCGGAGGTCATTCCATAGGAGTTCCTCTTGCAGTATCTGCAAAAAAGTCGTTTATAGTTCCGTCGGCAACAATGACCGTTCACCCTGTAAGAACAACGGGACTTGTTGTAAGCGCACCTCAGACATATAACTATTTTAACCGTATGCAAGACAGAATACTCAAATTTATCGAAAACCACTCAAATACAAATATGGATAGATTACGTGAAATGATGCTTGCAAAGGACGAGCTTGCAACAGATATGGGAACCGTACTCGAAGGACAAGAGGCGGTAGATTGCGGCTTAATAGACGAAGTAGGCGGTCTTAATGAGGCACTAAAAGCCCTCCGCGAAATGATACGATAAAAAACGGAAAGACGGTTTCTCGCAAAATTAATAAACTCCGGCAGACCGAAATAGATCTGTCGGAGTTTTGTCATTTCAATAAATGTAATTTTATCTAACTGTTGCATACAAATTTAAATCCCATGCCGGTACATATTTAAATTTTCGTAAATAAAGCTTATAATTAGGATTAATCTCATGTAATAACAGCGGCAGATCGAACAAGTCTTCGTTTCTGTGATATACCGAAACAAGCAAATCGGGAGTGCTGTTTATAATTGTTTGTTTACTTCCCAAAATCGCCTTTCTCTCTGCGCCTTCCACATCATATTTAATGTAGTCTGCAATTCCCCCACATATTCCGTCAATTGTCCGCGCATCAATACTGACGGTCTTTTTTGTATTTAGTGAAAAGGGATTGGCGTTCCTGTTTCCGCTGGCATCAAATTCAAGAACGGTATCTCCATTCCATGCGGCAGCATTTATGGGTATAATTATGTTTTCATTCTCCGCAAACGCTGACAGTTTTTTGTAATTTCGCATATCCGGTTCAAGAGCATATATATTTTCAATATTTTTGCATCTTTCAAGCATTTCTTTTGCAGTATCGCCATTGTATGCACCGGCATCAATGCAGACGATATAACTGTCGGGAGAAAGCATATTGTTCCATGCTTCGTCAGGGTGTGTTTCTATTTTCTTTAAATAAGATATCTTTCCTGTGAGCTTATATTTTACAACATTATCAAAAACTTTTTTTGATATATCATCTGAAAGCAAACCTCTTGCTCGATTAAGCTTCTCTTCATTTTCCCTGTAATATTTCAAATTAAAAGTACCCTCCCCCGTTACGGGAACATCGGGAGCATACATCTCATATTCATCATTAAGCTCATAAAACTTGTCAAGAACATCATCAAGGCTTGAGGCAAAGGACAAAATAATTATAAAATCGGCATACTTCTCCTTTATTTCGTTGAGATAAAGCACAGTCTTTCCATGAAAAGAATGACCTCTGACAAAGCCGTCGCTTGCAAAAAAATCGGAAACTGTAATGCCGAGTGCATCAAATCTTTCCAGAATCTTGTCGGCGCCATTCCCCATTCCGTACATAACAATTGGTTTGTCTGTGCTCTGAAGATATTGCCATAAATCTTGTTTTATATTCATAATTTTAATTCCTCAAAAGAGTGTTTGTATTTACATAGCTATCCACATTATACATCTAACTCTTAATGTTGTCAAAGATTTATATATTTTTTGCAATTAATATTGTAGAAAATGAAAATATATGTTATAATAAAGCAAATGTATAAAAAGGAGAATGGGAGAATTGACACCCGAGGAATTAAACGGAGCAACCCTTGCTTATCTCGGCGATGCGGTGCTTGAAATCATGGTTCGCGAAAAGGTAATAGAAAGCGGTATTACCGATGTAGGCAGGTTAAATGATATGGCAAGAACCTTTGTAAGAGCTACAGAACAGAGTAATGCTTTGAACAATATAATCGACCTTCTTGACGAAAAAGAAATGAGTTTTTTCAAAAGGGGCAGAAACTCAAAAGGACACACCCCAAAATCTGCGTCTGCCGTTGAATACAGACGGGCAACGGGACTTGAATCACTTTTTGCTTTTTTACACATGAAGGGAAGAAAAGAACGTTTGAAATTCCTATTTGAAACAGCTTATCAAGACCACTTTAATGTAATTTTAAATAATAAATAATATTTAAAAAGGAGATTTTTAAAATGTGGAAAGAATTTAAGAAATTTGCTTTTAAAGGCAATGTAATCGACATGGCAGTTGGCGTTGTAGTCGGCGGTGCATTCGGCAAGATCGTTACATCTTTGGTAAATGATCTTATTACTCCTCTGATAAGCCTTATAACCGGGGGCGCAAACTTCAGTGAGCTTTTCGTTATACTAAATGCAAACGGGGCTGACACATCTGCATTTACCACCATTGATCTTGCAAAAGAAGCAGGTTTTGCTACACTCAACTACGGCAACTTTATTCAAACCGTAATAGACTTCTTTATTATTGCTCTGTCAATATTTATGTTTGTAACTCTTATTCAAAAGGGCAGAGAAAAACTTGAAGCAAGGAAAAAGGCAGAAGAAGAGGCAGCAAAAGCGGCAACACCTGCAGAACCTCCCAAGCCCACTACAGAAGAGCTTCTCACAGAGATTCGCGACTTACTTAAGAAAGACTAAATAGTATACACAGGAGATATATTCATGTACAGAATCGGTGTTGATCTTGGCGGTACAAACATTGCAATCGGTATCGTTGACGAACAGAACAATATATTAAAAAAAGGCAGTGTTCCAACAAATGCGGGACCAAATCCCGACGTGATCGTAAAAAATATTGCAGACCTCTGCAACAAACTTCTCGCTGAGTCTGAAATATTGATTTGTCAGATCGAAATGTTGGGTATAGCTTCTCCGGGATCAATTGACCCCATAAACGGCATTGTTACACGTGCAACTAATCTCAATATGATTGACTATCCCATTATTGAGAAACTTCGTGGTTTTCTTCCAATAAAAAAGATTTTTCTTGAAAACGATGCAAATGCCGCAGCAATGGGTGAATCTGTTGCCGGCTCCGGAAAAGGTGTTAATAAATTTGTCATGGTTACCCTCGGAACAGGTGTCGGGGGCGGTATTGTTATAGACGGTAAGATCTATTCAGGCTTCAACTACGCAGGCGGAGAACTTGGCCACATGGTAATTGAGCACAACGGACGCCAGTGCGGATGCGGAAGGCGAGGCTGCTGGGAAACCTACAGTTCAGCTACCGGTCTTATCAATATGACTAAGGAATATATGTTGTCAAACAGAAATTCTCTTATGTGGAAATTGGTTGAAAACGATATAGATAAGGTAAGCGGAAAAACAGCTTATCAGGCAGCAGGTATGGGAGATATGACTGCTCGCGCGGTTTGTGCCGAATATACAGACTATCTTGCCTGTGGGTTAATTAACATAGTAAATATTTTCCAGCCGGACATTCTCAGTATTGGCGGCGGTATTTCAAATGAGGGCGAAAATCTTATGGCTCCTTTACGTGAATTGGTTGACAAATTGCAGTTTACCAACCGCGCCCCCGTAAAAACAGAACTCAAAATCGCAGAGCTGAAAAATGATGCAGGCATTATCGGTGCAGCATCACTCGCATAAAATTAATTATTTGCGCTTTAGTGCCATATCAGCAACCAAAGCACCGCAAAATACTAAAGTAAAGCTCATTACGGCATATTCAAGCATGGTGTATGCATTCGCATATAACCATGCTTTTTCATTTTCGGGAGTATTTAACAAAAGCTGTAATATGTAAACAAAAACAACAGCGATTATCGGCATACCAATTTTTATAATAAGCGACGAAACATGTGACAACGGAGTAATCTTTATCTTATTTTTCATCAGTTTTACCTCTTTATAATTTATATTTACATTAAGATTATACAATAATTTATACATTTTGTCATTGGTATGTTTATGGGAAATTTGGTTATAAGTTTTTGGTTTTATTCGACATTTTTCGACATATTAAGAGAATTAGAGCAAACAATATATGTAGATATTAAAAAAACGGTCTTATTTGCCGTAAAAATAATCTTCTTTTTATATTATTTTGTCGAATTTATAAGACAGATTTTTCTTTACTTTTCGCCTTTTTATGATTATAATCAAAAACCCCCGCATAAAAAAATTGGAGGTGTATTATGAAAAATAATTCCATTATGAGCAAACGGACGAATGTGCCGTCAAACAATAAGCTATTTCTTGACTATAGCTTAATAATTACTGACAGAAAGGAGTGCGACCTGTTTGCAAATACATCTGTATATTCTATACTCATATTACAGATAGAAAATGGTATAACTACCGAATACGATTTTCTTTACGATATTGCAAGAGATAAAGAAAATGCGGTTGCAATATTGGATTTGTTGGTTTATAATAATGTTATGCCAAGCAACGCAAGAGACGTGCTAGCAGATATTTTATAAAAAAACAAGGGGAAAATTATGGATAACAGTTGGCTTCAAAGGCAAATATCACTTATAGGAGAAAAGGCTACGGACAAGCTTATTTCATCCTCTGTAATGATATTCGGACTTGGCGGTGTGGGAAGCTTTACAGCAGAAGCCGTTTCAAGATGCGGTGTAAGCAAGATCGTACTTGTTGATTTTGACACTATTTCTTTGTCAAATATAAACCGTCAGCTTGTAGCAGACACTACCACTGTCGGTATGAAAAAAACTGACGTTATGGCTGAAAGGATACATAAAATTAATCCTAACTGTACTGTTATACCAAAAGACATATTTATTACCCCCGAAAACGCATCCAAAATAATAAACTCAGAAAGAGTTAATTTTGTTGTTGATGCTATTGATAACGTTTCGGCAAAATTGGCTATAATTGAGTACTGCAAAAAAAATAATATAGGCATTATCTCATCTATGGGAACAGGCAACAAACTTGATCCCTTCAAATTTAAAATCTGCGATATTAATAAGACATCTGTTTGTCCTTTGGCAAGAGTAATGAGACGGGAGCTAAAGAGGCGGGATATAAAAAATGTTGATGTTCTTTACAGCTTTGAAGAGCAGACAGTTAAGGGAAACCGAACACCTGCATCAATATCCTTTGTTCCGTCGGTCGCAGGTCTTATGCTTGCAAGGCATGTAATATTGAAGCTTATTGAGCAATAACTTTTAAATATTTAATATTTTTTGCGTTTTCCGTGTATTTGACCTTGAAAAATCTGAAAAAAGTGTATAAGAAGTAAATCATCGGTCAAAAATACCTACAGAAAAAAATTAAACAAAGGTGGTAAAACAATGGATAACGCAAACAAAAGTAAAGTTAACTTTGTGTTATACATAGTGCTGGCACTTATTATTGTGGCAGTAGTATGTATGACGGTATTCAGTATAGCTACAGGCTCGAAAAAGCATGGAGATAATTCACGTATCCCCAATGCAACTGAAAGTTCAACAAAACAACCTGAAGCTTCAGCAACAAGAGGTCATGCCGAAACGCAAAATCCTGAGTCAACATCTGTTGAACTGCCCGACGAGGATGTAAACAGTGTACCCGATAATGAGCCTGCCCAAGATGTCGATGCGCCCGTAAAGGTAGTATTTTCCAAACCTGTAGAGGGATATCTTCTCAAAGGCTGTGATTTGGATATGCCCGTATATTCTCTTACCATGAACGACTACCGTGTTCATGCAGGAATAGATGTTATTGCCGATCCGGGTTCACCTGTTGTTGCAGCAGCAGAAGGCACTGTACAGAATATTTACGATCATCCCATGATGGGCAACTGTATATCCATAAGCCATGAAAATGGTTTAGTTTCATACTATATGGGACTTTCTGAGGAATTAGGCGAAGGAATTGTTGAAGGCGCGCCTGTTTATTGCGGTCAGTTATTGTCATCTGTAGGGGACAGTACGCTTATTGAAATTGCGGAAGAACCGCACCTGCACTTTGAAATGAAGCTGAACGGTACTAATGTAAATCCTTCCGACTATATTTACTATGATTCGGCAACATCATCAAGCTATGTTGATGAATATTACGAGGGATAAAACAAATATGTTTGCAAAAAAGGCGAGGAATTTTACCTTGCCTTTTTACAATATACGTTATTTTGCTTGACAAAAATAAAAGAAAATGTTAGATTATAGTTTAAGATATTATTCTCCGTGTATATAATCCGCTGAAAAAACAAAAACTATGTATACAAAAAATATGTAGTTTGAGGTATTTTCAGATGGATAATACGGAAATAAAAACAAAACAAAAAACACCGGAGAATGTTCTTACCCCTGACTGTGTGAAAAATAACAAAAAAATATTGCTTCATACGGAAACAGAAAATAAAGAAAAAGTTGACAACGGTGTTATGTAAATAAGTATTGGAGTGATATTATGAATCCTTGGCATGATTTTGAAAAAGAAAGAATAACCCCCGAAAAATTTCTTTGTGTAATAGAAATTCCAAAGGGCGGTAAAATGAAATATGAGCTTGACAAAAAAAGCGGACTTTTGAGACTGGACCGTGTGCTTTTTACATCAACACACTACCCT
Source organism: Eubacteriales bacterium (assembly GCA_045645205.1). Lineage (GTDB taxonomy): Bacteria > Bacillota > Clostridia > Oscillospirales > CAG-272 > RGIG1995. Next base: position 38,453 of record JAZRIJ010000037.1, read on the forward strand.
GCAAACTACGGCTTTATTCCACGTACATATTCACAGGACAATGACCCGCTTGATGTTCTTGTGCTTTGTCAGGAACAGTTGCAGCCTATGTCTATAGTTGAGTGCTATCCTATAGGCGTTTTGAAGATGCTTGACAACAACGAGGTTGATGAAAAAATAATCGCTATTCCCTTTGGAGATCCCTCGCTTAACACATTCTGCAACCTCCCCGAACTTCCCGTACATCAGTTTCATGAAATCAAGCACTTTTTCGAGGTATATAAATTCCTCGAAAATAAAGTAACGGTAGTTGAAGAAATATGCAACCGAGAAGAAGCGGAAAAGATTATTAAGGAAAACATCGAAAGATATTCAGAAAAATTCGGAAATATTCTTTAAATTTTTAGAAATATTACTTTGTAAGTATAATATAAGAAACAAGTGCAGCCGTAAAGGCGTGCAAAATTAGCGAAGAAATCACAAAATATTTACCTAACACACGGTAGGGGCGAACTGCGTTCGCCCGCGGGAGACCGCAGGTCTCCCCTACGGATAAAAAAGCTCCGCAGTAAACAAATAGGTAACCCCGACAGACCTTTAACATAAATGTCTGTCGGGGTGTTTGACTCTATTCGACAAATTAGAATTGA
>JAZRIJ010000038.1:0-8475 GCA_045645205.1 Eubacteriales bacterium
TCCATATTTGCCTGTAAGTTCTGCTCCTTCTATAAGATTAAATTTAAAATTGTTTCTGTCTTCAAATTTATCAAAATGTGTAGCCATTCGCTTTTTGCCTCATTAAATATGTTTTCACAATACCATTATATCATAAATCAATAGGACATTTTAGGACATTTTTTACTTATTAATAATTTTTTGCATTATTTTTAATGTTATGTTATGTATTCGAGTAATATTCCGTATATCATAATGCATTTCTTCAGCAATAGTCTCCCATCTCTTAAACTGAATATATCTTTTTATCAGCAACGCACGGTATGTAGAATTCTCCACCTTATATATTGCCATAAAGATTTCTTCTTTTATGGCCGTAAGCTTCTCGATATACCCGTCAATCAACCTTGAGTATTCGGTATAGGTTATAAACCGCCGTTCAGAAGAATTGCTGGTACTGCTCTGAACCCGTTCTCCTGACGGTGCAGATGTAATCCTACTGGCGTTGTCAAAGGCACGTCTTTCTTCTTCAAGCAGAGTATTTATTTCTTCATTCAGTTTCCATCCTCGATCAAGCCATTTCTTTACGCTTATTATTTCGGTATCCACATCTGCACCTTCCTTTTCATAATTTAATCAAACATATTTATCTGTCCGCCCTCAGCTGCGGTCTTTTCTCTCGGTCTGTACTTATTTTTATTGATACCGAGTGCATCTATAGGGTTAAAATCAAAATACTTGCACTTATTTGCAGCGCATATCTGCTTATCAGAGAAGAACCTCTTCTTTTCCCTGCAGTAGTTCGCATCACCGCATATCATATGACTGCAGTATCTACAATACTGAAGCATTGTTATTCCTCCTGCTGTGTGCGTGTGTTCCAAATAATAATTAACTCACGCTTTGCCTTTTGCATTGTTTCTTCATTTCGTGTTTGTTCTATTCCTTTGCTTAACATTCTAACAACCGCCGTTGAGGGACTATCCATATAAGCTCGGCATTTTTTACACTTAATTTTATAATCCCAAAATCCGTATACTCTGTCCGTGTAATCAAGCAGTTCTACTTCTCCCCCACAAAACGGACACGGTAGTAATTGAGCCATTATTCTCACTCCTTAAAATCGTTCTCTACATAGCACCAACTCTGTGGCGGTCTTTTTAATGGTTTAAGATTGTTGCAACAACATTCTTCATATACACCAATTTCATAGGATTCTTTATATGAATATTCGCACTTATCGCACTTATAAGGATTTGAACATTCAGCTACACATATTGTTGCAAACTCACTTAATTCTTTCGGCTTATCGTAGATTACAAGGTCCGATATGTGCCAACAATACATTTCGGGATTCACGCAATAAGAAGCGATATCAACATCACTCATACGCGCTTCGGCATAGAAAGAAACATCGTGTCCGAATGTCCTGTCTGTGCCGATTTTGTCGCACACAAACTCGCCTATGACTTTGCCCTTGCCGAAGTGTAACGTTTCCCAGTATGGTGTCGGATTGTCAAGCAAGCTTAAAACTTGCTTCTTGTTATCCGTCATATAGATGTAGCACTTGAAAGGTATTGCTATCTTCGGTTTTGTTTTCCTTATCTCAATAGTCTTTTTGCCTGATGCAATAAGTTCGCACCATTTCGGTTGTATGCTTATCAATACAGATTTCATTCTTTCCCCTCCGCCATTTCTTTTACAAGGTCAAGTCTGTCCTTTATTTCATAAATATGAAGTGTGTCGTAATCATCAAAGTCGGCAAGCAATGCTCCAAACCTCTCCGCAAACTCTTTTATTGCTTCGGCTCGTTCCACCCTTGCCCTATTAGATAGGGTCAAACACAATGAGTTGTTATTTACTTCCAAGACTTCAATTTTGTGTCCAAGTCGCATATTTTCAACTGTTTCTCCGTCAAGTTCTTCCTGCAACCTCTCAATCTCTGCCTTTTGGCGGTTGATTAGGTCAAGGGCAACTTTAAGCAAATCGTATCGGCAACTGTCAGAACTATGACAATTATTATCTTCTCTTTTGCAACCAACACAAGTTTTGTTAATACAATGTTTTATAACTTTTATAATATCGTTATCGTTCATCTGATGCACCGCCTTTCGCTATTTTTACAAGTGCTTCACTTATATTCGCCAACTCATTTACTATGGATGCAAGCAAGTAAACTATAATTATTTTAAAAATCATACCGCCACCTCTTAATGATAAATAAAGACTGTCTTTTCAGAAGCAGCATCAACTTCCGTAACATCGACATTTATTCCATAACATATCTTTCCTTCGATGTCCGCCGGTTCTGCTTTTATAAGCTCCTCTACAGATGTAATCATAGAAAATCTTACCTCAGCCCCTGCAGGAGCCTTTGATAATTCATTCATAAGTTCAAATACTTTCATTTTCCCTCTGCTCCTTTCAATGCTGCTTCAGCTTCCTCTTTGGTGATGTATAATTTTTGGTCTAACATCTCACTATACAAATATCCATTTACCCACATATACCTTTCGGTACAAGTCGATAGATATATTGCACTTTCGGTTACTTCGATAAGTATTATTTCGTCTTCTATAACATCATCTTCAAACACACTATACACCACATCCCCCACCTTACAAGGCGGTGCAATCACACCATTTTCAAGAAGATGGCCGGCGAGGAATTTATCTCTGCAATCAGGAAAACCACCAAACTTTGCAAGACCACATAATCCACAATCAGCATTGGTGCATTTTTCTTTTCCATTCTTTATCAATTCACTCAATCTATCTTTCATTTCTTTTTTCCTCCAATACTTTTACTGCAGCTTCAGGCTCATTGAATACCGTCTTGCCGAACTCCGGAATAAGGTCATAATCAAACTCACATTCTATAACCTCATACTTATCGCACTTCCGGCACATTTCAATAAATTCTTCTTTCATCGGCTCATTATAGCAAGGACATCCGCCGCATGGCTGAGCAATGCAGAATACTGTTTCGCCAATCTTGGCCGCAGGAAACATAGCTCCCTCTGATATAAGCGCATCTGCAGCTCTTTCTGCCAAAGCCTTGGCGGTGTAGGACATAACTACACCGCAAAAGCTCTTTCTTATTGTTTCTATAAATTTTTCACGTTCTAACATAGGGCAAGAATTTCTTGTTTGTTCATTTTAAATTACTCCCATATAAATTATATCTTTCATATCTTCCGTCAGCCTTGCAGGCATCAAGTATCTCCATTACTGTCTTGACCGACCTGCACAAGATATCGGAAATATCATAAATTGCATCATCTTCGTCCATTCCTTTACGAAGATTGTCTTTGTGGTACCGGCAGATAAGCATTTCAGTAGTGTCGGTAATCTCATTTGGATTGTCTGCACTTGTATGTATAATATTTCTCGGCAATAAACCCACTGTCTTCATTAAACGGATTTTGTCTTCTACCGACCTTATCTTTCTGCCAAGTTTTTGTGCAATTATATCTGCCGGTACCCGCCTTTTTACAGCTTCAATTATGTAATCAACTTCTCGTGGTTTATATTTTTTTCCTCCGGGCATAATCTATACCTCATGGCTAGTCAACTTCAGTTCAACCCTTGGATTATTGCTATACTTTTTCTCCACAACAAGACGGACAATCTGCGAATCATCGTGATATGCTATATTGTTCAGACTGTCCAATATGATTTTTGCAATATTATCCATATCGGGTTTCTTTGTAGGGTTAATATCACCGTCAAGCATCAGCTGACGTTTCTTTTTAGATGTGTTTTTCGGTATGCTGAAATATGCTTTAATCTCTGCCTCAATTTCTCCCGCAAGAAGAGGAGCGTTCCCTTGCGGATGCTTACTCCAAAAACATACTTTTACATAATTTTCGTAATTTGCCGTTTCTTTTGGCGTGTACGGTTTTGTAAAATTACCGCATTTTTTAAATCTTGGTCTTCCTTTCCCTTTAGGCTCTCCAGGTATTGTTATTAAAATATTCATAATATCATCCCTTTCCTAATGCTTTTGCTTCAATAGCAGCATAATCAAATTCTTTTTTTTCAAACTTATGCTTGTCTTCTAAACTGGATTTCTTCTTCGGTTTGTTATCCTTAGCTGCAGCTTTTGTCTTATGTCCTGCACGAAACTGGTTATTGAGAATAGCATTTATATATGACCACGTCCGCTTGTTTTGCGATACCGCTTCTTCTATTGCATATTCAATAAGAGAAATATCAACATCCTTAAGCCAATCGCATAACTTCTGATATGTGAGCGGTGTTATAGGACATATATTCTTTTCATATAAAGCAACAGCAACAGAAGAATCCTCAGAATTCGCATCTTCTTTCTGTTGTATTGTATTGACTTTAGTTGAGTTGTCTTTTATGTCGGTATTCTTGCTACATTTATCGGCTTTGTTGCTACATTTATCATAATTTTCTGTATGACTTGAAAGCTCTGGCTCGTTTTCATCCTCTAAAATCCAGAACTTTGCTGTCGAATAACCTTTTGCACGGTTTTTCGTTTTGGCGTACAGCCATCGCCTTTGGATACCGCAAGAAGTGATAATGCTTTGCGAAAGTAGATTTACGTCAAAAAGACCACATACACCGCAATAGGAAATCACTTCGGAAATGATTCGCCTGTTCCTTATCCACTTGCTACCAATAGAACGGTAGATATAGAGAATAAGTGCGTCATTTAACTCTGCATAATATCCATTACTCTTTGCTATGTAACATAATATTCTGAAATATACGGCCTCTCCTAAAGGACCGAATTTTTCATTTAAATCGATAATCTTGCCATCATCATACAAGCCGACATCAAATTGCCAAAAATCCAACGTTTGTGTCGGTTTTCTCATTCAATGTCCCTTTCCTTCTTAAAATGGTAAATCGTCATCATCTACATCGGCATTAAATCCATCCGGTATTGGTGATGCAAAATTATTCTCTGTCCGCTGCTGGTTCGCAGCGCCCTCACGTTTGCTCTCAGCAAAATGCACTTCATCGCCAATAACCTCGGTTACATAATGCCTTTTTCCTTCATTATCATCCCACGTTCTCGTTTGCAGTCTTCCACACACGGCAACAAGCTGACCTTTTGCAAAATATCTTGCTACAAAATCTGCCGTAGAATTAAACGTTACTATATTTATAAAATCCGCCTGTCGCTCTTCTCCGGGCTTTACATATCCTCTGTCTACAGCAAGTGTGAAGGCAGAAACGCTTTTTCCCTGCATAGTGGATTTTATCTCAGGGTCTTTCGTCAATCGACCCATCAGAACTACTTTATTTAACACTTATATCAACTCCTTACAATCCAAAAGCCGCTTTTAAAGCACCGGCCAAGAATTTAACATCTTCTGAATTTCCAAAAAATTCGTTGCGCATACACGCAACACGATTTATTTTGTGCAGATTGTCTCTTACCTCGATATTGTCTTTGGGATGCTTATTACAAACAAAGTGCCGACATATAGCGGGCCTTATCGAATAAATAAGACACTTTTTGTTGACATTATCACGAAACGGACACGTCAAATCCGTTGCCGTCGCAAGAACCGTATGCCGTTGTTCCTTGATGTTGTGCTTTTTAACATATTCTTTAATACGTTTTATCTCTGCATCAGACAAAGGAAGTAAATCACTGCAACACTCACCGCATCCGGAACACTTTCCGTCTGCAGTTTTATCTATAACCTCATATCGCATTGAAATTCAACTCCTTACAGCTTCAATACTTTTACCAAGTATTCATCAAGCTTAATTCCAAATATTTTATATTTATCAAACAGTTCCTTTTCGCTCTTATCAACCATTCTGTGATGTTCCCTACAAAGAGCGATTGCTCTCATTCCAACGTGATTTATTTTGTGCCGGTTAAACCCTGCTCCGACATGGTCAACGTGATGTACGTCTGCCGGTTTGTTACATATAGCACATTTACGGTGTTCAAGGCAGTAGTATAAATATCTGCCCATATCTTCGGTATGCTCAATAAGCGGACGCTTTGTCGGTACATTATTCTTAAAGCAGAAGCTTATAAGATAATTCAAAAAGTACCGTGCCGTTGTCATATCCACATCAGATAAGCTGAACATATCGCCGTTCCAATCGGCGGCAAAATCCCACGTAAGATACTGCCTTAAATATTCTGGTTCGTGTCCGGACCACAATCCTATATCCCGTATAATTGCAAAAATCTTCTTACGTTGATCAGCTGATATTGTCCTTCCGTCATTCAAACGGATTTCAATATTGCCTACCTGTTTACGAAACAATTCGCGGTCGATCGATTCTGCAGGTACAACCACAAGATTATGTCCGTCATAACCAATCACTTTTGCAGTTAACATCTCGTTATCCAATGTTCCTTATATACATCCATAAGGCCCATATCTGTCAAGCTATTAAAAAAATTATGCAGCAGTTCCTCAAGAAGCTTTGTGTTTGCCCTGGTATATGTTTCTGTGTAAATGTCATTCCCGTCTGAAAGAAGATACTTAAATGTATCAGCTTCCGGGACAAGATAAAAATATGTAGCGTGCTGCGGACTGTTTAAATACTTGCCGTATACTTCTGCGCTGCCAAAGCTTTTATTACTGAACTTCACGTCATAAATGGTCCCGCATTTAAGGCTATCCAATATGCCGTATATAAGCAAATCCATACCGCACACAGAAGACATTTCCCTTGATATCTTTATCTGATTAGGCGCATACATAATCTCTTTTGCCACTGCCTGTATTCCAGTTTCCCATTTAGGGTGCGGATTTCTCTGCACCCCATGTGTTACCTTGTAAACCTCATTTTCAAAATCAATGCCGTTCTGCATTTCCGGAGTTGTTTCCTTCGGGATGCGGCGAAGGGTATTTATAAACTCTTCCTTTGCGCTTTCCTCGCATCCGTCAAAACAGTCAAACATATAGTTCCACGAAGATAGAAGCGATTGAGTGATAAGGTATCTTTTATTCATCGCCGTTCTCCTTCAGCTTATATGCTTTAGCTTTTTTATCATATTCAAATCCAAGTTCTGATGTCTTTGCAGAAAGCATTGCGCTTGCTTCTCTTTTTGATGTCAGCGCATGTTCCATAGCCGGAAGAGCAGCAAGTGCTTCGTTTGCCTGCTCAACAGTTTCAATATTATTAATAATGGTTTCTACGTCTGCCATTACTTTTTCGTACTGTTCAAGCATCGGCGCAAACGTAGCATTGTCAGCTTCTATATTTGCCCTTGCTTCATCAAACAGACGGGTAATAAAATCATTTTTGTCATTAACACCAAGAGTAGGAATTTCTCTCTGCCCTTCGATGCCAAAACATCCTTTGGCAAAAAACTCATCTGTCGGTGTAAATGAAATCACACGTCTTGTTCCTATCATCTGCATATATCCGCCAAAATCACACGGCTGCCAAACAAGATTTTTTGCCGCACCTTCGCATAATAATCTCTGCATAGGGTTGCCGTCCTTGTCCGTCTTTTCTTCAGAGTGGAACACATATATAATGTTTTTGTTAAGCACATCTTTAACGTAATTTGTGAATCGCTGAAATTCCTGTTTTACTGCACCAAATCCTTTAAGGGATATTGCGCCGTTTTTCTGCTTATTAACAGTAGGGTTATCTCTCATCGCCCAGTCCTGCAGATATGATATAAAGCTTCCGCCTGTATCAATTATAAAAGTTTCAAAGTCTTTAATTTCGGGCGATTCAATATCCTTCAAAACCTCTTCGTATGTATTACAGAAAATTGTAGACTTTCTGTGATATGCCTTTACTCGGCTTATACCTCTGTCAAAGTCAATCAGTATCGGCGCAGGAGCCGAAAGCGCAACGGTTGTTTTTCCTGTTCCCGGCGAACCGTAAATTATTGCTGAAAATTTCTTATCGTTAAATGTCATATTTTCCGGATTTACTATCATTTGTCATTCTCCTTATTTTTCTTATCTACTAAAACAAGCTTCCAATCTCCCGACTGGTATATTGTTTTTGTGTCATTATCTTTAAAGGTTGCATCTTCACTTAAAATTATGGTATCTTTGTTTTTCCATGAGACATATAAAGAATTAAATACTGTTGCAGAGCCACAAGCTTTAACTGTTGCAGAGTCCCAAGCTTTAACTGTTGCAGAACCACAAGCTTTAACTGTTGCAGAGCCACAAGCTTCAACTGTTGCAGAGTCCCAAGCTTTAACTGTTGCAGAGTCCCAAGCTTCAACTGTTGCAGAGCCACAAGCTTCAACTGTTGCAGAACCACAAGCTTTAACTGTTGCAGAGTCCCAAGCTTTAACTGTTGCAGAGTCCCAAGCTTTAACTGTTGCAGAACCACAAGCTTTAACTGTTGCAGAGCCACAAGCTTCAACTGTTGCAGAGCCACAAGCTTTAACTGTTGCAGAGCCACAAGCTTCAACTGTTGCAGAGTCCCAAGCTTTAACTGTTGCAGAGTCCCAAGCTTCAACTGTTGCAGAGCCACAAGCTTTAACTGTTGCAGAGTCCCAAGCTTCAACTGT
>JAZRIJ010000039.1:0-1935 GCA_045645205.1 Eubacteriales bacterium
AAAAACGCCAGTATCGGTGGTTAGCGCCAATGCCGAGTTGCTCTCCCGTGAAATTGGGGATAACCAGTGGCTCCAAAACATTCAGTATGAGAACGAGCGTATGGGAGTGCTGGTCGGACAGCTTTTAGATCTTGCCCGAACAGAGAATGTGGCACCGCAAATGGAACACATTGATTTTAGCCGCCTTGTAGCCGGAGAATCACTCCCATTTGAAAGTGTTTCCTTTGAAAAAGGACTCACTTTGAACACAAACATTACAAGCAATATTGGTGTTGTTGGCAATAGCACACAGCTTAAACAAATCGTATCCATTTTGCTTGATAACGCTATCCGCCATAGTAAAGGTGGGGGCGAAGTTTGGCTAACCTTGACCAAGGAACACGGATTTGCAAAACTGTCTGTTATCAATAAGGGAGATGAGATTCGCGCTGAACATCGTGAGCAGATTTTTGAGCGTTTTTATCGTGTGGATACCGCCCGTAACGGTGAGGACAAGCATTACGGTCTCGGACTTGCTATTGCTAAAGCAATTACCACCTCACACAAAGGTAATATCGCGGTGCACTGCTTTGACGGATTTGTGGAATTTAAAGTGCAAATCCCCACAATCTAAGAAATTAAAGAAATTCAATAAAACTTCAATCTTCCTCCTGTACAATGAGTGTAACTTAAGTGTTGGTAATCAGTCTGCAGGAACAAAGATCTTGCTAAAAGATAAAAGTGGAAACACCATCATTGAGCATTCACCCGAGCTTAACTTCGCAGTTGTTATACTTTCAAGTCCCGATATCAAAAAGGGTGATACTTATATGGTATCAATCGGCTCTGAATCAGGCGAATTCGAAGCAAATTAAACCAAATAGCAGGGAGATATAACGCTCTCTGCTATTTTTATTTAAAACTATTGAAAAACAAATCAAAATAAGTTATAATAAATAAAACATCACAATTGCTTGATTGGTGATAGCAAACTGTGATAGACAAATGATAGCAAAAGTCAGGACAACCTGTGTGATTTAGGTAATCTAACACAAACGCTATCAAATTGTGCTAAACCACTAAAACAAATTTGTTTAAGATTTAAATTTGTCTTGCGAGTGGGAATAATAAACGAAAGTCGAAAAAGCCTTATATATCAAGGGCTTTCGGCACTTCAAACGGATTTTTGATACCGTTTTGATACCAAATAGAATAATCAACAGCGGCAAGGAGGTAATAATTTCTTGCCGTTGTTTTGGTTACATAACTTTTCTTACAAATGAAAATTTCAAGGAGAATGCAAATGCGAAAAGATATATACAAACAAATAAAAAGCATTTTCGTTGTAATTCGCATGCTTTATAGTCGCAAAATGTGCGAGTATGAGAACTATGAAAGTTTCAAAAATTCATTGCAACATCTATATTCGGAACTTAAAGCAGCGGCTAATGAGAATAACAATGAGATTTTGATATATTGCATTGATACTCTTTTTGAAATCATCAATGAAGGTGATCGTGAGAAAATCTTTGATTTTGTAAATGCAGTTCATAATATGCCTGAAATATGCACGGGCGCACGAACACTTGAAACATTCAACTCTGAGATCGTAGGATTTAGGAACAAGTATGGAGAACATTATTTCCCGTTTTATAGTACTAATGGCAGAGGAACAGATATGATACCGGCGGAAGAAAAAGAATATATTGCCATATTACTAAAAAAGTGTGAGGATGGCGATGTTCTGGCAATGGAGGAAGTGGCTACATATTACTCTCAAATTCATCCCGAACTTATGAATGATACTACTATCTCACTTGTCTTGGAATATTATGAAAGGGCGGCTTCCGTAGGTCATCAACGGGCGCGTTTGAATTTAGGCGCACTTTACTATAACGGCGTATATGTAACTCGGAATTATGCAAAAGCTATTGAGCTGTATAAATTAGCACTTTA
>JAZRIJ010000040.1:0-1709 GCA_045645205.1 Eubacteriales bacterium
TCTTTTAATACGTAAGGGGGTTCACCCCTAGCCCTCTTGCGGTTCCCAAAATTCATTACGGCTTGAAGCGCATATGAATTTTGACCGCTGCGCCATCCTCGCTTCGCTTAATCCACCATAGGTGGCGCTTCAGCGACGATGCAGCGAGGGCAATATAAAAAAAATTAAAGTAGCAGATTTCGGTCTGCTACTTTTTTTGGTAAATTGGAATTTGGCAATTTGTTTTTTGTAGGGGCGAGCATCGCTCGTCCGTGTGGTCATACGCCACAATTCCATCGGACGGCCAATGGCCGCCCCTACTACACAGTTCGCCAAATTGGAATTTGTTTATTTCCTCGCAACAATGATTGGTTGATAAAATTCTGTTTCTTCGGGAAACAGCCAAATTACTTCTTTGCAACCGTTGGCAACAAACAAAGCGGTCAGTTCTTCTCGACGAGTTGCTCTGTATTCACATTCATATTTATTGATTTCTAATGTTTCCTCGTCATCAATAATATACTGTGTAAGTTTATAGTGGTCATCATTCCAAATCCAAGTCTGAAATGATACTCGTTTTCCTTTGTCGGTTTCGTGGATATATGGCGGAGAGTACGGTGGTTTATCTTGAAGCAAAGCATCATAATCTCGAATACTGCCCACAAAAATTCCGTTTTCTTTGATTTGATTTACAATACTTTTTACAGCTCTGCTCAAATCTTCGCTTGTAAGCATATGCGGCAACGCATTATCCATAGCGATAACAATATCAAACTTTTCCGTAAAGACTTCGGACAACGCACAAAAATCGGCATTCTCAAAACGAATATCAACATTAGCATTTGCTGCTCTTGTTTTCGCTTCTGCTATTTCGCCGTCGCTTATATCAGATGCGATAACTTTATATCCGAGTGATGCAAGACCTATTGCTTGTGTACCTATTCCACAAGCACAATCAAGGATACTTGCGGTTTGCCCAAAATTGAATTTTTGAAATATACCTTGCAATAATACGGCTTGTTCTTTTGTTGTTGCTTTCCAATCAAGGAACAGCTTATCGTAATGAGAAGCCATACTGTCATAAAATTTTTGTATTATACTCATTTTGACACCTCGTCAAATTCTTATTTATCGAACTGATTATATCAGAAATTAACAGCAATATCAACACCACCTCGGCGGGATAAAACTAAAAGGGACGCGAGTCTTGCCCGCGTCCCCTATATGTTATCTGTTGAAAAGTCTTCCGATTGTCATATCAAAAAGTCTCTTGGGAATAAGGAATATAAATCTGATAATCTCGAAGAACTTATCGTAATCTGTAGGCTCTTCTTCTACAGGTGCAGTCAGAATCTCAATGGTGTTTGCATCTTCGCCTGTCATTATGAGATACTGAGGTCTTGTAGGATCACTGAATACATTGAGATCCTCATAGATAATTCTGTTAGAGAATGCATTGTATTCTCCTGTGTTTTTGGTGTGGCTGAGACCTTTTACAAACCAGGTTGTGAAAGGAAATGCACAGGTTGAAGCATCTATGTTCCACTCAGGTGACATAAAGTTGTATTCTGTATACTTCTGCTGCTTGTAATCGTCAGCAAATTTTTCACCGTAGTTTACGCAGGTTGCACCTAAGGATGTAACAGGAAGACTTACAAGTCCGTCATCCATTGTGTTTATTCCGTCAGTAAGAGGAATTGCCGCATTGCCGAATTTTGCAATAATTGCTA
>JAZRIJ010000041.1:0-14542 GCA_045645205.1 Eubacteriales bacterium
TCACAAGCAAGGTTGCAGCCTCGTTTCGCTTGATTATCTGCGCCCCTCGCTTCGCTCGGAGGCGCAGAGGGGGCCAAATCCTTTCTTCTCCGCCAAAAAAGAAAAATACGGAACACCCGAATGGGTATTCCGTATTTTTGGCGGAGATGGAGAGATTTGAACTCTCGCGCCGGTTGCCCGACCTACACCCTTAGCAGGGGCGCCTCTTCACCAACTTGAGTACTTCTCCTTGGTGAAGTGATTTCTCACTTATTCAGCTTTTAGAAGTATACCACATTTTTAGATTATTTGCAATAGGCAGAGTATGAATTTTTTGTTAACAATGCAAAGAAAACAATTGTCAATATCTATCTTGCTCATCAGAAAAACTTTTTTGCTAAGTATTGTTGCTATATAAAATAATATGTGATAAAATAACAGCATAAAGATATTTTGAGGTATTAATTATGTACACAGAAAAACAAATTACCGAACAGCTTAAAGCTCTCGGTATAAAAAGCACGGACACACTTATAGCCCACACATCCCTAAAATCTGTCGGCGAGATCGACACTTCCGAAAAAAGCGGTGCAGATGTTCTTATATCCGCCTTGCGAAATGTAATCTCCGACGGTTTATTGCTTATTCCCGCTTTTACCTATGCCAACATACGAAAAGAGCCTGTATTTGATATAAGAAACACTATGCCCTGCATAGGAGCTGTTCCCTGCGCGGCTGTAAAGCTCGCAAACCAAGCCTACGACAACGGCGACAAAACAATTATTCGTTCCAAGCATCACTCTCATTCAGTCGTTGCCTTCGGTAAAAACGCATACGAGTACACAAAAGATGACGCAAAAGCCAACACACCCACACCTATGTACGGTAGTATCGGAAAGCTATATGAGTATAATGCAAAAATACTTCTTATCGGACTTGAAATGATAAGCACAACATTTATTCACGCCGTTGATGAATATCTTGAGCCCGACGGGGTATCTGCGCCATATCCTGTTACCGTGACCGACTATGACGGAACAGAGACACAGCGCCAAGGACGTAATTGTCAGGGACCGACAAAAATGTATTACGTATACGAACCGTATATAAAAGATATAGGCGGAATTTCCTACGGAAAGATAGGGGATGCCGACACAAAACTCATACTCGCAAGAAAATGCTTTGATGCTGTCGTTCAAAACAGAGAAACCGTTTTTAAAAAAAGTATTTGACAACCAAAAATGTGCCGCCGTACATTTACGATGGCACATTTTTATTGTAATTATTCCCTTTTTCTAATTTTCCCCCCGAAACATAGCTATTGTCAAGCATTTTTATGTCTCTTTAGCTATTTACAAAACCCGACAACAATGGTATATTTATTATAGACTGATAAAAATAAAAGGAGATAATCATATGCAGGCAATAAAACAACGCCCTTTCGCTTTTTCTTGTATTCTTTTTCTGCTGTTCTCATTTATCTTCTTTCTCGGTGGAACAAAGGTTAAGGTTATTGCATTTATATTATGTCTTATAACCGCTTTTGTTCTGCTTTCAACAAAAAACAAGAATTTATTTATGCTTGTTTACGTTATCCCTCCGATAATCATTTCGGCTGTAATATCGTTTTTCTTTTACAGCGTAAACTATCAAAATCTCTTAACCTATAACGGCAAAGAGTGTGATGCCGAATTTGTTATCACCGACTGCAACACTGTCAGTGATGCCTATTCCTCTTACGTTGTACAAATACAAAAAGTTGACGGCAAAAAGGCGTATTTTAAGGCTAATCTTACCGTAAGCAGAATCTATGATGTTGAATTATTTTCATCACACTCGGCTAAAGTCAAGTTTGCCGCTTATGACGACTCACAGGACGGCTATTCTTCACGTTACTCTTTTCTATCAAAAAGCATATATTTAAAAGCCTCTGTTGTAGACGATATTACGGACAATCACAAAACAGTAAAAAAGTTTCCGCCATACTTTTTCAAAAAAATAAATGACTTTTTTTCTTCAAGTTTGAATAAATATACAGGCTATGACGCAAACGCGCTTTGCCAAGCTTTGCTCTTGGGAAACAGAGATAAGCTTTCTCCAAAACATACATATAATTTCCGTCTGCTCGGTCTGTCTCATATGCTTGCCGTCAGCGGTATGCATCTTTCTATCCTTGTAGGCTCCGTTGACAGGCTTATTGAGAAGATCAACATAGGGAAAAAGAAAAAGCATCTGCTTATGATCCTCATTACCCTCGCTTTGCGGCTCAGTTGCTCTTATATGTTTTATATCTCCAAATTCCATATTTGATATAGGGCTTTGGCTGTCATTTCTTTCAACATACGGAATACTTGCTGTAGCTGTTCCGGTAAATGCAAGACTAAAGAAAAAAATTGATCTTACCGCTTCTGTTTTTGTAAAGCTTTTGTTGAAAGCGTGGTCGCTCTTGCTTTACGGCATTGTACCTGTTATGTTTTCTATTCCCGTAATTTGGATGTCGTACGGAGAGGTAGCGCTCCTGTCTCCCATAACAAACATATTATTCACTCCATCGCTCCTTGCAATAATGTATACCTGTCCATTTGTTTTAGTGTTTTCATATATTCCCTTTTTGGCAAAGCTGTTTGCGCTTGTCTCACATACATCTGCAACAGCTATGCTTGACCTTGCAGAATATATTGCCCCAAAAGCTCCTATTGTTTCCATCAACTACGATTTTACGGTGTTTATAATTGTATTTCTTGTACTGGCATATCTGCTCCTCTCGCTTATGAATACTAAACGGAAAATGTTGTACTTTGTCCCCTTTGTAACCGCTGTTCTAATATTTGCTCTTGGCATAAATATTTATAATGCAAAAAACGGCAATGATAAAAAATTAATCTATTCAAACACATTCATGGGTGATTCATTTTTAGTTATAAGCAATAACAAGGGCCTTCTTTGCGACATATCGGGCATATCTTATCAAAATGCAAAAATCAGCGAATACTATCTGAATGACAATCATATAACCGACCTTGAAAGCTATGTTATAACCGACTATAACGGCGCGGGCACAGATGCCCTTGATTCTCTGCTGTCATTTACGCGCATTGATAATCTGTATATTCCCTATGCAGAAACAGCAGAAGAAAAGCTGCTTGAAAATAAGTTTATAAGCTATTCCCGCGAAAACAGGCTAAACTGCATAATGTATGATATAAATTCCGACAGCCAAATAAGCTTTTACGGTGTGGATATTGATATTAAAAATGTCGCGCGTAACCTAATAAACGCACCGTCATCCATATGCGTCACATTCTCAAACGGTGATAATAGTTTTTCATATATCGGTCTCGGCGCGTATTCTACCGCTTTGGGAAAGGGTTATATAACCCAATTATTTAACCGTGAGAAAAACATCTTATTTGGAAGCTACGGAAAAGAAAGCAATGTCCCTATAACAAGCTTACTCTACAAAAACGATATGAAGCTTTTCTTTCCAAATCAAAAAATATATATAACATACTTCAACACTATTCCGCCTTCGGCTGATATAAAATTCATTAAAAACCCTCTTGTAATTAACCTAAATTAATAATTTGTTATAATTTTTTTACCAACGCCAACACTTTTGGAGAATATACTTAATTTTATTAAGTTTTTTAGTACTCCCCCTTGAAATTTACACTCTAATCTACTATAATTATTTAAGTACTTTGATACTTAATAAAGGGGAATTACCAAAATGGACAATATAGACAAGCAGATTATATCAATGCTTCAGGAAAATGCCCGCACTCCTCTCAAGGTTCTTGCAGAAAAAGTATTCCTTTCATCACCAGCCGTGTCGGCAAGAATAAAACAGTTAGAGGCTGACGGTATTATAACAGGATACCGCGTTGATCTTGATCATACTAAGTTGGGATGTTTTATTACTGCTTTTATCAACATTGCTATGGACAGTTCACGTAAAACAGCTTTTTATGAGTTTGTAGAAAAATGTCCCAACGTTACCGAATGTAATTATATTACCGGCGATTACAGTATGCTTATCAAGGTTGCTTTTCCTACAACATTTGAGCTTGATGTGTTTGTCGGTGAGCTTCAAAAGTTTGGCAAAACACAGACCACCATTGTTTTCTCCACCCCTATCAAAAATCGCGGAATTAAAATCAAGTGTGATGATATTCAACCCAAAAAGAAACAATAACATAAATACAATTCAATACCTTTTTTGCCAATATTGGCGAAAGAGGTATTTTTTTGTTTTCATAAAGCATATAATTTAACAAAAAAATTATATGAGGTAATTCATGAAAACCATTACTTTACCTTCCGTATGCAATCAAAACGAAAAAATTATACTTAAGTATGAAAATACGCCTATTGCCCTAATATTATACAATACACTGTATTTTGAGGGAGATAATAAAATATGCAATAAAATAGCCCTTTTCTACGCAAAACTGACAGAAAAATTTTCGGTGTGGGTAAACAACGGCTTTGAAAAATATGCAAAAAAAGATTACCTATCTGACACGAATCCGAGAAAAAAATTCCGTTATGTCCCATTTGAACTAAAATATGAAATGTATTCCGAGATAAAAAATGAGTTTTTTCTTGAAGTTATAATAAAAATTACCCTATCAAAAAGAAAAAACAAAATATCAGAAAAAAACATAATACATTTTTGGAATCTCAAAAACGGTAGTTTGCATATACAGAAAAAAACAAAACACAAAAAATAACGTAAAAAAATATCCCCCCAAAACACTTTACTCTTGGGAGAATAATTTTTCTCTATAAAGTTATTAATTACTTGTGATACTGCCTGCAATCTTTATCTTGGGCAGTAATTTTATCAAGCGCATCTCTTACATCTCCGTACATATAAAGAGTTCCCAGAGCTATAATTGGACATTTTTTTCTTGTTGACGAGTCAATAGCTGCCCTAACCCCCTCTTCTATCGTATCAAAAGGATAGGCTTTTATTCCGTAATTAATGAAAAATTCTGCATAAACCTTGCTGTCCATCGACCTTGGATTATCAGGGATAACAGTAAATACCTCATCAGCCACCTCACTGATAACGGGCAACATGCTTTTTACATCTTTATCTGCCATAACTCCCGACAGTATATTGACTTTTTGACCCTTGAAAAACCTTTTTATACTATCGACGCAAGCGCGCAGTCCCTCCGGATTATGCGCCCCGTCATATATCATAAGCGGAGATTTATTAATAATTTCAAATCTTGCAGGCCAATAAACCTCAGCCAATCCCTCTCTTATATTGCTTTCAGTTATATTGTATCCCTCTGCATTTAGCACAGACACACATTTCAAAGCTGTTGCAATATTGCTCGGTTGATATTCGCCCACAAGAGAAACAAAAAGCCTTTTATATTCTGCGCAATCAAGCGTACAGCCGTACAACGAAAATTCAATATTTGTAAAAGAGGTATCCGAAGCAATAAATAAAACGGATTTTTTCTCTTTTACAACACTAATCACAGCTTCACATGCTTCAGCACTTTTTCCGCCGAAAACAACAGGAACATTCTGTCTTATAATGCCCGCCTTCTCAGTTGCAATCTCAGCTAAAGTATTGCCAAGATAAGATGTATGGTCAAGGGAAATTCCCGTTATTACCGACAAAACAGTAGTAGTAATAATGTTAGTAGAATCAAGTCTGCCCCCCATTCCAGTTTCAAGTACGACTATATCGCAATTGTTACGGCTGAAATATTCAAAACCAATGGCTGTAATAAGCTCAAATTCTGTGGGTACATCTTCCATTTTATCCGCAAACTGCTTTACATATTGAGTTATCTCGGAAAGCTCGTCATTTGAGATCATCTTTCCGTCTATCATCATTCTCTCGTTGAAATAACGAACAAACGGCGAGGTATAAAGTCCTGTTTTGTATCCTGCTTTTTTCAGTACCGTTGAAAGCATTGAGCAAACAGAACCCTTTCCGTTTGTACCTGCAACGTGAATATATTTCAGCCTATCCTGCGGATTTCCCATCATCTCAAGGAGTTGTCTCGTTCTTTCAAGTCCGGGACGGCTTCCCTTCCAGCTTACCGAGTGGATATACTCCAAAGTTTCATTATAATTCATTATCTATCACTCTTTTCAAACCGTTTTTTATTGCCCTGTTTCTATAAAGAATAATTATTAATACGCTTTCAACAATAGCTGTAATAATATAGGTTACCGTTCTCTCGGCAATAAGTATGCCAAACGGCATACCGTACATAGCTGACAACGCTATAGTCTTTATTACAACGTTTCCGATAATATGAGCCAAAAAAACTGAAACTGTTATTTTAAGCAAATCACTCCTCCTAAGCAATTTAAAAATCCCCCCTGACACAAGGCCAACCGACATGGATGCCAATGTTATAAACGGATTTATGGCATAACCTCTTAAAAGGCAACCAAGTAAATCGGCAGCAATTCCTACAGCCGAGCCTATAAAAGACCCCATTGTTATCCCTGCAAATATAACGGGAAAATTCTCAAGACTTATCCGCCATGTATCACCCGAAGGAGCTATAAGCTTCATCACTCCGCTTACAGCGCACAAAAGGGCCGCAAATACCAAGAGTTTCACACTGCCAAACAGCGCAACGGTTTTTTTGTTATTATTTTTTTTCATAAAAAACCTCCTCACATTGTGCATTCCAAAGCCACAAAATGAGGAGAAAAAAAGACCTTCTCATATATGCAACAGCGGGATGCGACAAATGAACCGCAACAAAAACTGCTTTCGTCCGAATGACAACTCCCTGTTCAAACGGCACTTAACGCTCATCTGCCTACTCTGTGTTGTGTATATACTATCACATTATATCGAATTTTGCAATAGGTAATTCGAATATTATATGCAATATTTTTTATGTATTAACTTAGCCAAAAAATAATAAAAAGCTAAAACAAATTATTTTTATACTTGCCGTTGAATAACAAGCCAAAATCATTGGCATTTTTTTTTTGCCATCATATAATTATAGTGAAGGAGGTTTAAAGTAAATAATGAGAAAATGTATAATTGCCATAAGCTCTGTTAACCACGCAATACGGAGTGAAAAATATTTATTTTCAAAAGAATTAAATGTACGAATAGTTAAGCTTCAGCCAAACACCACAAAAAAGGGGTGCGCATACGGTCTTGAAATAAACTGCAAAGATATTCCTGCCGCATTGGCCTTTTTAGACAACGCAGGTATTCCCTATTCAGAAATCGTGAGGTGAATTTTTTGATATACTTTGATAATGCCGCGACAACATTTCCAAAACCGCCATCTGTAGTAAATGAGGTCGTAGGCTGTATGACCTCTTATTGCGGCAATCCCGGCAGAAGCGGTCATTTTCTTTCGCTTCGCTCAGCAGAAAAAATATACGACTGCCGTGAACTGCTCTCAAATATGTTCGGCGTAAAGTACCCGACTAATGTTGTTTTCACCCAAAACACCACCTATGCCATAAATATCGCTGTTCAAGCTTTTACCAAAAGAAAGTCCCATGTTCTCATAAGCGATATAGAACACAACTCGGTCTACCGTACCGTTTGTGCTCTTTCAAAACACGGTATAGACTACGATATTTTCAATGTTGACCCATATGACAATAATTCTACTCTTCGGTCAATAAAATCAAAAATACGCTCAAATACAAGCATGCTCGTCTGCGCCCATGTTTCAAATGTCTGCGGTATTACCCTGCCTATTGCAGAAATCGGAGCGCTATGCAAAAAATACGGTATAAAATTTATTGTTGACGCAGCGCAAAGCGCAGGAACTCACAAAATTGACATGGAGAAATGCAATATTGATGCCCTTTGCTGTCCCGGTCATAAGGGGTTGTACGGACCGCAGGGTACGGGATTTGTTATATTTGCAGATAAATATTCAAACGAAAAAACATTATCAAAGTTAAACACCTTTATCTACGGCGGAAGCGGCGTTAATTCTGCAGAAAGAAAAATGCCCGATATTCTTCCCGAGCGTTACGAGGGCGGAACGTTGAATACCCCTGGAATAGCAGGTCTTTATGAGGGAATAAAATTTGTAAATGCTCACACTGAGCAAAGTATTTTTAATCATGTCTGCAACATCTGCAATCGGGCAACAGAAATGGTAAGCAGTCTGCCTGATACCACGATATATTGCGGTGATCTGAGTCAAAGTTCCTGCCTGCTTTTTAATATAAAGGGCATTGACTCCGACACAGTTGCCGATTTATTGAATGATAGCGGTATCTGTGTCAGATCGGGACTTCACTGTTCTCCTCTTATTCACAAAAAACTTAAAACCGATAAAGGTGCTGTCCGAGCCTCTTTCTCATACTTCAATAACATCTCCGAGCTTGATATGTTTTATAAAGCCTTAAAAAATATTGTTTTCAACAGATAAAAGCTTTCCCGTCAAATTTACGGGAAAGCTTTTATCTTTTATTTAACTTTATTTTAATTCAAAAATTAAATAGAGTAAATAACAGCTTACACCTGAGCCAATGCTTGTTCGAGGTCTGCTATAATGTCAGCAACATCTTCTATACCTACAGAAAATCTAATTAGATCAGAGCCTACACCGGCTTCTTCAAGCTGTTTATCAGATAGCTGACGATGTGTTGTACTTGCGGGATGGAGTACACAGGTACGCGCGTCCGCAACGTGTGTTACTATTGCCGCAAGTTTCAAGCTGTCCATAAACTTCGTTGCTGCTTCTCTTCCTCCCTTTATTCCAAAAGAAACAACACCGCAAGTGCCGTCAGGCATATACTTCTTTGCCAAATCATAATACTTGTTGCCTTCGAGTCCGGGATAGTTTACCCAGGTAATATTTTCATGCGCTTCAAGATATTTCGCAACTTCAAGAGCATTTTCGCAATGTCTCTTTACTCTTAAAAATACCGTCTCAAGTCCAAGATTAAGCAAAAATGCATTGTTGGGAGACTGCATTGAACCGAGGTCTCTCATAAGGTGGGCTGTCGCCTTTGTTATATAAGCCGCATTTCCGCAGTCCTTCGCATATACCATACCGTGATATGATTCGTCAGGCTGTGTAAGCCCCGGAAATTTATCTGCGTTTGAAAGCCAGTCAAACTTACCGCCGTCAACAACTACGCCGCCAAGCGCCGTTGCGTGTCCATCAAGATATTTGGTAGTCGAATGAACAACGATATCTGCACCGTGTTCAAGGGGACGGCAGTTAACGGGTGTCGGAAAAGTATTGTCTATTATAAGCGGTACTCCGTTGGCGTGAGCGCACTTTGCAAAAAGTTCAATATCAAGCACTACGAGCGAGGGATTTGAAAGGCTTTCTGCAAATACAGCTTTTGTGTTAGGCTTGAATGCCGCCATAAGCTCTTCTTCTGTTACATCGGGAGATACAAAAGTTACGTCTATTCCCATCTGTCTCAACGTTACGTCAAAAAGATTGAACGTTCCGCCGTATATAGCGGAAGTGCTTATCAAATGATCACCACATCTGCATATATTGAATACCGAATAAAAACTTGCAGCCTGTCCCGAAGACGTAAGCATAGCTCCTACACCGCCTTCAAGCTGTGCTATCTTTCCTGCTGTATAGTCGCAGGTGGGATTTGCAAGACGTGTATAGAAATATCCCGACTCTTCAAGATCGAAAAGCTTGCCCATCTGTTCGCTGGATTCGTATTTATATGTTGTGCTCTGAATTATCGGAATAACTCTGGGCTCGCCGTTTTTCGGCTCATATACGCCCTGCACGCATTTCGTGTTAAATCTGTAATCCTTCATTGCTTTTTCTTCCCTTCTTGCTTAGTTCTTAACTTTATAGCTGTCCTTCAAAGATACAATTCTGTTAAAGGTGTTGTCATGCTTTGAATCGAGTGTGTAGTAACCCATTCTGACAAATTGGAACTTGTCTCCCAACTTTGCATCCTTCAAAGCAGGCTCCGCCTTACATCCCGTCAATTTCTTTACGGAATCGGGATTAAGATAGTCATCATAGGTTTTATCCTCAGGCATATTATTCATATCAGCTTCAGTAAACAGTCTGTCATAAAGCATTATATCAGTATCTATTGCAAATTCTGCCGACACCCAATGAATCGTACCCTTAATCTTTCTGCCGTCAATGGGAACTCCGTTGCCGGTCTCAAGGTCTGCCGTACATCTTATTTCTTTTACTTCACCGTTTTCATCCTTAATTATCTCGTTGCACTTAACGATATAGCCCCCCATAAGCCTTACCTCGCCATCAGGTTTCATTCTGAAAAACTTCGGAGGCGGAACTTCGGCAAAATCGCTCTTTTCAATATAAAGCTCTCTTGTAAAGGGGACTTTTCGAGTTCCTGTGTTTTCATCATTTGGATTATTGGGCAGGTCAAAATATTCAACCTTGTCTTTGGGATAATTTGTTACAACAACCTTAATAGGCTCTGTAACGCATATTCTTCTCTGCGCTGACATATTGAGTTCTTCGCGCAAGCAGTATTCAAGAAGCTCAATATCAACCAAACTGTATGCCTTTGCAACCCCTGCGCGTTTTACAAATTCAATTATAGAAGAGGAGGTAAAGCCTCTTCTTCTAAGAGCGCAAAGCGTAGGCAGTCTCGGATCATCCCATCCATCAGCTATACCTGTTTCAACAAGCTTGCGTAAATATCTCTTGCTCATAACGGTATATGTTACGTTAAGTCTTGCAAACTCTCTCTGCTTCGGTTTTTCTACAAAGCCGATATTATCTATCACCCACTCATAAAGGGGTCTGTGGTTTTCAAATTCTATTGAACAAAGGGAGTGTGTTATTCCCTCAAGTGCGTCCTGTATGGGATGCGCAAAATCATAAAGAGGATATATACACCATTTATCGCCCTGTCTGTGATGGCTTGTATGGACTATACGGTATATCGCAGGATCTCTCATATTCATATTTGGAGATGCCATATCAATTTTGGCGCGCAATGTTCTTGTTCCGTCGTCAAATTCGCCGTTCTTCATTCTTTCAAACAGCTCAAGGTTTTCCTCAGACGTTCTGTTTCTGTACGGACTGTCCTTGCCCGGAGTGGTAAGAGTTCCTCTGTATTCGCGCATTTCATCAGCCGAAAGGTCGCATACATAAGCCTTTCCTTCTTTTATAAGCTTAACAGCAAACTCATAGCACTTATCAAAATAATCCGAGCCGTAATAAATTCCACCGTCAGGCTCTGCTCCAAGCCACTTCAGATCCTCCAAAATCGAAACAACATATTCATTATCCTCTTTTGCTGGATTAGTGTCATCATAACGGAGATTAAATTTCCCTCCGAATTTTTTTGCGGCTGAATGATTTATCCATATCGCCTTTGCGCTTCCTATGTGAAGATAACCGTTAGGCTCAGGCGGAAAACGAGTGTGAACATGGGTATATTTACCTTCGTTTAGGTCTGTTTCTATTATCTCTTCTATAAAGTTACCGTTTGTAATTTCGTCCATTTTTTATCCTCTTACAGCGCATTTAACGCCTTTTCCAAGCGTTTAAGTACTGTTTCTCTTCCAAGTATTTTCATTATCTCATGCATATCCGGAGAATTTGTTCTGCCTGTTACTGCAATACGAAGCAACATACTTACGTCTCCGACACTTCCCTTGTAGCTTTCGGGAGATACCTTGTATGCTTTCATATCTGATGCAAAACCTAATGAGTCGCTGATAGTCTTTATCTTTTCAAACCAAGCATTGTTGTCATCGTTTTCGTCATAGCTTTCCGAAAACTTTGTAAAGATAGCTTTTACATCTTCTTTTGCAAACTGTTTAGGAATAACATCTTGCATTTCAAAAAGACTGTCATAGAAGTATGACATATATGGCTTAACATCTTTCCATACTGCAAAGTCTTTTCTCGGTTTTTTTCCCCCCCTGCCTATTGCAAGGATTTTCTTTGCATATTCCGGATCTGCCATCAAAAGCTCTGCAAATCCTTTGTCGTATTCATCCGCCCATTCACTTACGCCCTCGTAAACCTCGTCCGCCGTCATTCTGGAAATAGCGTTTTTACTTACATCATTCAGCTTATCAAAGTCAAAAAGCGCGCCTGACGTACTCATCTTTTTTATCGAGAACGGAAACTCTGTGTAAGATTTGTCGGGATTGGCTGTACGCCATTCTTCAAAGTTGGAATTAAGCAGGGTCATAACATATTCGTTTACGCTGACAGGCGGATAACCGTTTTCTCTGTAATCGGATACTGCCGCGCCGTTGTCTCTTTTTGAAAGCTTTTTCTTGGAGTTTCCCTCCATTTTCATAAGTTGAGCTATGTGCATATATTTGGGAAGTTTGAAATTCAAATATCTGAAAAGCATTATATGCTTTGCTAATGACGGCAGCCATTCTTCACCTCTGATAACGTGTGTCGTTCCCATAAGATGATCGTCTACGGCATGGGCAAAGTGATAGGTAGGAATACCATCGCTCTTGAGAAGAACAAAGTCCTCATCATTTTCGGGCACTTCAAGCTTACCTTTTATAAGGTCGGTAAAGCCTGTCTTCTTTTCGGGATCACCGTCCGAAAGAATTCGCAATACAAAAGGATTGCCCTTTTTCATCTGCTCCTCTGCTTCTTCAAGAGTTATGTTGCGAAGCTTTTTTATCTCTTCCTTTTCGGTATCGGGATTGTTGTGCCAGTCTTTATTTTTTATCTCTGCTTTTTTGTCTGTTGCGTGAAGAGCTTCAAGCTCCTCCTCTGTGGTGAAACAGGGGTATGCCTTTCCCTCTCTTACAAGCTGCTTTGCAAAGGTTTGGTATATTTCGCCCCTTTGGCTCTGTCTGTAAGGGCCATAATCTCCAAATTCCTTTTCGTCAGCCAATGCGCCCTCATCAAAGTGTATCTGATAATACGCCAAGGTTTCTATTATATCCTTTTCAGCACCTTTGACCTCTCGTTTCGAATCGGTGTCCTCAATACGAAGATAGAACACACCTT
Source organism: Eubacteriales bacterium (assembly GCA_045645205.1). Classification (GTDB taxonomy): domain Bacteria; phylum Bacillota; class Clostridia; order Oscillospirales; family CAG-272; genus RGIG1995. The sequence goes on from JAZRIJ010000041.1 coordinate 12,918, forward strand.
CGCTCTGGTGTGCAAGTCTTTCTGCTATACGAGCAGGAAAAAGCGTTCCGAAATGCATAAACCCAGTAGGAGAAGGCGCAATTCTTGTTACCTTTGCTCCCTCAGGAAGTGTTCTGCGGGAAAAACGCGCTTCAATATCCTCAGGTGTACCTGTTATATGCGGAAATAAAATTTCAGCAAGCTTATTGTAATCCATTGTATTTACCTCAAAGTTTTCATATATATGTTGTTGTTTTTTTCGTGTAATAATGTTGTGCGTTCACCGTGCCCAGGCAAAACTGTATAATCTTTTGGCAGAGCGGCAAGCTTTTTCAAGGAATAGAGCAACGTGTCATAGCTTCCGCCGTACAGGTCGCATCTTCCGACACCATCCTTAAACAGCGTATCTCCCGAAAATATATACTTATCAGATATATAGCATACCGAGCCTTTTGTGTGTCCGGGTGTATGAAGAACGGTTATTTTTTCTCCGCCGATGTCAATAACATCTCCGTCTTTTAATAAATGCTCCGCTTTTTTAAAAGACATCTCTCTGCCCGTAAATTCAAGCATACTGTTAATGCGGGGATCGTTCAGCATTTCCTCATCTTCAATATGCAAATAAAGCTCAGCCCCGCTTTGTCTCAGACCCTCTGTCGCCATAATATGATCAAAATGCGCGTGTGTAAGCAATATCTTGTCTAAAACAAGTTCCTTTTCGTCAAGCACTCTTTGTATCCTGTCGGCAAAAAACGCAGGATCGATGACTGCCGCTTTGTTGTCATTACCGTATATAATATAGCAGTTGGTGTGCAAAGGTCCTAAAGTTATAGATATTACATTCATACCAAGGCGCACCCCTTCAATTATATTTTATTAGTATATTATACCACATTAGCATTATCTTGTAAACAAAATACGCAGTATTTTATGCTGTTTTTTTATTATTTCAACCATTTGGGAACGCTCCCTCTTCCATAAGTCCCTCAAAATTTCTCTGTCTCAGAACTTCATAGACGGCAATAGCCGCCGAATTTGACAAATTTAAGCTCCGCAAACCGTCTCTCATAGGTATTCTTACGCACTTTTCTATATTGGCTTTCAGCAAGTCCTCCGGCAATCCCTTCGTTTCTTTGCCGAAAACAAGAAACACCCTTTCGGGATATTTTGCCGTAACATGAGATACAGGTGCTTTAGTTGAAAAAAAGAACATATTTTCATTTTTATTCTTTTCAAAAAAATCATCTGAATTTTCATAATATGTTATATCAAGCTTATGCCAATAATCAAGTCCCGCTCTTTTTAGCTTAGCATTGTCTATCTCAAAACCCATAGGTTTTACAAGATGCAATGCCGCGCCTGTTGCGGCGCAGGTTCTTGCAATATTACCGGTATTCTGCGGAATTTCCGGCTCTATCAATACTATATTTATATCTGCCATGCTTCACCTTTTGTAAAAATATACTATATCTTATATATTATAATACATATATTGTCCAATTTCAAGAGTATTAACAAAAAACAAGAGAACTCTTCATACGAAAAGTTCTCTTTACACATTAAATATTCACATAAGACTGTCGTCGTATCTTGCTCTTTCGCCACCGATATACTTCGGTCTTGTTCTTGCACAAACGACGTAAGCG
>JAZRIJ010000042.1:0-3533 GCA_045645205.1 Eubacteriales bacterium
GCCTCCGACTTCCCAAAGTGGCAACCCGTGTTCGTCTTGTCGCGGAGGAACTGCTGACAGGACTTCAACCCATCGGTGGAAAAGGAATGGTAAATCTGACCGTTGCCTATGAAGAAGCAACGGGCAAAAAGGAAGTTGTCCTTCGCCACAACATCACAAACAAAGCTTTCAAGGTGCTGGATGAGCTGAGCGAAATGATTATTAAGAACTGCGCCTCCGATATTCAGTACGATAATGAAAACGGATACAAAGTTTTGACAGTTTGCATCAAGGAATAAACAAAAAATTTAGAAATTAGGAGAATCAAAAAATGACTATCGAAAAGAATTTGAACGGAACCGAACTGACTGTTGCCATCACCGGCAGACTCGACACCACCACCGCTCCCCAGCTTGAAGCAGAGTTCAAACAGAGCATTGGCGGAGTTGAAAAGCTCGTTCTCGACTTTGCTGCACTTGAGTATCTTTCTTCTGCAGGACTTCGCGTTCTTCTCTCTGCACAGAAGGTAATGAACAAGCAGGGTGAAATGATAATCAAGAACGTAAATGAAACCATCAATGAAATTTTTGAAGTAACAGGATTTATTGATATTCTTACAATAGAATAATCGTATTAAGAAAGCAGAACGAATCCAAGGAGAAATTTATATGCTCGACTTTAAGAAAATTACATTAGAAGACAAGGGAAAATTGATGAAGTATCTCTATCGCTATGGAGAAAATTCTTGTCAACATTCTTTTGTTTCTATGTTTTGTATGGCAGAAAAATATGGGGACATGTACGCTGAGGATAACGGCTACCTTTTTATACTTCGTAGCGGTAAATGCACCTCGGAGCATCGTATATATTTGTTTCCCATGGGAGATATCGAAAACAAAAAAGCTTTGATTGACGCTATATCAAAGATTCTTGAAGATGCAAAAGAGCATGGTAAAAAAGTCCGTTTTGAAACGCTTACAAAAAAAGCAACTGATGCGATAAATTCTCTTTTCCCGGGACGCTTCAAATCAGAAAACATCCGCGATTATGCGGAATACATATATACACATAAAAAGCTTGCTCTTCTCCCGGGAAAAGAGCTTGCTTCAAAGCGATATGATATAAACACATTTTTCAGAGATTATGGTGAAAGATGTGCAATCGAAAGAATTGGTCAAAAGCATATGGAAGAAATCAAGGTGTTTCAAAAAGAATGGCTTTCGGATATGCTGAAAGATTCTGAAGACGTACAGCTTGAACTCGAAAACACGGCAATTGGTATAGGACTTGACAATTTCTTTGAACTTGGACTTTCGGGAATTGTAATTTATGTGGACGGTAAAATGACCGGATATGCATACGGTGCTCCCATATCGGATGATTGCTACAATGTCATTATTGAAAAGGGCGACCGTAGTATTGCGGATATATACAGAGTCTTAAATCGTGATCTTGTGCGGATGTGTTGTGATGGTTTTTCTTACATAAACCGTGAAGAGGATGTTGGAGTAGAAGGATTGAGAAAAGCAAAAATGTCTTACAAGCCTGACATTCTTTTGGAGAAATATATTGTAACGGAGGTTCAGGAGCTTGAATAAGTTAGAAGCGAATATCTCGCTTATAATAATCACGTTTTTTGCGGCAATTCAATATGTCTTTTTGTCAGGAGTTCCCGACACGGTTTCGCACTTTTCGTTTTTGAGTATTACCAATCTTATAGGCTTTGTTATTACATTGGCGTTGTTTTTTTCCGAGCTTTTCAGAGTGGATAAAAAACAACTTTTACAAAGTCTTGTTATGTCGCTTTTGCTATTTGGTTTTAACATTTTTCTGCTGTTAGGTTCATCCGGAGTGGGAGCTACGGTAAGCGCGTGTGTTTTGTCGGCATACTTTGTATTTATTCCTGTGCTTTCCTTTATACTCTATCGTCAAAAGCCATCTATTAACAGTATTATAGGAATTTTAATTGCACTTTTTGGTCTGTTCTTTATGCTTGGGGCAGATATTTCGGGACTCTTTGATCTGAATATTCTGTATCTTATAATTGCTGACGTTTTCTTTACACTTTATATTTTAATGGCAGACAAGTATACTCAAGGCTCGAATCCTGCACTTCTTGCTATGGGACAGATGTTTTTCAATTTTATATTTGCATTACTGTTTTGGTTGGGCGAATCACTGGTTTTGAAAACACCTATGTCAATTCCCACCGAGCCTGCGTTTTGGGGCAGTGCCATCTTCATAGGATTTTTTATACGGGGTCTTTACGGCATTGTTCAGATCAACGCTCAGCGTTATGTAAATCCGCTCACCACATCACTTATTTTTTCAACAGAAATTGTGATGACAATGATCATGTCTCCTGTTTTATCTGCCTTGTTTGGTGGAGTTCCCGAAGTAATAACCCCATTTAAGGTAGTGGGCGCCATGATTATGGTAATAGGAATTTTAGCGGCAGACAGTGGTATATGGGATGCAATTATAAACAGAGCAAAGCAAGAAAAAGGTCACTTTGCAAAATATATGAAGCTGATGCTTTTATCCGCTGTCATTTATGCCGTTGTGGACATTCCAGTTCAGGCCACAGGCTTTTTGACCTTTGGCTCGTATATAGGAATCAAAAACTTTCTCGCTCCCGTGCTTGGAATGCAGTTTGGTATTGTTGGTGTCATAGGTACACTTATAGCAACACTCCTTTCGGCCTTGGTCTTTAACACGCCTATGAACCTTGTACTCTTAGAATGTGTGTCAAACATAGTTATCGGAGTGGGAATATGGATTTTTTATAATGCATCGGGTAAATCACGCAAAACACAATATAAAAACACAAAAGATATTATATCTTACATCGTAATTCTTGCACTGCTTTCTGCAGCAAGCGGGCTTTTAAGCTATTTGTTCATCGAAGGCGGAGATTTTGTCACAATCTTTGCAGGATATACTTCTCTGGGGCTTTTGGTGGGTATTCCTGTAAATATAATGATAAACGGCATTTTCTGCTTCAAACCCATTGTTCTGTCATCGGGAAAAGTGAAATATGATATGGAAGGTTCTATAACCGCTGCGCCTGAAAGTCTTGGTATGATAAATGATCTGATTGAGGAAACAGCACTTGATAAATCGGTCGGAAGAAAACGAATTTATGAAGTACAAAGCTGTGTTGAAGAACTTGCTATAAGAATTTTTAATACGCTTCCTGACACAGAGATAAAAATTTTTGTAGATTACGGTGATTCTATCTCATTGAAATTCTCCTACATTGGAGAAAAATACAATCCGTTGCACATAAGAAAAGACGAAGACAAGTTTGATATTATAAGCCTTACATTGGTTAAACACAGGGCGCTCAGAGCTACATATAAATACATAAAAAACGAAAACAATATACATATAGTAGTGTAATCAAGGGGGGGAAAGATGGAAATGAAACGAAAACCTATTCGTAAAAAGATTCAGTCTATCGTTCTGCTGATTTCGATTATAGCACTTGTTCTGACGAGTATTGTAGGTCTTTTCAGTATGCTTATGATAAAATCTGACAGTGAAGTAGCGCT
>JAZRIJ010000043.1:0-77303 GCA_045645205.1 Eubacteriales bacterium
CGAATCTAACCCTTTATATCGCTCTTGCGAGTGTGAGTGGACTTGTTTTAATTTTCTTGCTGGTGTTTAAGCGCCGCAAGTCCCAAGAGGAAACCTAACGAATAAGCCCGTTCACGCTTGTGGATGGGCTTATTTTGCACGTTAACCCTTTATGAATAATTAGGAGCATATAATGGCACTTCGACTACGAAATATAGTTAAAAAGATTTTAGACAAAATTGGCAGACGAAAACGAAAAGCACAACTACCAATCGAGGAAACATACGAAAGATGTGTTATATGCGGTGAATTAACCGCCGTAAGAATTGATACACCTATTGAGTTTAGAGATTACTACGAAATAGGTTCAGGACAAGTCTGCTATTACTGTCATAAAAAAATTAAGGAAGAAAATCAAAAACAATATAAACCTGAAGCTATGCAGCATTTGTTAAATCAATGCCGTAAGCGTTAGCTGATATAGGAGAATATTTTGAGAAAGTATAAAAGTCTGATAGGACAAAGATTTGATAAATTAGAAGTTGTTGAACAAGTTGAGTCCACCGCAAGAGGACAGCGCCAATGGCTTTGCAAATGTGATTGCGGTGGAACTTGTATAACAACAACCGGAAATTTGAACAGCGGTCATACAACTAATTGCGGTTGTAAAAAATCACCTGACTTGACTGGCAAAACATTCGGAAAATTAGAAGTTCTCGGACTGTCTGATAAGAGAAATCCGAGGGGTAAGAGAACTACTCCAATGTGGAAGTGCAGATGTGAATGTGGTGCAATTACATATAAAGCAACAGACACCCTTACCAATCCCGATACAAGCATGTGCAAAAAATGCGCAGGAAAATATTCTGCTGAAATCGCAAGACAGTCCGCAGGATTTGTGGAAGGAACACAAATAACTAAAATTAAAAACATGACACCGTCATCAGCCAATACAAGCGGTGTTCGCGGTGTTTATTATGAAAGAAGAATTAATAAATGGAGAGCCCGTTTAAAATTTAAAGGTAAAACAATGAATTTTGGTTGTTATGAGAGATTTGAGGATGCTGTTTATGCCCGAAAAAAAGCTGAAGAAATCTATTTTGGTGAATTTTTAGAGAAAAACGGTTTAAAATCTCAAGAACCTCTAAAACAAAACAAGCACTTATTATAATTGGATTTGATGAATTGTTCATGCCGCACAAACAGATAAAATCTTCGGGAGGAGTTTTCCTCCCGATTTTTTGTTTATATGAATATTAAATCTTTTATTTTATGTTGACATAAGAAAAAAACAGGATATAATATATTATATATGAAGAAAAAACAAAAGGAGAGTGCAATTTCGTTTTTTATTACACGGAATTGCGTTAGAAAAAATGAGCGAAAACTGTACACATGATTGTTCTACCTGCTCGGAAAATTGCTCGCAGAGAGAACCCGAATCATTGATTGAAAAATTAAACGAACACAGCAGTGTAAAAAAAGTTTACGGCATTGTCAGCGGTAAAGGCGGTGTCGGAAAGTCCCTTGTTACATCTATGCTTGCTTCAGCTATGAACAAAAAAGGCAACAAAGTTGCCATTCTTGATGCAGACCTTACAGGTCCATCAATCCCCAAGGTATTCGGCATAAACGAAAAGGCTTACGCCGACGACAGAGGCATACTTCCCGCTAAATCCAAGGGCGGTATCGATGTTATGTCAGTAAACCTTATACTGCAAAACGAAACAGACCCTGTTGTATGGAGAGGTCCCGTTATTGCAGGAACGGTAAAGCAGTTTTGGACTGATGTTATTTGGGAAGATATTGACTATATGTTCATTGATATGCCCCCCGGCACAGGCGATGTTCCGCTGACTGTATTCCAGTCGATCCCCGTTGACGGTATTATAATCGTTACATCTCCACAGGAGCTGGTTTCGATGATCGTTGAAAAGGCTGTAAAAATGGCGCGCATGATGAATATTCCCATATATGGAATCGTAGAAAACATGTCCTACTTTATGTGTCCAGACTGTGGCAAAAAACATTCCATCTACGGTGAAAGCCATATTGACACGGTTGCTGAAAAATTTGAAATTAGCCGTGTAGCCAAATTGCCGATCGACAGCAACATTGCAAATAAGTGCGACAAGGGAGATATTGAATCACTTGACGTTGGTTTTCTTGACAGCTTTTTAGAAAAATTATAAAAAATAACACATAAGTTTTTAATAACGCCAAAACTTTGTCTTGCCCTCTCCGCTCAAAATTACTCAGAACATTTCAAAAGCATGCAACAAAGCCCTTTCCGACTGAAAGGGCTTTGTCTGTTCTAAATATTTATTGTAAATTTTATATCACGAAAAGAAATGTCGTTCTGTTATAAAAACATCTTCTGTAAGCTTAGGATAATACTTTTTTAGCTTATCATAAGCTTTCTTCATACAGCTTTTCCTCAAGCCCATATTGTGCATATCACTGGCAATCAGAACTCGTTCTGCTCTTTCACACAAGGCAATAAGCAATGCTCTTCCCCCGCCGCTAAGTACGGTTTTTGCGTTTATTTGATAAACCACTCTTACCCCCTCAAGATCTGACATAAGCTTATCAAAATAAGAATACCTTTCAATATGCGCTATTATCGGAACAATATTCTTCATATTCAAAGAATACAGCCATTCGTGATATTTGGGATGGTACTTTGTCGTAGACAATTCAACAAGTAAATAATTCGTTCCGGTTATGCACAGATGTTCTATTCCTCTGTACACGGAAATATCATTATCAAGAAAAACCTCAGCGCCGTAAACCATTCTCGGATAATCTTCGGAAGACTTATTCAATGCACCGCTAAGCAATTTTATACTTTTTTCTCTTTTTTCCAAAAAACAAGTAACAGCCTGTGAGGAATGAAGAAAAACATGGGGAGTTGCTACACAAACCGTTATTCCCTGATCAAAACTGTTTTGGAGCATTAAAAGACTTTCTTCTATACTTTTTGCCCCATCATCAATTCCGGGCAAAAAATGCGAATGAATATCAATCATGTTTTAATATATGTCATCGGATTTTACTTATCACGATAACCGTATTTTCTTTTTTGATAATATGAGGTCTTATTTACGCTGTCTTTGCTGTCAATCATGATTGTACCTATAATATTCGCATTTACTTTTTTCAATAGATCCAATGATGCTTCAATCAAATCATATGTTGTAAAACTCTTTTTCACAAGAAGAATAGCTCCCTCACTATGTTTTACAACAAGAGTCGCATCTGTTACAACAGTAACGGGAGGTGTATCGACTATAATATAATCATATTTCAACTTTAGAAAATTCATCAACCTTTCAAACTCGTCAGTTTGAAGAAGTTCTGCAGGATTCGGAGGAGTATCTCCCGCAGTAAGAACATCAAAATTCTCTCTCACATTAACCTTGATCGCCTTTTCAAGACTTGCAAATCCGCAAAGCACGTTTGAAAGACCGTCTTTCTTTTCAAGCTTAAGATATCTGTGAATCTTCGGTTTTCTCAAATCACAGTCAAGTAAAAGAACCTTTGCATTCGTCTGCGCAAAAGTTAGCGCAAGATTTATACAAGTGGTAGTCTTACCCTCGCCTGCAGTAGAGCTTGTCAAAACAATAACCTTACCGGCATCAGTCTTAGGCATTGAATACATAACATTTGTTCTTATGGATTTATAAGCTTCAACTACCGCAAAATCTGAATTACGGTTAATCAAAGCATCTTCAGGCCTGAATGAAGCGCGGCCAGATTTCAAATTACTCAAGAATAAAAGCCTCCCTTAATATCTCTAAAATGTAACGTCCGCAACAAAATAATTAAATATAAAATATATCTATATTATTTTATCATCTTTATTATTTTTTGTCAATACAATTAGTCCACTCTTACTTAAAGTTTATAAGCAGTATTATTATATTTTATAATAATTCTTAACTTTTTACACAAAAACTAATAATTATTTTTTAATAACTTATTGACATATCAACAACTAAAGTGTAGAATGAATTATTGGAAAATATTATATTTAGGAGTACTGTATGAAAAAAAGAAAGAAACGGTTTGGCGACAGAAGCGACGGGTACTTGCTCAAAAACATAGATCCTATCATCAAGCTGATGCCTTTCATTATGAGATACCGTAGCGACGCTATGAATATGTTTTCAGCCAGCGTTGATATAACAGCCGCAGAAAAATACATAAAACAAAAACACGACGAGGGCTACGATCACTTCGGTCTCGTACACCTTATAATCGCGGCCTACGTAAGAACAGTATCCCAGCGCCCTGCCATCAACCGCTTTGTTGCAGGTCAGCAGGTATTCGCGCGTAAGAATATTGAAGTTGCCATTACTATCAAGAAAGAAATGTCGCTTCACTCTCCCGAAACATGCATTAAGATGATCTTTGAACCCGATGCTACACCCATCGATGTATATAACCGATTCAACAAAGAGGTTCAGGAATACCGCAAACAGCAACAGGAAAGCGATTTTGACAAGACCGCAAGAATTCTGAACTACATACCGAGATTCCTTATGAAATTTGCAATGTTCCTCTTGCGCACACTTGACTATTTCGGTATCCTCCCGAAATTCCTGCTCAAGGTAAGTCCTTTCCATGCATCAATGGTAATTACTTCCATGGGCTCTTTGGGTATTCCTCCCATCTACCACCATATATATGACTTCGGTAATGTTCCGTTGTTTGTTGCATTCGGCAAAAGACGTAAAGCCTATGAACTTGACGGAGATGGCAAGGTTACGGAAAAAATATACTCAGATCTGTGTGTTGTTACGGATGAAAGAATTTGCGACGGTTTCTACTATGCTTCTTCTTTCAGAATGTTGCAAAGACTTATGCGTAATCCATCGAAAATGGATACCCCCCCCGAAGAAATAGTCACGGATGTCGACTGATTTATTTAAAGAGACGTGTGTTTTTACACGATTCTTGTTGCTTTGCACAAAAAATTAATTTTTTTTGTATACAAACCAATATTTATACTTGACAAATTTGTGCTCTAAATGTATAATAATATTGGTTATAAAAGCAAACATTTTATGAGGTATTATATTATGATAAAAAAGAATATTTTAAAAATATTTTTCCTTGCACTTATTCTTGTTAGTGTTACGGTTGCAGGATCTATGTTTGCAGGTGCGGAGAGTAGCAATGTTGCACTTTTGCAGCTTGATGTTCCAAGCGGCACATTTAACCAAGGTGCTGAATTTGAAGTAACCGTAAAAATGGCTAATACAGATGTTTCTGCTCTAAATATTGCAGGGCTTCAGGTATTTCTTGAATATGATGATGAAAAACTCTCAACACCAACAATTACAGAAAAACTTGATAATAGTATTTCAACATCTGTTTATAATTCAAACTTAAACCCTATAAGGTTTGTATGTGTAAAAAATGATGTTAATACTCCTTATACAAATAGCGAATTAAATAATGGTTTATTTTCTGTAACCTTTACAGTAACATCTAATTCTTTTACACCCTCTGCCGAATTTAGCAAAGATAACTTTGCCGGTATTATTGTAGGAGATATAAACGCACAAGAGGTAACCGCTGAAAGCATTTCATCACTCGCAGCAGCACTTCTTCAAAACGGATTTGAAATTAAAGATTTTAATTCCAATAATATTGTTGTAATTACTACAAACGACGATGTTTCTAACATTGGTGAATATACTCCAAACACTTTAGGCAATTGTAGCACAGGTGCAACAGTTTCTAAGGATGGCCAAACAGCCACAGTAGTAGTAAAAGGTGACCTTGATGGAGATGGCAAAATTACAGTGTTTGATGCTATGATTCTTAAAAAGGCTAATGATGCGAACGGAGAAGGCAATGATGCTTTTACATATAATAGATTTGCCGAAGAGGCCGCAGGGGATTTTGACGGAGACAACCAACTTAGTGATGATGTAGAAAATATACTTAAATCTATAGTAAACAATTAATTAACCGCATATGTATACAGAAATCCCGCTGAGAACAGCGGGATTTTTCTGCTCATAACATTAATCGTCAAAAATCCTCTTGCAATAATACATCTTTTGTGGTATAATACCCCTTGCACTATACCCATAGAAAAACAAAAGGAGAAGTCATGGAAAAAAAGAATATTAAGATCGTAGCAAAAAACAAAAAGGCTTACCATGACTTTTTTGTTGAAGATACCTATGAAGCAGGAATACAACTGTTTGGAACAGAAGTCAAATCGGTAAGACAAGGTACCGTTAACCTTAAAGACTCCTACTGCGTTATTGACAAAGGTGAAATTTTTGCCACAGGCGTGTATATAAGCCCCTACGAAAAAGGCAATATCTTCAACAGAGAACCGCTTCGAGATAAAAAACTTCTGATGCACAAAAAAGAAATCATAAAGCTGTTCTCGCTAAAAGGGAAGGAAGGATATACCCTCGTTCCACTTTCTATCTACTTTTCGGGTTCGAAAGTTAAAATGGAAATAGGTCTTTGTAAAGGTAAAAAGCTCTACGATAAGCGCGAAACCGAGGCAAAAAAACAGGCAGAACGCACTATAGACCGCGCTATGCGCGAAAGAAATAAAGGCTAAAAAGGTAGATTAAATGATTTATCAAATTCTCGATATCAATATTGATTATTCCAAATTAGATTGCGAAAAATGCGATTATCAGCCTAAATTGCACGTATATATTCCAAATGAGACCGAAAAATTTTCATTATTTATGCCAAAAAAACCTACAATGCTGATTATCCCCGGCGGCGCATACAGACATACATCCGAACGAGAGGGAGAACCTATTGCATTGTTTTATATGTCAAAGGGATATAACTGTTGTATTTTGAGGTATAGTTGCGCCCCATCGCGCTTCCCTGTTCAACTTGCAGAGGCAGGAAAAGCACTTATTATGATAAAAGAGCACGCAGAAGAATGGAAAGTTGACCTTGACAATATACACGTTTGCGGTTTTTCTGCAGGCGGACACCTTGCTGCAAGTCTTGGTGTTTTCTGGGACAAGCAGTTTCTTTCAAATATACTTGATGTTGAAAACAGTATGCTGAAATTCAGTTCCCTTGTACTTTCCTATCCTGTTATTTCAAACAATGTCGAAAGAAAACTAAGCGGTTTGGTTGGATCTTTTAAAAATCTTCTCGGCGAGGGAGAACTTTTTGAAGATGAGAAAACATTAGGGTTTCAGTGCCTTGAAACACAGATCAGCGAAAACACTCCCCCCTGCTTTATCTGGCACACATATGAAGACGAATCCGTTCCGGTTGAAACAACTCTTATGTTTGGAATTGCCCTCCGCAAGCACAATGTTCCTATGGAAATGCATATATACGAACACGGACAACACGGTCAGTCAACCGGTAGAAAAGTAACCTGCGTTAAAAATCAGCGTCTCGCTGACTGGATGGAAATATCATATCAATGGCTCGAAGAGGAACACGGCTTACCTCTGGAATAACCTTATTTCCGATTTAGTTTACTTTTGATAAAAACAAGTATATAACCGATGATTTCTTGTTTTTCTCTCCTTATTAAAAAAATGTTAATTCTATACAAAAAGCAACTTCAAACATTTTTGTCCGTAAAGGGCAAAAAATATTTCACTCACACGAAGTGTGAACTTCACATTGGCGAAGCCAATATTTCACATTTTGCGCAAGCAAAATATTTTACTGCGACATCGTCCCAATGTCGCCCTATATGTGGGCGTAAAGGTTTCGACGGGGATTTTGAAGCATGTTAAGCGGGTAGAGATGCAGTACCTCTTTAAACAACTGTACTTTTTTAAAATTAAACGCTAACGAAAACGTAGCACTCGCTGCCTAAGTTGCAGCGCATCTCCCCGAGGATTACCGCGCCCTCGGCTGAGGTGTCAAATCAGCGGTGAACGTGAACTGTAATTTTTCGTTTGCAACAGTCATGACCTAAAACGATACGCATAACAAAGCCTGTCTGCCGGCGTTGTTGTGCGAAAGTATAATAGACAGAATGCACCCGGAGAAAGATGTGTGAATAGATTTTCGGACAGGGGTTCGACTCCCCTCGCCTACACCAAGAAAAACGACAGGCTTTGACCTGTCATTTTTTTAACGAAATAACCTCCTTGCCGGCTTTGTAAAATGCCTGCAGTCGTGAAGGATTTATTTCATTTCAATTTCTGTAATAGCAGAAAATTTCCAAATTCACAATAGTAAATTATTTTACATTTGCCGAATTGCAAATATTTCACTGAAGAACCTACAGTAGAAAAACATCTATATTTATCACGTTAACACTTTTCTTTTTCCTGAATAAATTGTTAACAGAGTCTTGTTAACAACAAGGCTTGACCTACACCGTAAAGAAAAGGAGTTAACAATAAAATGGACAAAAACACTCAATACGAGTTTGACAAAGAGTATGGAAAAGATTATGACTGCGACTGTACGCAGGATGAATGTGTAAAAATAGGTTATCACTACGCAAGCATCAGCGTTCCGATAGAACTAAAGCCCAGCACTACACTCGGTGAAGTTGTCGTTGAATGTTGCGGTGAACCTATAGTTGAATGCTATGAAGCAAAATGCGACAAAAAATGTGAAGTTACCATTACACAAAAGGTCAGCATTAAAATTCCTGTTTGTTATCAAGTAAAAGCATGCATGGGCGAAAGCACCTGCGACTGCGACAAAGACTGTTGCAAATAAAAAAAGGAGTGTATGGGCATTTTGCCTGTACACTCCTTTTTTTATTTTTGTTTACCCGAGAAAACTTTGTTTATTGCCATCGTCACAAGGATAATAACTCCAATCAGAACGAAAATAACCAACATTCCCTTTCCCATATAGGAAAGCATATCAACAAAGCCTGCAGGATTAAAATTAATATTGAGAATACCGCCTGCGATAGAAGCAGCGTTTAATATAGAAGCCAAAAGATTCATATCATTTCCTCCGTTCATTTAATTAAGAAAAGAAGTTAAGGATGATACCGCCGGCAATAACAGATGCTATTTGCCCCGAAACATTTACACCGATTGAATGCATAAGCAAAAAGTTCTGAGGGTCTTCTTTAAGTCCCATTTTGTGAACTATTCTGCCGGACATCGGGAAAGCAGAAATACCTGCCGCACCTATCATGGGATTAATTTTCTTTTTTGAAAAGAGGTTCAAAAATTTTGCAAACAATACTCCGCCTGCCGTGTCAACAATAAACGCAACAAGACCAAGACCAAGAATAAGCAATGTATCAACTTTCAAAAACTGGCTTCCTGTCATATTGAAAGCAACCGAAATACCAAGCAATATAGTAATAAGGTTTGCAAGTACCTTTTGCGCAGTTTCGGAAAGTGTATCAAGCACTCCGCATTCTCTGATAAGGTTACCAAACATAAGGAAACCGATAAGAGCTGTTGCCTGAGGAATAACTGCCGATGCAACGATAGTAATTACTATGGGGAACATAATTCTTGTCAACTTAGATACAGATTTCTGCTCATATGGCATACGGATAAGGCGTTCTTTCTTTGTTGTTAGGAGTTTTATTACAGGAGGCTGGATAATCGGGACAAGTGCCATATACGAATAAGCCGCAACGGTAATAGGTCCGATATACTGTGAACCTAAGGTGTTTGCAACCGCGATGGATGTAGGACCGTCAGCCGCACCAATAATAGAAATAGAAGCAGCATCTATCTCAGGGAAAAACATACGAGCCATTGCAAGAGTAAAAAAGATACCAAACTGTGCTGCCGCACCGAAAAGCATTAATTTAGGATTGGAAAGCAAAGGGCCGAAGTCAATCATAGCTCCGATACCTATAAAAAGAAGGAGCGGAAAAAGCTCGTTTGCGATACCGGCTTCATACAAATCTTTTATCGGACCTGCCAAGGCATCCGAAAAAGGTATGTTTACAAGTATTGTTCCGAAGCCCATAGGCAAAAGAAGCGTAGGCTCCATTTCCTTTTTGATAGCAAGATAAATAAGCAGACACCCCACTAAGATCATAACACATTGCTGCCATGTAAATTCTTGCAAATTACGATACAAAATATCCATCTGTAATCAAACCTCCGTTATTTATTACAAAAAATCACAAAAATCAAAAGCATTTTACCACATTTGTTAAGAAAAAGCAATAGTTTTTCAAAATTATATTCATACAAATTGGCGCAAAAAATCACTCCGTAAAAAGAGTGATTTTTTGCACACTATCAATAACCCATTAAAAAGGTACCCTTTATCTTTGCAAGCTCCAACAGATTTTTGTTCATCCCTTTGGTGTGCACCGCCATACACATCAAAAGCGCGGTCCCCCCGAAACCGATTGCATTTGGAATGCCGTATTTTACAATAAGCGACAAGTCTCTAAGCACAAATCCGCAAGAAAACATCCGTCGCATTTTGGAGACCTTGCAGAACAGATCTCTCTTCCAAACTGCACAATTCTGTGGCAGAAGTCAGACTGTTCTTCTTCGGGAAGATATTTTTTTAAAGCCATCTCTACCTTTACGGGATTTTTCTCACTTTCTTCCGTAAGCCCTAATCTGCCGGTTATACGTATGCAATGTGTATCGGCAACAATTGCAGGTTTACCATAGATATCGCCTATAATCAAATTCGCAATTTTCCGTCCCACTCCCGATAATTCAAGCAGATCCTCCATATTGTCTGGAACTTTGCCGTTAAATTTTTCAATCAGCATAGCGCAGGACGATTTTATATCTTTTGCTTTCATACGGTAAAGTCCACAAGGCTTTATTATCTCTTCAAGCTTTGTTATATCACATTCCGCCATTGCAGAAAGAGTTGGAAACTCCTTAAAAAGCGGAACTGCAACTATATTTACCCTTTTATCCGTACACTGCGCCGACAGCCTTGCAAGTACAAGAAGCTTCCACGGCTCCCCCTGATATTCAAGAGCGCACTCGGCAGAATAACGCTCCTTTAATCTGTTTGAAACCTCTACAGCTTTTGCTGTCAGTTTTTTTTCTTTAGTCATCTTATCTGACCGTTCCCCCAAACAAGATACTTAACGGTAGTCAAAGTCTCAAGTCCCATAGGACCTCTTGCATGAAGCTTTTGGGTAGATATACCTATCTCTGCTCCGAAACCAAACTCATTTCCATCGGTAAATCTTGTAGAGGCATTAACATACACAGCCGCCGCATCTACAGACTTTTGGAAATATTCAGCATTTTTTATATCACTTGTTATAATAGCCTCGCTGTGCTTGGTGTTGTACTTGTTTATATGAGCCACAGCCTCTTCAACGCCGTCTACTACCTTAACTGCAACAATATAGTCATCATACTCTGTTTCGTAGTCTTCTTCAGTTACTTCTTTTGCGTTGGCAAGAATGTTTCTTGTTTTTTCACAACCCCTTATTTCAAGGTTAAACTGTTTGGAAACCTCGGCAAATTTGGGCAAAAACTCACCTGCAACAGCCGAATGTACAAGCAATGTTTCAATTGCGTTGCAAACCGAAGGTCTTTGGTTCTTGGCATTAGACGCAACCCTTACCGCCATATCAATATCCGCCGCCTTATCAACATACAAATGGCAATTACCCGCGCCGGTTTCGATAACAGGCATTGCGGCATTTTCAACAACATTCTTTATAAGACCTTTGCCGCCGCGTGGAATAAGCACGTCTATATATTCTCTCATGCTCATAAGTACCGATGCACTCTCGCGTGATGTATTGTCAACAAGTGCCAGGGCATCAGGACATATACCCTCTTTTTCCAATGCCTCTTTCATTATGGAAACAAAAACTCTGTTTGTATTTATAGCCTCTTTGCCACCGCGAAGAACAACAGCGTTACCCGTTTTTATGCAAAGTGCTGCCGCATCTACCGTAACATTGGGACGTGCTTCAAATATAATAGCCACAACCCCCAAGGGTACTCTTACCCTTTTTATTTCAATACCGTTAGGTCTTGTCCATACATCTCCGCAACCAAGAACATCTTTCAGTCCAACCAATTCAAGCAACGCATCACTGATTCCCTTTATTCTGCTTTCATTCAAGGTAAGCCTGTCCACCATTGTGGGTATAACACCGTTTTTTTCGGCAGAGGCAACATCAATAGCATTAGCCGCGAGAATAGTCTCTTTTTGTTCAATAAGCTCTTCTGCAATACGTATCAACACATTATTTCTCTGGGGAAGCGTGCTGTCGGCAATAGACCTTTCAGCCCTCTTAACAGACTTACAAAGCTGTTCTATATATTTATATATCTCTTTTGTAAACTCCATAATATCTCCTCTCTTTCCCGAGGTTTCAAATATTTTTATTTTGTAAAGGGTTCAAAATATGAGCCGTGCTGAACACCTTCGTTGAGCATATCATAAAGGATAGAAAAATCCTCGCCACTCACTATGAGCATAGGAATACCGTTTCCGCATGCGATCTCGGCAGCGTGAAGCTTTGATGTCATACCGCCCGTACCGCGAGCCGAGCCTGCTCCGTCAGCGCATTTATAAAGAGCTTCGTCCACCTTAGGTATACGCTTAAGAATTTTTGCATTTGGGTTTGTTCTGGGATCGCTGTCATAGAACCCGTCTGTATCGCTCATGTTGATAAGCAGGTCTGCATCAGCAATAACAGATACGTATGCCGACAATGTATCATTGTCGCCAAACTTTATTTCATCAAAAGCAACGGTATCATTCTCATTTACTATCGGAATACATCCCATATTAAGTAGTGTGGCAAATGTATTTTCGGCATTTGTTCTGCCTGTTTCGTTATTTACTATATCCCGGGTAAGCAATATCTGCGCAACCGTATGACCATAATCCCCAAAAAATCTTTCGTATATCATCATAAGCACGCCCTGTCCGACAGCCGCCAAAGCCTGCTTTTCTTCAACAGAAGAAGGTCGGCATTCAAGATTAAGCTTACCAATTCCCGCGCTTACAGCGCCCGATGATACCAAAACCACCTCTCTGCCGGTGTTTTTCAAATCACTGAGTACTCGGCACATTTTTTCAATACGCTGTAGATTAAGCTTACCGTTTTCGTATGTAAGTGTAGATGAACCCACTTTTACCACTATTCTTTTCGCATTTTTTACTCTTTCCATAACAAGTCTTTTCTTTCTGTGTAAATTTTTTTCAAAAACCCTTTTAATCTGTTAAAAAATATATTATAATGATATTATATTATAATCCTTATTTTTTTTCAAGTGGGTTTGCATTATTTATTATATTAAAAAGCAGGAGAATACAGAAAATGAAAGAAAAAATTACTTTGGTTGTATCGGGCGTAAAAATAACTGTCGTTACGGAAAATGACCCCGAATATGTTAGAAGCCTTGGCAGACTTCTCGAAAAAAGGGTAAGCGACCTTGTTATCTCGTCTACAAGCTGTCAGAAAAACGAAGCTCTTTTGCTCTGCGCACTTGACTATCTTGATGAAAGAAACAAGCTTGCAAAAGAAAACGAAGAATTAAAAGCAGAACTTGCAAAGCTTAAAAAATAAAGGAATTGGATATTATGATAAAATTTATAAAATACACGGGATTTCCCGTTTTGTGCGGTATAGTTTTAGGGATGATGGTTGCGACCTTTACAAAAAATATAAGCTCGTTATCCTGGCTGTCATTTGGACTTTCTTTCGGTATGACAAGCCCACTTGTTCTTGATTTAAATCTTATAAAGCTTACCTTTGGTCTGTCTGTTGATTTAAACGTAGCAACCATTGTCTGCATTACCCTTTCTCTGATTACGGCAAAATACATATACAGACGCTAAAGAAGGTATTTATAGTATGAAAATAGTACTGGCTTCAAAATCTCCGAGAAGGCGTAAAATGTTGAAAGAGCTTGGGATAAAATATAATCTTTGGAACGGCGAGGCTGACGAAAGTGTCAACAGAGTATACAAACCTCATAACCTTGTAAAGCTTTTGGCAAAAAGAAAAGCATCCGCTTGCTTTGATGATATAAAAGACAAAAATTCACTTATAATTTCGGCTGATACCGTTGTTTCTTTAGACGGTATGATACTCGGCAAGCCGCAAGATGATGACGATGCTCGAAAAATGCTCCGCAGAATGAGCGGAAGTACCCACTTTGTATATTCCGGTGTTGCGGCAGTTTATAACGGAAAAACTGTTTGTGCATACGAAAAGACAAAAATTAAATTCCGTGAAATATCAGACCGCGAAATTGAAAGATACATTGCTACTGGCGAACACAGAGACAAAGCCGGCTCATACGGAATTCAAGAAAAAGGCGGTTATTTCGTAGAAAGCGTTAACGGAGATATAAACAATGTTGTCGGTCTTCCCGTACTCAAACTTCGCAATATGATATTTTGTGAATTTGGTATAGATATTTTTAATTTGGATTAAAAGAACACAGATAGTAGAAAAGAGGTGCTGATTGTGGCAAAAATAATCGGAGTTGACCTTGGCACATCAAATACTTACATATACAGAAAAGGCAGAGGAATAGTTGTAAGAGAGCCCTCAGTAATAGCCATAGATGAAGAAAAAAGCAAGGTTACCGCATTAGGTGAAAGCGCTTATGAAATGCAAGGCAAAGAACCTGCGGGAATAAAAGCTGTAAGACCCATAAAAGACGGTGTTATTTCCGAATTTGACATAACCGTAGCTATGCTACACGGATTTTTTGTTAAGGCAGCAGGCAAAGGCAGTCTGAACAGACCGAATGTTGTCCTTGCCGTATCAAACAGCATAACCGAGGTTGAAAGAAGAGCGCTCGAAGAGGCGGCGGCTGAAGCAGGCGCTCGGAGTGTCGCGATTATCCCCTCCACATTTGCCGCGGCATTAGGCGCGGGACTTCCTATTGAAGAACCGAGAGGAAACATGATAGTTAACATAGGCGGCGGTACAACGGATGTTGCTGTTATGAGTTTGGGCGGCATTATTCAAAGCGACTCAGTGAGGGTAGGCGGAGACAAAATAGACGAAGCTATAGCCTCCTATCTAAAAAGAAAGTACAACCTTATAATAAGCATAACTGACGCTGGAGAACTGAAAAAAAATCTTGGTACTCTTGCGTACGAACCCAAAGAAAAGACGACAGAGGTATACGGACGTGATGCCGTAAGCGGACTGCCATTAAGCATAAAAATAAAAAACACCGAGCTTAAAGAACCGATTGAGGAACAATTATCACACATAACCGACTGTATCAAGACCACACTTGAAAAACTGCACCCTGAACTTTCGGCGGATATTCACGATTACGGAATGACACTTTCGGGTGGCGGTGCTTTGCTCGACGGAATAGATGATTATTTCTCAAAGCTTCTGGGCTTTGAGGTAAAGATAGCAGAAAAACCGCTCGATTGCTGTGTTGAAGGCATACAAAAGGTTATTGAACTGTTTCCTGACGCGATAAGCTTTAATGCAAGACAATAACAGGAGAATAATACATTGAAAAATCTGTTTCAAAACAAATTTATGATAGTGCTTATAGTAATTTCTGTGTTGCTCGTAGGCACGACATCGTTCATCTCAGCTTTAGGCTATACCTCCTATGTCAGAAATGCCATAGGTATTGTTTTAACGCCCGTTCAGCAGGGAGCAAACTTTATTTTTGACAGCATTGAAAATATTTTTTCTTCAAAAGAAGACTACAAGAAGCTGAAAAAAGAAAATGAAGAATTAAAAAAGCAACTTGCCGATAACAAAGCTTGTCTTTCCGAGGCAGAGCTTGCAATTGCACAATACAAAGAGCTGAAAAATTACCTCGGCATTAAGGAAGAACATACCAACATTACTTTTGAAAACGCAGTCGTAACAGGCAGACAGTCAGGCACACACACAACGATATATACCGTAAACAAGGGTACCTATCACGGCATTAACCCCGGTATGCCTGTTATAGACAATTACGGTGTTGTTGGCTGTGTCAGCGAGGCAGGACTTACATGGTGCAAGGTTACATCGGTTATTGAACCTGATATCTCATTAGGTATAATTGTTGAACGAACAGGAGACAGCGGTATTTGTAACGGAAGCTTTACGGCAGCAAAGAACGGACTTTGTGTTGTGTCATACCTTCCTGCAGATACTGACATTAAAGAAGGTGACATAATAATTACATCAGATGAAAGCTCTGTGTACCCAAAGGGACTTCTTGTAGGAACGATAAAATCAATTGAACCTGATCCCGTTTCAAGAGAAATAAAAGCATACGTTGAACCGGCGTCAAATCTTACGGAAGTAGAAAAGGTAATGATAATTACCGGATTTGAAAGCGTTTATGAATAAGAATTTCAGTTTAGATTATTTATTGGATATACTTATTTACGGTCTGCTTGCCATACTACTTGCGGTATTGCAAACGACCCTTTTGCCGCGCTTTCAGATATATAACGCTCTGCCCGATATAATAATAGGCGCTGTCTGCTGTATCGGGGTATACAGAAGAGAGAACATTTCGGCGCTTTTCGGTTTATTTGCCGGACTATGTGTTGAAGCTTTGGGCAGCACGGGTCTTTCTTTACTTCCTCTGTTTTATACCTTTGCAGGCTATGTCTGCGGAAGAGTGGGAACAAACGCAAGAGAAAAAGCTCACTTTGCCGCATTTCTCATATCCCTGCCTTTGCTATGCCTTTCAAGAACAGTTCTTTCATTCTTTAATCATTTTATAAATTACTTTGGAAATTTAGATTTTAAACAACTTTTTCTCTTTACCATTTTACCCGAATATATATATACTCTCGTTATGTGTTTTCCCGTTTTTTTGTTGGTAAAGCTATTTGAGATCCCATTAAATGCCACAAGGAAGAGAGGAGGATTGTATTGAAAAAACAAGGAAGATACAATTTCAGATACATTTTACTGACCGCTCTTTTTATTCTTGTATTTGTTGCGTTTTTTGCAAAGATAATATACATGCAGTACACAGCACCCGAAAAAACAACCGATTCCGAGCTGTCGGTCAGAACGCTGAACGTTAAGGCACTAAGGGGCGAAATATACGACCGCAACGGAATTAAGCTTGTATCAAACAACTATACATACGACGTTCACCTCGATGCAGGCAGTTTGCCAAAAAGCAATTTTGGTATAAACAACACGCTTATTACTCTTATTAATATTTTAGACGAAGACATAGACACTCCTTTTTTCCCTATTCAAAACGAACTTGAAAATGCGGAATACAAAGCTTTTGAAACTGATAGTTCAGAATATAAGAGCTTTATGAAAATGCTGGACAGATTCAATCTTTCAAGAGACACCTCATGCCAAGACTTAATTGCTTTTCTATGCAACAGATACGGACTAATCGGCAGAGATAATAAATATACAGTTGATGAAAAATATATTATTTCGGTAACAGCATTGCGTTATGAAGCCGAAAGACAAAATTTCAGTACTCTTAATCCCTTTACAGTTGCCACAAATATAACTTTGAAAAAGCTAACCGCAGTGGAGGAAGCCTATCTTGACGGTGTCGAGATAGAAAAGAACGCAGATCGGATTTACAACTATCCGGGTTATGCCAGCCATATACTTGGCAGAACAGGTAAAATACAGTCAGAGGATTTAGAGTACTATACTGAAAAAGGATACTCCATGGACGCAATTGTCGGTATTGACGGAGTTGAGAAAT
Source organism: Eubacteriales bacterium (assembly GCA_045645205.1). GTDB lineage: Bacteria > Bacillota > Clostridia > Oscillospirales > CAG-272 > RGIG1995. The sequence continues at coordinate 17,571 of JAZRIJ010000043.1, forward strand.
CATTTGAGGAATACTTGAGGGGGATTGACGGCACACTTGTTATTGTAGAAGACAAAAACGGAAATATAGTTGACGAATACTACAAGACCGAGCCTGTTCCCGGCAAAGACATATATCTTACACTCGATATAAATTTACAGATAACAGCTGAAGACTCCCTTGCATATAATATTGAATATATAAAAACTAAGGCTGACAAGGAAATTGCCGAAGAAACAGCAAAATATACCGATAATAACGGTAATCTTCTTCCCAATGCCGATATACCGCAATATATAGGCGAAGACGTTACATCAGGAGCGGCTACTTTAGTTAACCCAAACAACGGTGAAATATACGCCCTGGCTTCCTATCCAACCTTTGATCTTTCTACATTTTTGCAGGATTATAACAGTTTACTCAAAGCAGAAAACACTCCCCTTTTCAACAGAGCTCTGCTTGGCACCTACGAGCCTGGTTCTACATTTAAAATAAGCGTAGCGGCAGCTGCTCTTGAACACGGTATCATAAACAGAAATACAACTATTTTTGACAGCGGAGTATATAAATATTACAAAGACTTTCAGCCTGAATGTTGGATATATACATCTTACGGCTACGGGCACGGCAATATGAACGTTATATCAGCCATTCAACATTCCTGCAACTACTTCTTTTATGATATAGGAAAACAATTAACCATTAATACTCTTAATTCATATTGCAAAACCTTAGGACTTGGTCAACATACGGGAATTGAACTTCCCGAAGCAAACGGAATTTTGGCAGGTCCCGAATACAGCGCATCTATCAATAAGCAATGGGTTCCCGGCGATACAGTACAGGCATCAATCGGACAATCGGACAATACATTTACTCCACTACAAATATCCATGTATCTTTCAACCATCGTCAACGGTGGAACAAGATATAAGGCGCATTTGCTCCATTCTGTCCGTGAATACGGCACAAATAAGATAATATATGAGGAATTGCCATCGGCTTTAAACACTGTTCAGTTATCAGCCGAGAATCTTGAAATTTTAAAAACAGGTATGAAAAACGTTATGGAAAACGGTACTGCCGCCCCTGTTTTTTCAGATTATCCCATTGAAATGGGTGGTAAAACCGGTACTGCGCAGGTTGGAAAAAACAAGAGTAACAATGGTATTTTTATGGCATTTGCTCCTTATGATGTTCCCGAGATCGTTGCATCCTGCATTATTGAGCAGGCAGGAGGCAGTAATGACGTCGGATTGACTGTAAGGCGAATGTTTAACAAATATTTTAATATTGTTGAATAAATATTATTTTTACGGAGTTTTAGTAAAATGAAAAAAATTATACTTTTAATGATTGTATGTACAGTTGCAATTATTTCACTGTCATGTAAATCAAAAACACCCGATACAAATGGATTTGAGTGTGAATTTGACAATGAAACCATGACTGCCTCTGTTATGGGATATACCGGAAACGAAGACGTTATAACCATTCCTAAGCTTATCGGGGACTACACTGTAACTTCAATCGGCAGGAATGCATTTAAAGAAATGTATGATGTTTCTAAAATATTAATCCCAGAAACAGTTACATCAATAGAAGCCTCGGCATTTGAGCTATGCGTAAGTCTTGAAGAAATTATCCTTCCCTCTTCTTTGCAAAAACTTGGAAATACAGCCTTTGCAAGCTGTCGCAGCTTGAAAAAAATAACAATTCCTGCAAATGTATCATCTATTGGTCTTTGCGTATTTACGGGATGTACATCTCTTGAAACCATAAAGGTTGATGAAAACAATATAAGCTATTCTTCGGACAAATACGGCGTACTGCTTGACAAAAATCAAACAACAGTTATTCAATTCCCTTTAGGCAGTCAGCACTTAAACTATGAAATGCCCGAAACAGTTACAAAAATTTTAAGTTATGCATTTGAAAAAACGCAGTATCTTGAAGCGGTAACATTTTCTCCCAAGCTAAAAATTATTGAAAGCTACGCTTTTCAGGCATCAAGTATTAGAGAAGCAATTTTTTTCGACGGACTTGAAGAAATCGGTTCATTTTGCTTTAATGAATCAAAGTTAATTACCCTTGAACTTGGAAACACGGTAAAAAAGCTGGGCGACTCCGCTTTTAGTTGGTGCGTATCTCTCGGTAATGTTACTATCCCGGCCCCCCTTGAAAGTATCGGCACATCAGCATTCTATATGTGTACTTCTGTATCAGAATATAAAGTTGACAAAGATAACAAAGCTTTTTTGAGTGATGAAAACGGTGTGCTTTTTGATAAGAGTATGACCTATCTTATGTATTATCCTATAGCAAGCACAGCAACGGAATATACTATTCCCTATGGAGTGGAAACTATCTCCGCACGAGCATTCTCTCCTTCGCTCAATCTGAAAATAGTTACAGTGCCTGATTCTGTCGAAACAATAAGCGAACAGGCATTTGCGTATTGTACAAACCTTAATAATATTGTCTATGAAGGAAGTCAGCCGAAAAATATAGCTGAAAACGCATTCGAAAAATAAACTGTATTGTTTTGACCAAACTTTTTAGAGAGCATGACAGGTATTTTTTCTTATACAAAAAAGGAGGCAAATGCCTCCTTTAAATTTTTAATATATGCTTACTTTTCGGGATCAAGCAAGGGCCAGTATGCCTTGAGATAGTCAAGTCCCGACCATATCGTCATAAACACCATAAAAGCCAATGATACATAGCTCAAAACATGATATTGATTTATAAATGTATTTGCAAAAAATGCAGGTTCAAGAATCATTACAAGTATAGCAACTATCTGAGATACGGTCTTAATCTTTCCAAGATAAGCCGCCGCAATAACTACCGACGCGCCGTTTGATGCAATCATACGCAAAGAGGTTACTGCAAGCTCACGCAAGATAACCGTAAAAGTTGCCCATGCAAAAATCATAAAGAACAGTTTATCTTCTGTCAACGTTGTCAATATGGCTATATATCCGCCAATCGTCATAAGTTTGTCTGCAACAGGGTCAAGAAATTTACCAAAATCCGTTATAAGATTATGCTTTCTTGCTATTTTTCCATCAAGCATATCGGTCAAAGCGGTAAGTCCGAATATTGCCGCCGCCGCTATTCTTGACCAAAACTGTCCAAATACGGGAAACATAATTATGAACATAAAAAACGGAATCATTATCATTCTTAAAACCGTCAATTTGTTCGGAAGATTCATTTTCATTATTTCGTTTCTCCTATCAAATCATAATCGAGCACTTCTGTTATTTTGACATTATATATCTTACCCTCAGGAAGTCTCTTTCCGCAGGTAAAGTAAACTTTTCCGTCAATTTCGGGTGCATCGGCAGTGCTTCTGCCAAAATGCGCCCCCGATACTGAATCGTAACCCTCACAAAGCACTTTTATCACCTTGCCAACCTTTGCCTCATTATATGCGGCATTGATATCATACTGCATATCCATTATAATATCGCATCTGTCTTGTTTTGTTTGCTCGTCTACTTGATCATCAAATTCATAGGCAGGTGTTCCCTCTTCTCTGGAGTATGTAAACGCACCGAGACGTTCAAATCTTGTTTCCTTCAGATATTCGCATAGCTCTGTGAAATCCTCCTCAGTCTCTCCGGGAAAGCCTGTTATAACAGTTGTACGCAATGTTATATCGGGGATTGCCTTACGAAGTCTTTCAACAGCGCTCTTTATAACAGCCTGTCCGCCGTGGCGGTTCATTCGTTTAAGTACATTTTCTGAAATATGCTGAATAGGCATATCAATATACTTTACCACACGGTCATTTGTTTTTATTTCCTCGATAAGCTCATCAGTTATCTTGTCGGGATAACAGTACAAAAGTCTTATCCAATGAATATTTGTTTCATCGGTTATTCTGCGTATAAGCTCTGCCAATTTATATTCGCCATAAAGGTCAACGCCGTATCTTGTTGTATCCTGTGCAACAAGGGTCAGCTCAAGTACACCCAAAGACTCAAGATTTTTTGCCTCTTTAACAATATCCTCCATAGTTCTGCTTCTGAACTTACCTCTAATTGCTGGAATAGCGCAGTATGCGCACTTATTGTCGCACCCCTCTGCAATTTTTAGATATGCCATATATTCAGGCGTGGTAACAAGTCTGTCACCGCTGAAATCATAGTTGTCTATATCTCCAAACTTTTTAAAAAATTTCTTCTTTTCAACGCTTTTTACTGCCTCAGCAATATCATGTATAGCCGCAACACCTATGACCGCATCACATTCGGGCAATTCCTTTACAAGCTCATCACGATATCTTTCGGAGAGACAGCCTGTAACAATAATTCCCTTGCATTTTGCATTTGTCTTAAGCCATGCTGCGTCAAGAATGGTGTCTATAGACTCCTGCTTTGCACCTTCGGTAAAAGCGCAGGTATTTATTATAATTATATCCGCTTCTGTCTCCTCGGGAGTGATCTCATACCCTGCCGTGTAAAGCTCATTCAGCATTATTTCGGTATCGATCTGGTTTTTTGGACAGCCAAGAGATATAAATCCCACTTTAGTCTTCTTCATTTTCTTCAAGCAACCTCGTGTATGCATATTTTATTTCCGCATAGCCATAGCCATAGCGCGCTAATGCCGCCGTAACCGACCTTGCGGTTTTACTGTCAAGTATTTTTTCCGCCAGCCTTTTCTTTCGAACCAGCTTCAGACAATTTTCTTTAAAATCCACCTCGGAAACACATTCATCAAACTGCTCACCGATAAGGCTTTTATCAAAGCCTTTTTTTTGCAGTTCAAGTTTTATCCTGCTCCGACCGTACAGCTTTTTGTCTGCTAAGTATTCTGACACCGAATGCATAAGCCGCGCATCATTTATAAGTCCGGCTTCCTTTAGTTTTTCGACAGCACGGTCAATTGCCACTTCGTCAAAGCCTTTTCTTTCAAGCTTGTTACGGAGATTTTTCTCTGTATTATCGGCAAAAACCAAAATGTTTGTCGCCGCCGCCATTACCTCTTTTACAGACTCATCACGCGGCTTGGGTTCGTCTTTGTCAATATCATCTATTCTTTTCATAACTCAATTATTCGTTTTCAAGGTCGGCAACCGACACATCAAAATCCTCGTCAAGATCAATGCTGTCATTCTGCACTTCACCATTCTTAAATCTTTCAACAATTCTGTCTTCAACCAACTTGAACAATTCAGCGTTATCCTCAAGCGCCTGACGCGCATTGTCTCTTCCCTGCGCAAGACGATTTCCGTCAATATAAAACCACGCGCCGCTCTTTTCTATTATACCCATCTCAACGCCTACTTCAACAAGCTCGCTCGACTTAGAAATCCCCTTGCCGTAAAGAATATCAAATTCAGCAACTTTAAATGGTGGAGCAACCTTGTTCTTTACTATCTTACACTTAACTCTGTTACCATAAGACTCCGTACCATTTTTAAGAGTTTCAACACGTCTAATGTCAATTCTTACCGATGCATAATATTTAAGAGCAGTACCGCCCGATGTAACCTCGGGATTACCGTACATAACGCCTATCTTCATACGAAGTTGGTTGATAAAAATAACAACGCAGTTTGATTTTGCAATAGAGCCTGAAAGCTTACGCAATGCCTGCGACATTAGTCTTGCCTGTCCGGCAACCTGCGCATCGCCTATATCTCCGTCAATCTCCTGCTGTGTAACAAGCGCCGCCACAGAGTCAACTACAACTACATCAACAGCTCCCGAGCGTACCAACGCATCAAGAATGCCAAGAGCCGCTTCACCGCTTTCGGGCTGTGATACCAATAGCTCGTCTACATCAACGCCGATAGCAGCAGCATATTGGGGATCAAGAGCATTTTCAACATCAATATATGCCGCAGTTCCCCCTGTTTTCTGAACCTCGGAAACAACATGAAGTGCAAGGGTAGTTTTACCCGAAGCCTCAGGACCGTAAATTTCTATTATTCTTCCTCTCGGAACGCCGCCGACACCTAATGCTAAATCAAGAGACAACGAGCCTGTGGAAACAGCTGTAACATTCATATTTGTGTTTTCACCGAGTCTCATAATAGAGCCTGCGCCGTGATCCTTTGTTATCTGTGAAAGTGCCGTTTGGAGTGCCTTTTTCTTTGCTTCTTTATCTTGGATCTGTACAACCGATTCGGTCTTTTTTGCTTTCTGTGCCATAACTTTTCAAAATCCTTTCAAGCTATATCTGCTATCTGTATTTCTGACATACTTATACATATTATTTTATCAAATTTTCACCGTTTTGTCAATTACACTTGGCTATCTATTATAGTTTATTTACAAAATATTATATACTTTTTGCAATTACTGTGTTATAATAACAAATGGTAAAAATTTTTTCTCCCCACACAAAAAAACTTGAGAGGTTATATAAAATGGCAGAAAAGAATTGCCGTCTCGGTACTGTCGGCGGTCAGGCAGTTATAGAAGGCGTTATGATGAAAAACAAAAATAACTTTGCGCTTGCGGTACGTATGCCCGAGGGTAATATAAGAGTTACAAAAGACGAATGCAAAAGCATTAAGGACAAGCACAAATTTTTAGGTTGGCCGATAATAAGAGGGGTTGTAAACATGATAGAATCCCTTGTTCTTTCCATGAAAACGCTTACAATATCGGCTGATGCTTTTGGTATTGAAGAGGAAGAAACAAAGTTTGAAATTTGGTTAAAAGAAAAATTTGGCAAGAGCCTCCTTGACGTTGTAATGGTTATTGCTATGATACTCGGCATCGGTTTGGGGGTAGGACTGTTCTTCTTTTTGCCTCTATTTATTTCATCTTCCCTTTTTGATAAATCGGGCGAAGAAACAAAATGGTATGCTACGCTTGTTGAAGGCGGTATAAAAATTGGCATCTTTGTGCTTTATATATGGCTCGTGTCTTTGATGAAAGACATTAAACGTGTATTTGAATATCACGGAGCGGAGCATAAAACTATTTTCTGTTACGAAGCAGGCGAGGATTTAACTCCCGAAAACGTTAAGAAATACAAAAGATTTCATCCAAGATGCGGAACAAGTTTCATTTTTGTTATTCTTCTTTTAAGCATTCTTGTTTCATCTGTTGTTTACTCCATACCGATAATGAAATCAAATGTCATTCTCAAATTTGCTTCTAAGCTTTTGACACTGCCGCTTACTATCGGTATCGGTTATGAATTTATAAAATTTGCAGGTAAGCACGATAATGCATTTACAAAAATAATATCCGCCCCTGGACTTTGGATGCAGCATCTTACAACAAGAGAACCCGACGATACTCAGATTGAGGTTGCAATAGTTTCTCTAAAGTGCGCACTTCCTGAGGAGTTTCCCGAAGCTGAAGCCTTATACAAGCCGGAAGTATACAAAAAAAACGAAACAGAGAAAAACAAAACAAATATTACCTCGGAAGAACCGCAAGAATGAACGATATTGATATTTTAAAATTATTCTACACAAACCAAGAGTTTGAAGATGCAATAAAACAATATAAGCAAGGCAGACCTGCGGCTTATATTATCGGTGAATGGGAGTTTTTCGGGGACAGATATTTTGTAAACGAAAATTGTCTTATTCCCCGATGCGACACCGAAAGAGTAGTCGAAAAGGTGCTTGAACACCTCAATGACGGCGATAAGTTCGCCGACCTTTGCACAGGTTCGGGATGTATTGCAATATCCACCTTAAAAAGAAAGAAGAACTCTTACGGTGTTGCCGTTGATATATCTAAGAAGGCGATTGAGCTTGCAAAAAGAAATGCTGAACTTAACAGTGTTGAAAACAGGCTTGAATTTATATGCGCCGATATTTTTACTTGTCCGTTAGGCAATAAAAAATATGACGTGATAGTATCAAATCCACCCTATATTCCCACCAATGCACTTGATACTCTCGATGAATATGTAAAAAAAGAGCCGCAGATCGCTCTTGACGGCGGAAATGACGGCATGGATTTTTATAATTTTTTGGCTTCCACATGCAAAAACAATCTGACTGATAAAGGTAAGCTTATATTTGAAATCGGCTATGATCAGGAAGAAAAAATAAAACTGACAGCCGAAAAAAACGGTTTTAACTGCAAGGTTACAAAAGATTATTCGGGCAATCCAAGAGTCGCAGTACTCCAAAAAATAAAATCTTCGGAGGAAACATGAAGAAGACGTTTAAAATATTAAACCTAATACTTTCTTTGATTATTACCATTTCAGCGTTTACAGGCTGTTCGGGCAGGAAAGAGGGTTATCCGCCCGTATGGACACCGGACAAGCGTGTTGTTATGACCGTAGGAGTCTACAATGTAACCTACGACTTTTACAGATACCTTTTTTTAAACACAAAAGACTTCTTTGACAACGGCGACGAAAGCTTCTGGCAAAAGGAAGAAAACAATGTAGATTTGGTAAAAGACTATGTTTTTGATTCCATAAAAGACACCTACGGAATGTTTACCCTTGCCGATAAATACGATATTACTCTTTCCGATGACGATAAAGCTAATATCGAAAGCTATATAGAAAGCAGTAAAGAGGGTATGACTGACGAAGAGTTTGAAAAATCTCTCGAAGAAGCATATATGACAAAAGAGCTTTATAAGTTTGTGCTTGAAGTACAACAGCTTGAATATCTGGTATATGAGCATATTATAAACGAGAGTTCAGGAATTTTAAAGTTTGACGACACCTCACTTATGAAAGCCATTGACGAAGACTTTGTTAGAGCAACACATATTCTCTTAACTTTTAAAAATGAAGAGGAAAGTAATACAAAGCTCGAAACTGCAAATCAAATCCTAAAAAAACTGAAAAACGGCGAAGACTTTGAAACTTTAAAAGAACAATACAGCGAAGACACCGATTTAAAAAATAATACAGACGGTTATTACTTCACTCACGGTGAATTTGAAAATGAATTTGAATATGCCGCTTTTGAGCTTAAAGAGGGCGAAATAAGCGAGGTAGTTACGACCGAAGTAGGATACCATATAATAAAAAGACTTCCCATTGAAAAAGAGTATGTGAACAAGAACATAGAAGCGCTCCGCGCACAGTATAAGACCGCGTTATATTATGAGTTAATAGAAGAAGCATACAAAAATTTCACCCCCGAGTACAAAGATGAATACAAAAACATTCAACTTGACTCTTTTAATTAAGAAGCATTATGAGCGAACTTATAAAAGGTATTATAATAAAAGGACTCGGCGGTCTCTATGACATTAAAACCGAAGATGGCAATATTATAAGCTGCAAGGCAAAAGGCGCTTTCCGCCATGAAGGAATTACCCCCTATGCCGGCGACAGCGTTATATTAAAGCAGTCTGACAAAGGGACTGTAATCGAAGAGATAACCGACAGAAAAAACTATCTCATTCGCCCTCCCGTTGCCAATATCGACATACTTTTTACAGTTATTTCTGCAGCCAAGCCGTCGCCTATGCTTCCCATTACAGACAAGCTTATTTCTATCGCGGAATACAATAAAATAGAACCTGTTATAATCGTGAGTAAAAGCGACCTTGACGAAAACGAAGCGGAAAAGATTGCCGATATATATATAAAGTCCGGCTTTACGGTATTTGTTTCAAGTATTGACAGCAACAAAGATGAGCTTGTTTTATTTGTTAAACAAAAGGCAAACGGAAAAATATCGGCATTTGCAGGTGCGTCGGGAGTTGGCAAATCTACGGTAATGAATGCTCTCTTTCCAAAGCTTACGCTTGAGACGGGAGATGTAAGCCGAAAGACCGAAAGGGGTAAGCATACCACAAGACACGTTGAGCTGTTTGAACTTGATTATCTTACAGACGACAGCGCAATGACGGGATATATTGCAGATACCCCCGGCTTTAGTCTTATTGATTTTACAAGATTTGATTTCTACAAAAAAGATGACCTTGTATATACCTTTAGAGAATTTGAAGATTATCTCGGAACATGCAAATATACAAAGTGCTCACATACTACCGAGGACGGATGCAAGATAATTGAAGCAGTCAACAACGGTATTATTCCTAAAGAACGCCACCTGAGCTACATAGATATTTACAACACACTGAAAAACAAGCACGAATGGGACTGAAGTGCTGTAAAAAAATTCTAATTACAGTTCGCCAAACTGTAATTAGAATTTTTTTACAGCACCTTTTTCTATTAATATTATATCATAGTTCTAATAACTTGAATTTAAAACTGACTGTCAATGCTCCGCATCCATATCCATATCTTCGCTTTCATCCGACTCCATAAATTCACGGAGACCGACGCGGCGCTCATTTCTTTCTCTCTCCACTTCATCGGACAAAAGATTTTTCACATCTCTTGAATTTTTTATATGCAGGATGTCAAATTCAGGAGTAGATTTGTCAGCAGAACAACAATGTATGGTTCCAAGCCCGAACAGCCTTTCCCAAAGAGAACGCTTCAATGTTACGTCCATTATGCGATAAAGGCGAATCTCTTCCTCCTGAAGATTAAAAACACCCTTTCTTATAAGCAGCTTATCACTCGTCAAAATATACTTTGTGAAAGTCCAGGGCAATCCGAAAACAATTCTCTTTCGGTCGCTCCATGTGTATTCGGTAATATCCTTCTTTGCCATACAAATCATCTCCTCTTTTTATTTTTTCTTATTATAGTTCTTTTTTGTCTTTTTCTTTTTTACGGAAAAACCGAAATTGCCGATTTTTTTGCCGAGTTCAAAGTACTCACCGTGCGCAAATGCCGCGATCCTTGCCTTTTCAAGATGAAGCTTACCGTCATCGCCAAGCAAACTTTCGTCAACATTTATAGCCGTTATATCGGCGATAAACATATGGTGCGACCCCAGTTCAACAATATCCGTAACCCTACATTCAAGGTTCATTGGACATTCTTCAATTAAAGGACAAGCGACTGTCGAAGCCTCGGCTTTTGTAAATCTACACTTTTCAAACTTATCAACCTTTGCTCCCGTGTATATTCCGCAATAATCGGCTTCTTTAACGAGGGAGGCAGGAGTAAGATTTATTACAAACTCTCTTGTGTTTTTTATTATCTCAAAAGAATGTCTCTGCGGTCTCACCGATATATATGTTTTCGGCGGATTTGAATTCAATATTCCCGTCCACGCAATAGTGATAATGTTGGAGTTTTCCATATCACCGCAGGACACCATAATAGGCGGAACGGGAGACAACAGCGTACCGCCCTTCCAAACTACTTTACTCACTTCTCATTTACCCTTTTTTGTCTCAATTGCAAGCTCTACCAGCTTATCAACTATACCGCCGTATGTGTAACCGCTTTCAATTGCCATTTTGGGATAAAGGCTTATGGAAGTAAAACCGGGAAGCGTATTTATCTCATTGAATATTATCTTTTCATCATCTCCGCATACAAAAAAGTCAACTCTTGAAAGCCCCTTGCAGTCGAGATATTCAAAAATCCCCTCGGCTGTACGCTTAAGATTTATCCAAGTTGATTTTTTTATTTTAGCGGGTATCTGATATGTAGAAGTACCGTTGTTGTACTTGTCGTCATAGTCATAGAAGTCTGCATCAGAAATAATTTCACCGCAGGTCAAAGCAACGGCCTTTTCGTTGCCGAGAACGGCTACCTCGATCTCTCTGCCGATAATTGCTTCTTCAATAAGTATCTTGCTGTCAAATTGTACAGCCTTTTCAAGTGCATTTTTCAGTTCGTCTGCATTTCTTGCCTTTGAAACACCCACAGATGAACCGGAGTTTGCAGGCTTTACAAACACAGGATATCCAAGCGAAGCCTCTACATCCACTTTTATGTTTTCAATCCCCTTCTCAACGTCGCTCTTTGTAACATATACACAAGCAGCAACAGGAATACCGTAATTGTTCAAAAGCATTTTTGTAAACGCCTTATCCATACAAACAGCCGAAGATGCGCATCCGGAACCCACATAAGGTACGCCGCACATATCAAGCATTCCCTGCAGCCTTCCGTCCTCCGAGTATGCGCCGTGCATAATGGGAAATACAACGTCAATTGCAACACGTTCTACACTGCCGTCATTTCCTATAGCATATACAGCATAATCTCCGTAGCTTGTGGACATCAAAGCTTTTTTCAAATTTGCTTTATCGTCCTTCCATGTATTGTCCTTTATCTTTTCGTCTTCGCCTTCGTATATGTACATCTGTCCGTCTCGTGTGATGCCCACCCTGACGATATCATATTTACTTCTGTCAACGTTTTCAAGTACCGAATATGAGGACTTGAGTGAAACCTCGTATTCAGTTGAATTTCCGCCAAACATTATGCACAAAGCAGTTTTATTTCCCATTATAACCATCTCCGTAAAATCTTCTCATACTATTATGATATTCTATCATAAGCACATCGGTTTGTCAATAAAAACACAAGAGGGAGCTTTTTTAAAAAGTTCCCTCTTAACACTCATATTTTTTTACTTCTCGTAGACTATCTCACCGTCTACTGCCTTTACAGTAACAGCATCACCTGATTTGAACTTACCTTCAAGCATCTCTGTCGAAAAACTGTCTTCGATAAGCCTTTGGATAGTACGGCGTAACGGTCTTGCGCCAAATGACGGGTCAAAGCCTTCTTTTGACACAAGCTTTGTTACACTTTCGTCAAAGCTTATCTTAACTCCCAATGCTTCGATCCGTCTGCCCACCTCGGCAAGCATTATATTCGATATTCTTTCGATATCTGGCTGTGTCAGCTTATTAAAAATAATTATCTCGTCGATACGGTTAATAAACTCGGGTCTGAAAGTCTCCTTCAGGTGAGACATAAGCACACTCTTTATATCTGCTTTTTCCTTCTCCGTATTACCCACGGAAGCAAATCCCATGCTTCTCTTTGTTTCAAGAGCCGAGGCGCCTACGTTTGATGTCATTATAATAACGGTATTCTTAAAGTCGACACGTCTGCCCTGAGAATCGGTCAACATACCGTCTTCAAGCACCTGTAGCAGCATATTGAACACATCGGGATGCGCCTTCTCGATCTCATCAAAAAGAACAACAGAATAAGGCTTACGTCTTATTTTTTCGGTAAGCTGTCCACCCTCGTCATAACCCACATATCCGGGAGGTGAGCCTATAAGCTTCGATACACTGTGCTTTTCCATATATTCCGACATATCAATTCTGATCATTGCATTTTCATCGCCGAACAATATGTCAGCCAAAGCCTTTGTAAGCTCTGTTTTTCCTACACCGGTAGGTCCGAGGAACAAGAAGCTTCCCATAGGTCTTTTGGGGTCTTTCAGTCCCATTCTGCCCCTCTTTATAGCTCTTGCAACAGCACCAACTGCATCATCCTGACCGATTATTCTGTCTTTTAGAATAGTGTCAAGGTGGAGAAGCTTTTCGCTCTCCTCTTCTGCAAGCTTTTTAACGGGAATACCTGTCCAAAGAGTTACGATATCGGCAATATCCTCTTTTGTTACCGAAAGTGTTTCACCGCCCGATTTTTCAGTCCAGTTCTTTTTTGCTTCCTCATACTTTTCACGGACTTCTTTTTCTTTGTCACGGATAACAGCCGCCTTTTCAAAGTCCTGCGCCTTAATAGCCTCTTCTTTCTCGGAGGATATTTTTTTCAATTCCTCCTCAAAATCCTTTACGCTATCCGGTTTTGTAAAGTTATTTATTCTTATTTTAGATGCCGCCTCGTCTATAAGGTCGATAGCCTTATCGGGTAGGTATCTGTCATTTATATATCTTGTGGAAAGGTTGACCGCCTCTTCAATAGATTCATCGGTTATCTTCACCTTGTGATGAGATTCATATTTATCACGAAGACCTTTAAGAATAAGCACCGCTTCTTCTTTTGTAGGCTCTCCTACCATAACTGACTGAAAACGTCTTTCAAGAGCAGAATCCTTTTCAATATGCTTTCTGTATTCCTCTATGGTTGTGGCACCAATAACCTGCATCTCGCCTCTTGCAAGAGCGGGTTTCAGTATGTTTGCCGCATCAACAGCACCCTCGGCAGCACCTGCGCCAATTATTGTGTGTATCTCGTCAATAAAAAGAATTATATTGGGATTCTTCGCAACCTCCGCCATAACATTTTTTAGTCTCTCTTCAAACTCACCGCGATATTTTGCGCCTGCGATCATACCCGATATATCAAGGGTTACAAGAAGCTTTCCTGCCAAGGTTTCTGGAACATTACCTTCAACAATTTTTTGCGCCAATCCTTCGGCTACAGCAGTCTTACCGACTCCGGGTTCACCGATAAGGCATGGATTATTTTTTGTTCTTCTTGAAAGTATCTGAATAACTCTCTGTGTCTCGGTATCTCTGCCTATAATAGGGTCAAGTTTGCCCTCTCTTGCCATTGCGGTAAGGTCTCTTCCGTATTGCTTAAGAGTAGGAGCATCTTTAAGCTGTGTTTTTGTGCCGCTCTTTCTTGCATCGCCTGCACCCCTTGAAACAGATTGCTGAATATCGTCAAAACTACCGTCATCAACGCCCTTTATATAATTTACAAGGTCGTTTGCAAGTTCGTTTATGTTAACGCCCTTTGATGACAATATCCTTACGGCAACGCAGTCAGATTCTGCAATAAGCCCAAGCAAAAGATGTTCTGTTCCTATATAATTCTGTCCCAGTCTCATTGCCTGGTACGCCGAAGTCTCAATTATCTTCTTTGTTCGGGGGGTCATATCAGCAGCGCTTACATTGCTCTTTTTTCCCTCGCCCGATATTTCCCTGACGGTATCCTTAATACCGTTAAAGTCTGCCCCGCGTGCCGAAAGAAGTTTTGACGCAACACCATCTGTTTCCGACATAAGCCCAAGCAATATGTGTTCGCTTCCTATATATGTGTGTCCGAATTCTTTTGAAAATTCAAGCGCCGAGTTAAGCGCATTTTGAGCTGATTGTGTAAATCTGCTGTTCATTAATAATCACCCTTTCATACTGCGCGGCTTGTTATCAGCCTATAGCTTCTCTGATAACCGATGCGCGCAAAACATCTCTTTCAAAATCACTTATAGTCTTTCCACCATTATTGGAAATTAGATTTGCAGGCAAAACACCTATCATTATTTCTCCCAACTTCTCATAGGTCAAACCGTCAATAAGACCTAATGCTATACCTAATCTCACGTCAGAATAAAGCTTCATAAACTCCTTCGAACTGACAATTCTTGCATATTTCAGAATACCGTAGGATCTGCCCACTCTGTCGGCAATCACAGAATATCTGTCGCTTTTCAGCATTTCTCTTGCCTTTCTCTCTTTTTCGCAGATCTGCTTTACTATTTCGTTAAGCTTCTTTAATGTGTCTTCTTCTGTAATCCCCATAGTTATACGGTTTGAAATTTGATATAAACAACCGTCAGGCTCTGAACCCTCGCCGTACATGCCTCGAATTATTAGTCCTAATTTTGATAACTGTACCGACATATTTTCCATTGATCTTGTCATGGTGAGCGCAGGCAAAAACATCATAACCGACGCTCTCATGCCAAGGCCTAAATTTGTGGGACAGTGGGTAAGATAGCCCCAGCTTTCATCAAACGCTATATTAATATTATCGTCCAACATATCATCATAAATACAGGCACTTTTGTAAGCCTCATCAAGCGCCAATCCCGGCATTATGCACTGAAGTCTGATATGATCCTCTTCACAGACCATTACCGACACATCATCGTTATCATTTATTAAAAGAGCGTGAGGATTTTTCTTTTTTGCAAAATTTGGACTGATATAATGCTTTTCAACCAACGCCCCCGTCTCTACATGAGACAGTTCTTTAAAATCAACCTTTGTAAATTTATTCCCCAAGGCATTTGTAACCTTTTCAATTATTTCATTACAAGATGTCTCATCAAGCTTTGAATCAAAGGGATAATCGGCTATATTTCTTGCAAATCTTATTCTGGAGCTTACAACAACATCATTTTCTTTTCCGCTTTTGTTATACCATGCCATAAAATCAGTCCTCCTTAATTGTCGCTTTCAAGTTCACGAATCTTATCACGAAGCACTGCTGCTTTTTCAAATTCCTGAGATTTTATAGCTGCTTTCATCTCGTTTTTAAGCGACTTTATCTTGTCCTGTTTTGTCTCTTTTTCCTTGTACTTCTTAGGTCTCTTACCCATATATTTCGCCTTGCCGTGTATGCTCTCAACGCTTCGCTTAAGCTCATCTGCAAAAATCTCATAGCATTTTGCGCAACCAACCTTACCCGTTTTTATAAGATCATCAAAAGAAGACGAACAGAGCGTACATCTCTTCTTTTCGGCAATCTGCGCTTTTTGGGTATCATAAGGCAGACCAAACAGATCTGACAATCCAAATAACCCGTCCGTACCGAAGCCGAAATCAATTTCATCAAACAGCGACGGAATTTTTATATTTAATTTGCCCTGGTTCTTCAACTCCTCGGCACATTTGGCGCATAACGCATATTCCTGCGTCTGTCCGTTTACAGTCTGCTTATAATATATCTCCGCGTTATTCTTTCCGCATTTTTTACAAATCATAATACTTTCCCCCTATTCCGTTAACGCTTTTAAAAGTTTTCAAATATTTAAACATAAATTATAATTTGATCACGCTTATTGTTTATTCTACTTCATAAGCCGCAAAATTATTTGTCGGAGTATGTCTGCACGTACTGCATTTCTTGCAATCGAAGACAGCTTACCCAAAGCAGTGTTTGACACCGCGCTGCACAGTAACATATATTCCCTTTCAGAAATAACCTCTTGATCAAGTAAATTACCAAGAAATGCAACAGCCTCTTTTTCATCTATTGAATCGCCTATCGCATATAGAAAATGCATTAAATATTCATCTTTGCCCATTTGCTTGCGAATTATACGAATATATCCGCCTCCGCCCCGTCTGCTTTCAATTATATACCCTCTTTCTGGAGTAAATCGAGAGGTTATAACATAGTTTATCTGGCTCGGAACACAGCCAAGCTGACCCGCAAGGTCATTTCGCTTTATTTCTGCCGCGCCCTCACCTTCGTTTATCATCTCTTCTATCAATTTCGCAATAGCATCAGATATAAGCATTTTACACACCTCTTTGTTGACTTTGACTTTCTTTGACTTTTTCTTTGTGTTTGTATTATAACACAATGGTCAAAGAAAGTCAAGGTCTATTTTATTTTTTTAGAAAAATTTAGATAAAAAAATCTCCTCTTGGAGTCCAAAAGGAGATTTTTTGTTGCTTTATTTTTATGCCATTAGCTTATCGAGATTTTCTTTAATAGCAAGGATAAAGTCCTTTGTGTTCAGCGCTGTTGCGTTGCCAACTTCCCATAAACCAACAAGGTCTTTTGTCATCTTGCCCTGTTTCAATGTTGTTATGCAAGCTTCTTCGAGCTTCTTTGCAAATGCGCAAAGCTCAGAAATATTGTCAAGCTCGCCTCTCTTGTTGAGAGCACCTGTCCATGCGTAAATTGTTGCCATGGGGTTGGTAGATGTTTCTTCGCCCTTGAGGTGCTTGTAGTAATGGCGTGTAACAGTACCGTGAGCTGCTTCGTACTCATAGTTCCCATCGGGAGATACGAGAACCGAAGTCATCATAGCCAAAGAACCAAATGCTGTGGATACCATGTCGCTCATTACGTCGCCGTCGTAGTTCTTACAAGCCCAAATGAAGCCGCCTTCAGAACGGATAACACGTGCAACAGCATCGTCAATAAGTGTATAGAAGTATTCAATGCCTGCTGCATCAAATTTTTCTTTGTATTCAGCATCAAAAATTTCTTGATAAATATCCTTGAATGTATGGTCATACTTCTTGGAAATTGTATCCTTTGTGGAGAACCAAAGAGGCTGCTTTGTATCAAGAGCATACTGGAAACAAGCGCGAGCAAAGGATGCGATAGAAGTATCCTTGTTGTATGAACCCTGAAGAACTCCGGGACACTCGAAATCGTAAATTGTTTCCTTGAAGGTTTCCTTGCCTTCCTTGTTTGTAAATACAAGTTCAGCCTTACCTTCTTCGGAAACTCTGTATTCTGTTGCCTTATAAATATCACCGTAAGCATGACGAGCAATAGTGATGGGCTTCTTCCATGTTCTTACAACGGGCTTGATCTCGTCAATAAGAATAGGGGCTCTGAATACTGTACCGTCGAGCATTGCACGGATAGTACCGTTGGGGCTCTTCCACATCTGGTGGAGGTTGTATTCGCTCATTCTCTGCTGGTTAGGAGTAATTGTTGCGCACTTAACACCAACGCCATACTTCTTGATAGCGTTTGCAGAATCCTTTGTTACCTGGTCGTCTGTCTTATCTCTTTCGGGAAGACCGAGGTCATAGTATTCTGTCTTGAGGTCAACATAGGGGTTAAGAAGTTCATCTTTGATCATTTGCCAGATAATTCTGGTCATTTCGTCTCCGTCCATCTCTACGAGGGGAGTAGTCATTCTAATCTTTGCCATGGTATTTTTCTCCTTAAAAATATCATTATTATTTTTTGTTATTGGAAATTCAATGGGATCCTTCGACTGCGAGGGCACTGCCCTCTCCGCTCAGGATGACCATTTAAGGAACGGTTGTGCACAAACATCATACTGTAGGCTAACACAGTTCGCTGCATACAGCACAACTGTATCTCTTATCTTTTATCTATTCAATATTATCTAAAATGACAGACTTCAAGTGATACCGCCGACGGCGGTATTACTTATCTTACTTTATTTTGCAAGACCTGCTGCATAGTAGTTCATCAAGCAGCCTTCGGTGATGATGAGCTTTTCGTCTGCTGTAAGCCCCTTGCAGTAGAGTGTAATATCCTTAACACCGTCAGCAGTAATAACCTTTGCAGGAATTTCTTCCTTGCCGGAAAGGATAGCTTCTCTTACACCGGGAACATACAGATAGTCATTTTCAGTGTAGTTAAATTCAACATCCTTTTCAATTGTGAAAGGAACAATCCCCCAGTTAATGCAGTTTGAACGGTAACACTTTGTAGCATATTCGTAGCAAACATTTGCAAATCCCCCGAGAACCTTCTGGCAGGAATCCGCCTGCTCACGAGCAGAACCGTCGCCGGGTCTCTTTGCGAATACACAGGAACCGATGGTAGTCTTCTTAATGTCGCCGCCAACCTTTGCCAAAACTTCAACTATCTCAGCAGGAGCGTTGCCTTCTTGACGTGCAACTTCGAGAGCATTTACAGCTTTTGATCTTTCAACATATTCGGGAACACGTCTGGAAAGAGCAAACTCGGAAAGCTTCAGGGGGTTGGAACGGTAGGAAGATGTTTCACCCGAGGGGATAAGCTCGTCAGTTGTTGTTACGTCATCATGGATAACTGCGCAAAACTTAACAAGCATATCATCATCAAGTCTGTACATCTTGGGCCAGTCCTTGATGTTGGGACCGAAGCGGAGCTCGTATCCGGGTTCTGGATTACCAAAGCCGTTGTAAACTCTCTTTTCATAAATTGTGGGATCAAACTTATACTCATGCTCAGGTACTGTATATTCAATATCTGTAGCGGCTGTAAGAACACCGTGATTTGCTGCTGTAGCGGCAATAGAACGGGCATCCATAAGAGCAACTGCGGAAATTTGTCCCTGTCCGGGTTTTGAACCTTCGCGGTTTGCAAAGTTTCTTGTAGCATGGCGGATAGAGAAGCCATTGTGCGCAGGTGTATCACCGGCGCCAAAGCAAGGCCCGCAAAATGCAGGCTTAATTACTGCTCCGGCAGACATAAGTTTTTCACTTGTGCCATCTCTTGTAATAGCCATATTAATAGGAGCAGATGAAGGATATACGGAAAGGTCAAAGTATGTGTTACCGATAGACTGGTTTTCGAGAATAGCTGCAGCCTCAACGAGGTTTTCGTACATACCGCCCGAGCAACCAACGATAACACCCTGATCGGCAACTACCTTGCCGTCAACAATGTTTCTGCAAAGATCCATTGTAACTTGCTTACCAAGACTCTTCTGACACTCTGCTTCTGTTTCCTTGAAAATCTTTTCAGCGTTAGCCTGAAGCTCGTGGATTGTAAATGCCTTGGAAGGATGGAAAGGAAGCGCAATCATACTTTCCATCTTGGAAAGGTCAATCTTTACAATAGAATCATAGTATGCGCCCTCTTCCACTTTCATTTCAGCATAAGCTTCTGGACGTCTTACATTTTCATAGAATTCCTTAACAACCCCGTCTGTTTCCCAGATAGATGTGAGACAGCTTGTTTCTGTTGTCATAACATCAACACCGATACGAAAGTCCATAGAAAGATCTGCAACACCGGGACCTGCAAATTCAAGAACCTTATTCTTAACATCAGCATTAGGAAAAGTTTCAGCAACAAGCGCGATAGCTACGTCATGAGGACCGATACCGTGAGGAAGCTTACCGTCAATCCATACGAGTACTACTTCGGGTGCTGGTACGTCATATGTGTTTTCAAGAAGCTGCTTAACCAATTCGCCGCCGCCTTCACCGACACCGAGTGTACCATAACAGCCGTAACGTGTATGAGAGTCAGAACCGAGAATCATGCCGCCGCACTTTGCAAGCATCTCACGCGCATACTGGTGAATAACCGCCTGATTTGCAGGAACATAGATACCACCATATTTGCGAGCTGCAGAAAGGCCGAATGCATGATCATCTTCATTTATAGTACCGCCCACAGCACAAAGCGAGTTGTGGCAGTTTGTCATAGCATAAGGAATGGGGAACTTTTTCAATCCGCTTGCTCTTGCTGTCTGTATAATGCCTACATAAGTAATATCATGAGAAATCAAGGCATCAAACTTAATTCGCATCTTTTTTGGATCTGTTGATTTGTCATGCGCTCTGAGAATTTTGTATGCCATCGTCTTATCACGAGCGGCATCAATGTTTACAGGTGTAGTAAATTCGGGTTTACCGTTTATAATCGTTATACCTTTTTTAATCATTTCTACCATAAGAAATTCTCCTTAATGTTATTTAAATTTTTTCAAGATTATAAATAAACCATGTTATTGCCAAAAGGTCTGCGCACCCTCCCGGACTTAAGTTCTTTTGTATAAGCTCTCTGTCAAACTCTTTTATTTCGTCAAAGTCCGCATCATACAGGCTTTCCGCCCTTTTTTTGACATAATCCGCTATATCCTTTCCGCCCCTGCTTATAACATTCGTGTCTTCAACAACACTCATCATATATATAAGGGTACGAACCAAGGATTCGTTTTCAGTCATTCCATTACAAAAACATTTCTTCATAAAGGGATATGAATATTTTTTAATCGTCGCAAAGCCCGATTCAGCCTCCCCACGAATACCCTTTATACCGTATTTTCTATAAAGCTTTTCGCCGTTTGTCATAAGGCTCTCGTCTTTTTCTATAGAGTAATCGCTTTGGCATACACCCTTTGAGATTAGCGAAACAGTATAACAGATATTTTCAACATCAATACTTTTATTCAAGGCAAGAATTCTGCCTACCGCTATGCAAATAAGTCCTGCAGAAAAAATCATGCCCTTGTGGGTATTGATCCCTCCTGTTGCATCGAACATTGCTTTTTCAGCTTCCATTCCTATATTTCTCGCCTCGGGAAAGATTTTATTCTCGCCAAAAGCGGCTGTCTCATAACCGTATATTACAAAGCGATAAAAATAAGGTTTTAAGGCTTGGGCGCTTTTTTTAAATGTATTTATATCCATATCACTGTGTGCACCGCTGTTTTCGCTGTCAACAAGTCCCGGTTTCGGTGTTGCCGAAACCTCGTCAATGAGCGCTTTTTCCGCCAAAGCGCTTATTTGCTCAAATACTTTATATTTATTCATTTATTATATTCTCGCTTACTTTTTTGCCGTTTTTGAAATTTTATACTCATCCAATAATACCCTTTTAATTTCTTTTAAAAGCTCGTCAACCGAATGTTTTCTCGATCTTGCGCAAGCGTGAGCAGGCTCTCCGCATATAAGACATTTTCTTCCCACAAGTCCCAGCATAGTGCGCGATATAGGTTTCTTACAGATATCTATAACGTCAAAATCAAACAGCCTGTTGAATCTGCATTCATCCTCTATTGAAACTGTAAGCTTTTTTAGCTCGCGCGCATCAAGATCAACACAGTAAAATGCTTCAAGTCCGGTATTCTTTTGACGTTCATTTTTAAATATAATATTATATCCGCCAAGGGCAGCTTCTAAAGCAGCCTTGCCCTTGGAGAATATTTTTTCACTCATTTCATTTCGCTTGACAGATCCCGGCATTACTACTGTAAACGAAATAAGCGGACACTTATATTTATCTATAAGATATGACTGATAGAAAGCACGGTCTTCTTTGCTTTCAAGCATATCTTCAAGAGTAACCGATACGTATTCCATTAGTCTAAAATATTCCTAATAACATCAATAACCGAGCCGTCTCTGTATGTTACAACAGCTACTATCTTGTCACCAAATGGAAGCTCATCTGGAACGCCTGAAAGCTTTTCAGCTTTCTGCTGAAGCTCACTGATAGTTGTTATGGGAAGACCTGCTTCGCGGAGTCTGCTTTCAATTTCGGGACGCGCAGGGTTAACTGCAATGCCATGGTCTGTTACAAGTACGTCAACATCCCCCCCCGGTGTAACTACTGTATTTACCTTTTTCATAACAGTGGGAAGTCTGCCTCTCATAAGAGGCGCTGTTATAATTGTAAGAGCCGCCCCTGCTGCCGTATCGGGATGTCCTCCTATAGCGCCTCTAATAATTCCGTCAGTCCCAAGAAGAACGTTTACATTGAAGTCAATGTCAATTTCAAGAGCAGAAAGAATTACCACGTCAAGCTGATTCTGAGCCGAACCCTTATCATAAGGAGAAGCATAGGAAACAGCGTCTATCTGATGGTGAAACTCATTGTTTTTAACACTTTCAGCCGCAACAGAGTCAAATGTCTGTACGTCAAGTATCTTCTTGACAAGACCTTCTTCATGCATACTTGTTATCTGTGCTGTAATACCGCCGAGAGCAAAGCTGCACTTGATATCCTTTTCAATCATCTTGTCTCGAAGAAATCTTGTTACCGCCAAAGATGCTCCCCCCGAACCCGTCTGCATTGAGAAACCGTCATAGAAATACCCCGATGCTTCGATAACATCAGCAGCTGTCTGCGCAATAAGAAGGTCATGAGGGTTCTTTGTAAATCTTGTTGCGCCTGAGGAGATTTTCGCAGGATCACCTACCGATTCAACTTCTACTATATAATCAACCTGCCTTGCAGGAATAGCGCAGGGAACGTTAGGGAATGCAACAATGTTGTTTGTAAGGATGATTACCTTATCTGCATATTCCGCGTCAACTCTTGCATAACCGAGAGAGCCGCATGCGCCTGTCTCTTCCCCGCCCGCTGTGTAACCGTTAGCATTACCGTATGGATCGCAGGAGGATGCACCGAGGAACGCAACGTCAATATGAAGTTCACCCTCCGCAATAGCCGCAGCGCGTCCGCCGTGTGAACGGAAGATAACAGGATCATCCATAATACCGTGAGAAATAGCGTTTGCAAGTTTACCACGCAGACCGCTGGTCTCAATGTGTGTTACTACTCCGTTTTTAATATGCTCTATCATAGGCTCATGAACATTTGTAAGACTGGACGCCGCAACACTCATATTCTTATAACCCATATCAGCAAGCTTTCCGAGAACGTAGTTCACAACATGCTCTCCGTCACGGAAATGGTGGTGAAAGGATATAGTCATACCGTCCTTAAGTCCGACTGCCGTAACAGCCTCTTCAAAGGAAGTTATCTTATTGTTATTTTTGGAGCGTTCCGCAAAGGTTTCCGTACTTCTGAGAAGAAGCTTTTCGTTTTCGCCGGGAACATATGGCTTGAGTCCTGTTTTTTCAAACAATGATTTAGGAATTTCACGTTTTACTGCATTTATCATAACATTACACCTCATCGCTGATTATCTTCATAGCGCGCGCAAGAGTAATAACACGTTGAGCACGCATATAGATAGGCTTGTCAATCATTTTGCCGTCAAGAGATACAACCCCTGAACCCTTTTTAGCAGCATCGTCTGCCGCCTCGATTATTCGGAGTGCTTTTTCAATATCCTTGTCTGTGGGACGAAATACACTGTTTATAGGAGCGATCTGTCTGGGGTTGATAATAGACTTACCGTCAAAACCCAATTGTTTAATGAGCTTTGTCTGTTCAATAAGACCTTCAGTATCATTAACGTTGGAATATACTGTATCAAGAGCATCAATGCCTGCCGCGCGCGCAGCAACAACAATTGCCGATCTTGCATAGAACAGCTCTGTTCCTTCGGCTGAACGTGTTGTTTTAAGATTTGCGCAATAGTCCTCAGCTCCGAGAGCAATACCGATTATACGGGGAGATGCTGTAGCGATAGCATAGGCATTTGTAATACCAAGCGCACTCTCAACAGCGGTAAGTATCTTTGTTTTGCCAACGGGAACACCCGCAGCCTTTTCAGCCTCTTCAATGCACTTTTCGGTGTCAATAACATCCTGAGCCGTTTCGGTCTTGGGCATTCTGATAACAGGACAACCTGCCGCAACCATAGCAAAGATATCATCACGTCCGTAAGAAGTTGAAAGAGGGTTAACACGGACAACTATCTCAACCTCTCCGTAGTCAATGGTTTTCAAAGCATTGTAAACCAATATTCTTGCCGCATCTTTTTCAGTAAGAGTAACCGAATCCTCAAGGTCAAACATAACAGCATCCGAGCCGTAGATGTGTGCGTCTGCAATCATACCTGGATTGTTACCGGGTACAAAAAGCATCGTTCTGCGTAATCTCTCTCCGTTCATTTGATATTCCTCCCTTACCACTCAAATTTGCCGCCGCTTGCGCGCAACGCGGCTGTTGTAACTCTTGCGCGGATAGTGCAGTCAAGAGAGCCCTTATCGGTTGCAATAATATTAACATTTTCAAGCCCGCACCTTTCGGCTGTTTCAATAATAACCCGTTTAATTTGTCTGCCGAATAGGCTTGCAACGGTGCTTTCAAGCTCGACATTTATACCCTGCTTTTCACTGGGTTTGATTTCGATCATGATATCTCCCGACTCAAGAGTTCCGGCAATACCGTTTTTTTCAAGTTTCATAATATCACCTTTTATGTAAATTTATTTGTTTTTATTCTTTTCTATTTAAGATTTTACTATTTTTTTCTCTATATTACCAGCACATATTTTATTGAAATCTCTTAAGCCTTTTATGTGATATACCGAACAAAAACATAAAGCAAAACATTGATTTAAAGTTTTTATAAAATTGACAAAAAACAGTACGTATTTAGCTTGACACAGACCGAGAAATGTGGTAAAATAATAAAGTTAGTATCAATAGATGAACCTTTTCACTCTTCACTATTACTTCTAACTTATGTTATGCACCTGTGGCGGAACTGGCAGACGCGCCAGACTTAGGATCTGGTGTCCAAAGACGTGCAGGTTCGATTCCTGTCAGGTGCACCACCGGCAGTACTGACAGCAAAATTGGTTGTCAGTACTGTTGTTTTTTTATGTAATTAAAAAAACAACAGTAAAAAGAAAGGTAATTAGTTATGTTTGAAAAAATAAAAGGCTTTTGTGATTCATTTTTGGAGCAGGGGCTTCCAGGATTTGACATTGTAATATACAAAGACGGAAAATGTGTATTGCGTTATACAAACGGATACAGCGATCTTGAAAATAAAATAAAGATGAACGGCAAGGAAAGATTTAATATTTATTCCTGCTCAAAAATAATAACCTGTACCGCCGCATTACAGCTTTGGGAAAAGGGTTTGTTTTCACTTGAAGATAGGCTGTCTGACTATATGCCTGAATTCAAGGAAATGATGGTCAAAAGAGATGAAAGTGTGAAAAAAGCCGAAAATCCTATATTGATAAAGCATTTATTCGGAATGACAGGCGGTTTTTCTTACAACACCTGTTCTCCCGAGCTTTTAAAATGCATCGAAGAAACAAACGGAAAATGTCCTACAAGAGAGACAATGAAATATTTGGCAAAGGAACCCTTGATTTTTGAACCGGGAGAAATGTGGCAGTACAGTCTTTGCCACGACGTATTGGCGGCACTGGTTGAAGTTATTTCCGGTGAGAAGTTTGAAGATTATGTAAAAAATAATATTTTTGACGTTCTGGGAATGAATAATACAACATTTATGCTCCCCGAGGATGAGCTTGAAACAATATCACAACAGTATAGCTTTGCAAACGGCAAAGCGGTAAACGTAGGTAAAAAAATCGTTTCGTATAAGCTTGGCAGCGAATATGCCTCTGGCGGCGCAGGCTGTATATCCACCGTTGACGATTACATAAAATTTTTGGAAGCACTCAGGACACATGTTTTACTTAAACCCGAAACCGTTGATTTGATGACTACCGACAACGGCAAATGGACAAGCAATACCCATGGCTTCGGGTTGGGTGTAAGATGCCCTAAGGGCGTTGAAAAATATACTGATTTCGGCTGGGGCGGCGCGGCTTGCTCGTATTTGGCAATCGACAGAGAAAACGCCATTTCTCTGTTCTTCGGCGCACATCTGCTTTCCTCGCCTGTACAGGGCGTGCGCTCAACGCTCTATAGATTTGCAAGAGCCGAGCTGATCGACAATTCGGATTTTGAAGATATCCAAAAAATACTCAAGGATTTGCATAACTACAATTTAACTTATTGACAAAAGGGAGCTTGTTGTTACTTTATTTATATTAATAAAAAAACAGATAATGTATAAACCAAAGTAATGTGCACCCCAAAAGTTAGACACTTTTGGGGTGCACATCAGTATATTATCCGTTTTACTTATTTAATTATCAGTCAATAGACATATCGAGCTTAAATCTCATTATTTTTCTCAAGGTATTCTTGGGAAACTCTTCGGTACGGACTTTCAAAATACCGATTTTTTTATAGGGAACGGTCTTTTTATTGTATTCATCGATAAAGGGCTTCAGATAGCCTTCAATATCGTCAATGCTGTTCTTTTCAAGATAGTCTTTATCGGGATATACCTCGGCTACGATAGCGTTATATGTTATACCGCGCTTGCTCTGACCCTCGTAAACGATAATATCAAGAATACCCGGTGTTGCCGCAAGCTCGTTTTCGATCTCCTCAGGATATACATTTTTGCCGTTTGAAAGAATAATAAGGTTCTTCTTTCTGCCTGTGATATAAAGCTCGCCGTGCTTGCCTATCTTGCCGTAGTCGCCCGTTCTGAAATAACCCTCCTTAAATGCCTCGGCTGTCGCCTCGTCATCCTTGTAGTATCCAAGCATAACATTTGAACCCTTGAACAGTATTTCGCCCTCGCCGTCCTCGTTTGGCTCGTCGATCTTTACAAAAGCATCGTCAATAACATTACCGACACTGCCGAGAATATTGTTTTTGCTTCTATTTACCGAAATAAGGGGCGCGCACTCGGTTATGCCGTAACCGTTAAGCACGGAAATGCCTATACCGTCGAAGAAATCAAGTATCTCACGGCTGAGCGGAGCGCCGCCGCAAACAATGGTTTTTACGTTTCCGCCGAAGGCTGCGTGAATAGCGCCAAACACATTCTTGCGGATATCAACACCGACTTTACGGAGAGATTCGCTTACCTTTAATGTATTGAAAACAAGGTCATACTTTCCCTGATCCTTAAGATTTGCAAGTATCTTTCGGTAAAATGTCTCAAGATAAAGGGGTACAAGTATAAGGTGCTCCGGTTTTTGCTCTGCAAGCTCTTTTGTTATATAGCGTATGCCCGAAGAAACATACACCTCCGAGCCTATCATTGTGTGCCCGATAAGCATAATGGTAGAACCGTATGTATGATGCGGCGGCAAAACGCCGATTGTCTTATCTCCGTAATCAAGATAGTGAACGGCGTTGTACATATCGGAAAGTATTGCATTCTGATTGAGCATTACGCCCTTCCCCTTGCCTGTTGTGCCCGATGTAAACACAAGAAGCGCCATGTTTAAAGGATTAATAGGTGTATTATAGTAAAATGCGGGAGCTTCTTCAAACTTTGCTTTGCCCGATTCCATAAGGGATGTAAGAGTTCTTGTCTGCTTTTTTGCAAGAAGATATACTGGTTCGGCAGAAAGTTTCGTCTGTTCTGCGATATAATTTATCTTGTCTTCGATATCTTCATCTCCGAAGAGGAAATCCGCATTTGCCTTTTTTACGGTATCTGCAAGGTCTTCAGCCAACCAATCGCGGTCAAGAGGCACAAGAACTCCGCCGATGGACAATACAGCAAAATATGTAAGCGCCCATTCATACGAGAACTTGCCTATCAATGCGCAATGCCTGCCCGCGCAACCCATATCAAGAAGCTCCAACGCAAGCGCGCGTACATCTTCACCCAACTGTGTAAATGTAACCTTTTTTACTTCCTTGTCGTGTGGAGATACACGGTATGAATAAGCAACCCTCTCGGCATGATGCTCAGAAGCCCATTCTATAAGATCACGTACACTCGTAAATGTATGATGCGGTTTAATAGCGTGTTTTTTGTTCATATTATTTGTTCCTTTTTTAGTATTTTTATTGTTATAACATATATAACTTGTTGACAAATCAACAAGCGAATTATACCACAAGGTTGTTGATAAGTCAACAACCTTGTGGCAAAAAAGTCTGCCTAAAAAATTTTAACTAATTTTTTAGGCAGATACATTTTTTAAAAAGATATATTTTTTGTAATAATTTCTGCATATCGGACTGTTTCCATAGCATCCTTTGCATATTTGTCAGCGCCTATACTGTCTGCATATTCTTGGGTGAGAACAGCTCCTCCCACAATGGTTTTACACCATGGAGCTTTTTCTTTCAGTTGCTTTATAGTCTCTTCCATAGCGGGAACAGTTGTTGTCATAAGAGCAGACAGTCCTGCTATCGGGGCATGAAGCTCAACAACCTTTTCAACCACCGTCTCGGGAGGAATATCTTTTCCGAGGTCAACAACGTTAAAGCCATAATTTTCAAGCAAAAGCTTTACAATATTTTTACCAATGTCGTGAATATCTCCTTGAACAGTAGCGATAACAAAAACCCCTTTATTATCCGCTTTTTCACCGTCTGACATAAATGCTTTTATGGTCTCAAATGCACTTTTTGCCGCCTCCGCGCTCATTAATAGCTGTGGCAAATAAACTGTCTTGTTTTCAAAGCCTTGTCCTACTGTATTAAGCGCAGAAATTATTTCATTGTTAACTATATCAAGCGGAGGAACGCTCGAAAGAAGCAATTTTGTAATCTCTCCTGCCTTTTCTTTAAATCCTTTTATTACAGCTCTTTGAAGCTCCGAGGCATTTTCCTCGGTAGTTTTCTGCGTTGGGTTTATCGTTGTGTTTTCCAAAGGAGCAAAGCTGTCTGCAATTTCTATATATTCCTCGCAGTTCTCATCAAAGCCTTTCAACGCTCTGTATGCATAATATGTCTTCATCATATCAGCCGAATACGGATTCATAATTGCGGCAGACAAACCGTTTTCAAGAGCCAATGCAAAAAATATACCGTTTACGGCATCCCTGTTCGGTAATCCAAAGGAAACATTGGAAACTCCTAAAGATGTGTGGCATCCAAGCTCTTGTGTTATATAGTTAAGAGCTTTCAATGTAGCAAATGCCGACTTATTATCTGCGCTTATTGTCATTGCAAGGGTATCGAAAATTATATCTTTTTTGTCAATGCCGTATTCTGCCGCAACCTTTAAAATCTTTTTAGCCACCTTTACTCTTCCCTCGGCTGTTTCGGGAATACCGTCTTCATCAAGAGTCAAAGCAACAACCAAACCTCCGTACTTCTTAACAAGAGGGAAAACAGAATTCATAGAATCTAATTTGCCGTTTACCGAGTTTATCATTGCTTTCCCATTGTAACGGCGGAGAGCCGACTCCATAGCACCAACATTGGCGGTATCTATCTGCAACGGCAGATCTATCACTGCCTGTAGCTCACAAACAGCGTTTTTTAACATCGTTACTTCATCAATATTGGGCAGTCCAACATTTACATCAAGAATATGTACGCCCTTTTCCTGCTGATTTACGCCCTCGGAAAGAATATAACCCATATCATTTTCAAGCAAAGCCTGTTTAAAACGCTTCTTTCCTGTGGGATTAATACGCTCACCTATAAGAATAGGTTGATCATCAAATTTTACAACGTGATTATATGAAGAAACCACTGTTATATTTTTCTGCTCAATGGGTAACGGAGCAAGAGAATATGTTTTTTCATTTAGAGCTTTTATGTATTCGGGCGTTGTACCACAACAACCGCCGATAACACGCACGCCTTTTTTTACAAGGTCTGCGACCTCATTCGAAAACTCATCTGCCGTTACATCAAAAACTGTCTTTCCGTCTAAAGCCTTAGGCAACCCCGCATTTGGTTTTAGTATAACGGGAACGGAAGCATTCTCCAGTAGTTCTTCTGCAACACTTCGAAGCTGTTTCGGCCCGAGAGAGCAGTTTGCGCCCAGAGCATCGACACCCATTCCTTCAAGCATTGCAACCATCGCGGCAGGTGTCGCTCCCGTCATAAGTTTGCCGTCCTCGCCGTAAGCATTTGAAACCAATACGGGCAAATTACTGTTTTCTTTAGCCGCAAGAAGCGCCGCCTTCGTTTCATAACTGTCGTTCATTGTTTCGATTATGATAAGGTCAACGCCGCATTTAACACCTATACTTATTGTCTTGGCAAATACGCCTACGGCATCTTCAAAATCGAGATCGCCTAGCGGTTTCAGTAGCTTGCCCAAAGGGCCTATATCAAGAGCAACATACTTTTGCTTTACGGAAGCGCTTTGCTCGGCGGCTGTCTTTGCATTACTGACTGCCGCATTAATTATATTTTCAAGCTCACTGTCAGAAAACTTAAGCGAGTTTGCGCCGAAAGTATTTGTACAAACAACATTGCTTCCCGCATCATAATAACTCTTATGTATATTTATTATAACATCAGAATTAGTAATATTCCACCTTTCAGGTTGCTCTCCGGGCAGAAGTCCCTTTTCCTGAAGCAGAGTTCCCATTCCGCCGTCAAGATAAACTATGTTATTTTTTAAAAATTCGGAAAATGTCATATCGAACCTCTGAAATTGCAGTCTTTTTTATCGCAAACACTGCATTTATTTATTGTTTGTTTTTTAATACTGTTGCACATACCGGCAAATGCCGTAACAGATTTTGAGGGAGACATAAGCAGACTGTCATTGAGAGAAAGTCCTATACGCTTCGGGCAATCAAGCACGGCGAATATGTCTTTTTGCGTTTCAAGTGATAAATCGGCATACCCCGGACTGAAACGCGGTTTTAGATTAACCCTGTATTCTTTTTCAATATCATTACAAAAAACGTCGCAAAGAGCTTCAATACGTTCAGCTCCTATCGCCTGAAACATCAAAGCCTTTGAGGGAGATATACGCCCGTACCTTGCAATCAGCCTGTCAAGCTCAATTCCCACTGTCGCCGCAAACAAAACAGCTTTGCTACAATCACTGAGATTAACAGCAAGACTTTTTGACTGCATCCTAAAAAGTCCGAAATTGCAAAAAGAATCGGTTATATTTACATCAAGTACAGTATAGCATACCTTATATGTAAGACGGTTGCTTACCTCTTTAATACATAAATCCAAAAGCTCCTCCACTTCGGTATCGGATTGCTTACAGCCTGCATAACGCATTATCTCTTTTTTGCAAAATTTAGGCTGTTCATAGCTTTTGGTTAAAACGACATTGCTCATTTGCCTAAAATATCAGACAGATTGCTCTGAATCTTCTGCGCAACATCAGGCTTGTTCATTGAGTAAACGTGCACGTTGGTAATACCGTTTGCATAAAGATCAATTATCTGGTCTGTTGCATAAGCTATACCCGCCTGCTTCATAGCCGCAGGATCACAGCCAAACTTGTCCACTATACTTTTGAATCGTTGCGGCATAAAAGACCCTGACAGCTTGATCGCTCTCTCAACCTGATTTGCATTGGTGATAGGCATAATACCCGGAATTATCGGAACGGTTATTCCTGCCTCACGGATTTTATATAAGAAATTATAAAGAAGATTGTTATCAAAAAACATCTGCGTGGTTAGAAAATCACAGCCTGCATCAACTTTTTCTTTCAGATATTTAATATCATCCTTTTGATTCGCACTTTCGGTATGTATCTCGGGATAGCATGCGCCTCCGATACAAAAGTTTTGGTCGGCACTCTTCAATTCATATATAAGGTCGATTGCATACTTGTAATCCCATCCGCTTCTGTCAGCATTTTCAAGTCCTGCGGGAATATCGCCGCGAAGAGCCATTACATTTGTAATGCCTGCCTCTTTGATTTCTTTTATTTTCTGCTTAACAGTTTCTTTGGTTGAAGAAACGCATGTCAAGTGCGCCAATGTAGGCACACCGTAAAGCTCCTTAATATTTTTTGCAATATCAAGTGTAAACTTGCTTGTTCCGCCTCCCGCGCCATATGTAACGCTCATAAAAGAGGGGCGGAGCTTTGCAATTTCCTCGGTTGCAATCTTCACGCTTTCAAAGCTTGTCTCGGTTTTGGGCGGAAAAACCTCAAAAGAAAGACACGGTGTATTTTGTGTAAGCAGATCTATAATTTTCATATACAATTCTCCCACTGTGGAAATAATCAATATTGTAATTATACACCCATACCCAAAACCATGTCAAGTTTTTTTTATGCTTCCCGCGCCGTCCCCCTCCAAAAACACAGTTTTTGCGACGATAACCAATACAGGAAATGATATCATACCGAGAAATCCGCACAGTTCAAGTCCTATATACATAGAAAACAAAGTCATCAATGGATGAAGACCTATGCTTTTTCCGATAATCTTGGGTTCAAGTATCTCTCTTACAATGCTGACCACCGCAAATATTATAAGAAGACCAAAGCCTTGGTAATATGAACCGGATATTATCTTTACAGCCGCCCATGGAATAAGAACCGTACCGACACCGATAACAGGCAAAATATCCACCAAAGCGGTTATTAAAGCAATTGTAAATGCGTACTCGGTCTTTAATATAAGAAAACCCGCGTATAACTGTAAAAAGGTTATACCAACGGTCAAAAGATAACCTTTTACAACCTTAATACCTGCTTTCTTCAGCCTTACTCTTGTGTTTGAAATATGCAACCTTGTCTTTTGGGGAAACATACCGAAAATATACCTGTTTATTTCCTCATAATCAGCGCAAAAGTAATATGACGCCATAATAAGAACAAGGGAAACAAACAAAAGATTTGGTAACAAAGTTATTATCTTTGTAAGCATTTCCGGAACGTTTGCTGTAAAACCTGTTAAAATATTTCGCGCCAACTGACCGAAGCTGGCAAGCATCTCTTCTTCGCTTCCAAAAGTTTTCAAAAACGGAATTTTATCAATTACATTATTCACAAGTTTAAGAATATCGGCAATCCACACATCTGCATTTTTGTTTAAAAGTCCTACGATACCGCGAAACTCATATATAAGCTTATCTAACATAAAAAACAAAATCGCACCGATTATAACTATTAACAGTAAAACAAGTATAACACTCAAAATTTTTTTGGGTATTCCTGTCCTGCAGTGAAGAGTTTCGGCAACGGGACGTATTATCAAAGCCACTAACCATGATACTATAAACGGAAGTAACAGCTTCAGAAGATATTTAAAAAACACAAATACAAGCAGTGCGCCCAGTACAATGTAAAACGACATAACAAGTATTCGCTTATATCCCTCTTTAGGTAAAAAATCCATAATAGATACTCCCCCTTTTTATACTATTATTATATAAAAAAGAAATGCTTTCCATTCGGGCAGAAAGAAAAAACACCGCAGATTATCTCTGCAGTGCTTTATCGGTAATTATAATATTTATTAGAGTTAAGCAAAGATAATCTGTAAAAGACTATTTAGTCTTTGCTGTATATATTTCTTTCATTGCATCATTCATAAAAATTCCGTCTTCGGTAACGATCAGATATTTCACCTCTCTGCTGCCGGCATATTCCTCTTCTACCTCATCTGCTCCCATAACGAAAAACGCCGTTGAAAGCGCGTCGCTTTCTGCTCCGGTATTGGCTACGACAATAACGCTGTGAACGCCGTTGTCAACGGGAAGTCCCGTTTTTGTATCGATTATATGATTGTATTTTTTTCCGTCAATTTCGTAAAACCGCTCATAGTCGCCCGATACCGAAAGATAACCGTCATTAAGGCTTACATATCCCATCACCCTGTCCGTGTCAGCAGGATCTTTTATTGCAATTTTCCACGGCTCTCCATCGGGACTTTCACCGAAAACACCAATACTGCTTGAAAAAGATACCATTCCCGAGGTTACTCCTTCATTTTTTAAAAGCGCTACAGCCTTGTCGCAGGCATATCCCTTTGCAATACCGCCGAATTCAAGAAGAGCATTTTCATTATTTTTTTCAAGAAAATTACCGTTAAAAACCGCATTTGTCTGTATGCTGTCAAGTGCTTTTTTTATTTCGGCATCGGAAGGATGCCTTGTACTTTTTTCCCAAAGAGCCGTCAATCCTCCTGCAAAAACGGAGAACGCTCCGTCGGTATTCTCTGTTATTACCTCGGCTGTTGTTATTATATTCTTTATATCATCGGAAACCTCTATGCCGTTTTCTGATGCATTATATTTTGCCGTCTGTCCGTTTTCGCTGTGTCTTGAAAGAGTTGTATTAAGGGATGTAAGAAGCTCGCGGCATTTTTTTATTGAGTCAAAATTGTCGGTATCAGCATTAATTGTCGCAAGGGTATCCATACAAAAAAAGTTTTCTTCAACATATTCCCCCTTACAGGCGGTAAGCGATATACAAACAATAAAACACACAAAAAATAATATCCTTTTCATAACCTTTTCTCCGCAAATCTACCGAAAACTAAAGCCAATGCTCCTGTTATTATTCCCGTTATAACCGACACGGGCAGCAACCATTCAAGATACCAAAATATAGCAGTATCCCCGAAAAAAACGGATGCTACGCATATCTGCCCTATGTTGTGCAATGACGCGCAGGCAACCGATATACCGATAAAGCTTACTCTATCCTTTATAACATATTTTGAAAGTATTAAGAAAACAAACGAAAGTAAACCGCCTCCGAGGGAAAACAAAAACGAGGTAGGCGTACCGAACAAGAGTGCGGTCAATACGCTTTTTGCAAGCATTATCATGAATGCATCAAGCGTTCCGAGATAGTATATTGAAAGCATAACGCAAATATTTGCAAGCCCTAACTTAAAGCCCGGAATGGGTATGACAAACTGCAAAGGAATAAGCGTCTCGGCGTAAGAAAAGATCAATGCCGCTGCCGCAAAAAGACCGCCGAAAGCTGCCCTTTTAGCCGACAATGTAGTCATAATCAGCCTCCCCCTCTCCTGTTATTTTCACGAAAAGCCTTGCGGGAATGCAGGCAATAGATTCTCCGGTATCTGATATTTTTCCCATATGAACACAGCTCTGCTCAGGGCAATTTGAGTCTGTAACAACGACTTCGCCGTTTTCAATAACAACGCACAGCTTGACACCGCCGTTTTCTATATTAACGGTTCTGTTTTCATCAAGAAGGTATTCTGTTTCTTTGCCGTCGATCGAGACCACGACCCGCTCCCCCGACTCAAAACCAAAAAGGCGGAAGCAAAAAACCCCCGCCGTTATAAGCAATATTACGGATATAATAACGATATCGCCTAACTTGACCTTTTTCATGTAACACCTTTTTGTGAAATCTTTATCTTCAACGAAAATTATACACTTTTTTATCATAAGTGTCAACATGATTTTCGGTTAATATGTTTAATAAAAACTATGTGTTTTTCACTTAAACAAAAATTGTGGCTGCCCACTTCATTTCTTAATAAGATCTTTTACCAATGATGCAATAGTATCAAGCTGAGTATCATTCAGCTTCTTCATATCATCGACAATAGCGGTTAGTTTAGAAGGATTTGCAGAGCTAATATCAAAAAACTCTGCAGGCGACACCCCTAAGTACTGACATATATAGAAAATCCCAGCCAATGAAGGCATAGATTTTCCAGTTTCAATATTATTAATATATCCTGCGTTCTGCCCAATAGACAAACTCATTTCACGGGCAGATACTCTTTTTTGTACTCGAAGCTTTGCAAGCCTCAATGCAAAATCCTTTTCATCCATTTAAACACCACCTTTATTATATTATATCCCATACAAATAGCAGAAATATGTGTTTAAAGGCTTTAATGCTATTGATTTATTGGTTTGTAGATGATATAATACTAGAAATAACGGATACTAACCAATTCAATTGGTTAATAAAATTTGGCGGTACGTATCAAACAATTTAGTACACTAAAAAACTAAAGAAAGAATCTATTAAAATCAATAAATAAAAAAGGATATAAAACAAATGAAACGTGAATATTTATATGAACCATATCCACTAAATTTTTTAAAGACAATAGCTATCAATTGGAATTTTGATGTTCCCACAGAAATTACTAACGATATTGCCGCAGGAGTGCAATACGTAATATCAACCTTGTCTGATAAAGGTCAGAAAGTTATTTATTATCGGTATCAAGAACGAAAAACTTATGAAGAAATTGCTGAAATTATGTCTTTATCAATAGAACGAATACGCCAGATTGAATATAACGCTTTGCATAAACTTCAAAAACCATACCGCTGGAATATAATGCAGTATGGTGTTATTGGATATACCCAAAAAATGTCAGACCTTTCCTATGAAAGAGGTTATAATGAAGGCTATACAGTCGGATATCATTCAGGCGTTCATAATGCGGGAGACGGTGTTGAAAAAAATCTTTTACTTCTTGATTGTTTAAAACAGCCAATTGAACAATTAAATTTATCAGTACGTTCGTTTAACTGTCTGAAACGGTCTGGGTATAACACAGTTGGAGAAGTATCACGTCTTGATAATGAAAGTATTCAACAGATTAAAAGCCTTAAAAAAAACAATAAAAATGAGATTGCCAATGTTTTGGAAAATTTGGGTATAAACCATACTGCATGGTCAATTTATTTATAGTAAAGCATTAACTACAACTTCATACATACCCCCCTTTTTCATGTTATTTTTGCAAAAGCTCTTGACTTTTAATAAGGTTGGTGATAAAATAACAATCGATATATAACAACAACTATATTAAGAGGGGGACATTATGCCGCCTAAAGTAAAAATAACAAAAGAAGATATTATAAACGCCGCCGTTGACATTGTACGTAATAACGGAGCGCAGGCAATTAATGCAAGAACGGTTGCCTCAATATTGAACTGTTCTACACAGCCTGTATTCTCTAATTTTGCAACAATGGATGAACTACGCATTGCCGTTGTAGAAAAATCAGATTTATTGTGCGAAGAATATATGCAACGTGAAGTAGAAAGCGGAAACTTCCCCACTTACAAGGCAAACGGTATGGCGTATATTCGATTTGCCAAAGAGGAGAAAGAGCTGTTTAAGCTTTTATATATGCGCAACAGAATGGGAGAAGCAATTCCCGAAGAATCGGAGCATATCAACAAAATGGAATCTATTGTGCATAATAACACCGGACTTGTCGGCGCAGATGCAAGGCTGTTCCATCTTGAGATGTGGGCGTATGTTCACGGAATTGCTACAATGTTTGCAACAGGATTTCTTGATCTTGATTGGGAGCTTGTCAGCAAAATGCTTACAGACGCCTATCAAGGACTGAGAAAGCAGTACGGAATGGAGTAATTAGAAATGGATGCTATCAAAATAGAAGGATTAACTAAAAAATATAATGATGTGGTTGCAGTTGACAATCTCTTTCTTTCTATTTACAAGGGAGAGTTATTTTCTCTGCTCGGTGTAAACGGAGCCGGCAAAACCACAACAATCAAAATGCTTTCCTGTCTTACGCAGCCAACAAGCGGAGATGCTTTTTTAAACGGAAAAAGTATTTGCAAAGATACTTCCGCTGTAAAAAAACTGATTGCAGTATCACCGCAGGAAACTGCTGTTGCCCGCGGTCTTTCGGTAAGAGAAAATCTTGAACTAATGTGTGGAGTTCACGGATTTCCTACCGAAAAACGCGAGAAAAAAATAGATGAGCTTACCAAGCTTCTCGGATTAAATGAAATCAGCAACAAGAAGGCGGCAAAGCTTTCAGGCGGTTGGCAGCGCAGACTGAGTATTGCAATGGCGCTTATCAGTGAGCCGGAAATTTTGTTCCTTGACGAACCCACACTTGGACTTGATGTAATCGCACGTAGTGATCTGTGGGATATTATTCGTTCCTTAAAGGGTAAAGTAACAATTATTCTTACAACTCACTATATGGAAGAAGCCGAGGCGCTTTCTGACCGTATTGCAATTATGAAAGACGGCAAACTTCTGATTTGTGATACTGCCGATAAGATTAAGGAAACAGCGCAGACTGATAATTTTGAACAAGCCTTTGTTCGTATTGTTAGGGGGATGAAGAAATGAGAATGTGGACATTTGCAAACAGAAACACAAAAGAAATTTTGCGAGACCCTCTCAATTTGGCTTTTGGATTGGGCTTTCCACTTGTACTGATTTTTTTACTAACCGCAATACAGGCAAATGCTCCTGTAAGTCTTTTTGAGATACAACATTTAACACCCGGTATTACAATATTCGGTCTTTCCTTTATAACGCTGTTTTCATCAACAATAATAGCAAAAGACAGAGGCAGCTCCCTTCTCCAAAGGCTATATACCACACCGATGACTTCCATTGATTTTATTCTCGGATATACATTACCCATTATCCCTATTGCGATTGCTCAATGTATAGTTTGCTATATTGCAGCCATCGTTCTCGGACTTGAAGTTACGGTAAATATTTTATATGCCGTTGTATTTATTATTCCGGTATCTATACTTTTTATTGCCCTCGGACTTCTTTGCGGAAGTGTGTTTACCGATAAGCAAGTCGGCGGTATATGCGGCGCATTGCTTACAAACCTATCCGCTTGGTTATCGGGAATATGGTTTGACCTTGAGCTTGTCGGCGGAATTTTTCAAAAGATTGCAAATTTGTTGCCCTTTGTTCACGCCGTAGAGTTAGAACGCGCCGTACTCTCAGGAAATTTTGCTGATGTTTTTCCTCATATATGGTGGGTACTTGCATATGATGCCGTTGTGCTCACAGCAGCAGTATTATTGTTTCTGCGTCAAATGAATAAACAATAAATAAAATCTCCTATTCACTTGCTTTTATGGCGTTGTAAATCTGAGACAATGTGTTCCACGTTGTTGAAGTTACAACGCCTGTTTCTTTTATGCCAAACAATCTTTGAAAGGCTTTTACTGCATCTTCTGTTTGATCATCAAACTCGCCATTGACAGTTAAATTTGGTAATTCCGGATATATTTCCGCCACTTTATTTAAATAACTCTGCAAATATCGCACCTCAGTCCCCACACTACCCAATACAAGTATATTACCTTGATATGGAACGGCTGTCTCAGAAAATGCGCTCGGCGGAAGACTTGAATAAAGTCCGTCATATACATCGAGCAACACATTCCATACCTCTTGGGTTACCACACCGTCAGGTTCAAAACCAAATATACGCTGAAATGCCGTAACAGATTGATAAGTTTTTTCTCCAAAAACACCTATTATATCCAACGGCGGAACACGGCCGTCAAAGGTTGAGACAAACAACAGATAATATTGTAAAAGCTTTACTAAATTTCCAACACTTCCGTACCGTAATTCCGAGCGTAATTCTGCAGGAATATCCTCAAGCTGCTGTCCCTGATATACAAGATAATTCAGACGGTATAGGCTGTCAAGCACATATAACAGCTTATAATATGTATCCTTTTCTACTCTGCCCGTTACATTTAAATCAAATATCCGTTGAAACTCCCTTACTGCGTCTGATGTCTCTCCTCCGTATATACCGTTTGTATTTTCTATGTATGGAATAGTAGTATAGTTTGCGGATATTCTGTTCAATGCAATTTGAAGACTGCTTATATCCGCCCCGGACTGCCCCTGAAACATAGGGTAATCAAAAAAAATGCCGTTTTGCAGTCCGCTGACCGTTGCATTTCTTATAATTATAATGTCTCTGCCGTAATAATATCTAAGTATTTCCTCATAGCCACTCCCGTT
This sequence comes from Eubacteriales bacterium, assembly GCA_045645205.1. Lineage (GTDB taxonomy): Bacteria > Bacillota > Clostridia > Oscillospirales > CAG-272 > RGIG1995. The sequence goes on from JAZRIJ010000043.1 coordinate 57,643, forward strand.
TTCAGCCATTTCAATACTGCCCTCTACCGACAGTCCGCGGCAACGTATTCCTTCATAGCAGATCTCGGCATTTATGGGATCAACATCATATTCTCTTGATATATACTCATTAAAAATATTGTCAACAATTTCGTTTATATTGCCGTAAACGCCTGCCGAATATACATAATCCAAGTCAAGCACAGGGTCATTGGTTATATCAAAGCCATACCCTTGTTTCCTGTACGACCTGTCAATTATTCTGTATAACGCGCGGCTTATTTGAGCGTATATTACAGCATACAACGCTTGTTCCGGTATGTTTGGGTCAATGGTGGTGGATGCGACACTTTTTATATAATCAGGAAAAGAAACCGTTACATTTTCTGCTTCTTCATCAGGTGCGCCGAGATGTACGGTTATGTACGCCGGTATATCCGGCAAAGCATATTCATTTGTCATATTTCTGCCTCCACAGGATAATTATATAACGGAAACATACCCACGTTCTGAATAGTTGTTATATTCTGCATTATGGGTATATCTCCATATTCGCTTTCAATAAATCCGTCAGCATAAACGTTAATCATATAATCATTTGCCGTTTGTAATGTAATAGTCTCTGTTTTTCCGTCAAGTCCTGTTATATATTCTCCTAAGGTTTCGTTTCCCCTTTTTAAAACAATTCTTGCGTTAACAACGGGAGATGCTCCATTTGCATACCTCACGTTAACTATAAGGTATCCGATAGCGTTTGTATCCATATAATCCTCCAATATGCTGTTTATATATTATATGAAACCAAACACACTTTTGATTATTGCATAAAAAAACACCGCAGAAACAACTGCGATGTTTTCAAAAAATACATATTAAATTAGTTATTCTTTTTGAGAAGTGAAAGAATATCGTCAAAGTCGCTATCGGATATACCGTTGCCTACCTCGTCAGACTCGTTGCTGTTATCAGCATATTCATTTCTGAAAAGTCCGCTGTTGTCATCAAAATCATCAACGGGAGCTGCAGCTTTAACTTCATCAGCCTGCTTTGCAACTGTATATGCTTCCTGTGAAGCGCCCTTCTTTGCAGACTCAAAGCCTGTTGCAATAACAGTAACCTTCATCTCATCTTCAAGATTCTTATCAAATGTAGCCCCCCAGATAACCTGTGCATCGGGATGAGCTTCATTCTTGATCATGCTTGATGCAATGTCAACCTCTTCGAGAGCAATGTCAGGAGATGCTGTAATATTAACAAGTATACCTCTTGCGCCCTTGATAGATGTTTCAAGCAAGGGGCTGGAGATTGCAAGCTTAGCAGCCTGTTCTGCCTTGTCCTTACCTGTAGCCTGACCGACACCCATATGAGCGTTGCCTGCGTTAGACATAATAGCTGTAACGTCTGCAAAGTCAAGGTTAATAACACCTGTTACATTGATAAGCTCGGAAATGCTCTGTACACCCTGTCTCAAAACGTCGTCTGCAATAATAAATGCATTGAGAAGAGTAAGTCTTGTTTCGGAAACCTGCTTAAGACGCTCGTTGGGAATGATTACAAGAGAGTCAACGCACTCGCCGAGCTTCTTTATACCCTCTTCAGCAAGCTCCATTCTCTTCTTACCTTCAAAAAGAAAGGGTTTCGTAACGATACCAACTGTAAGTATTCCCATATCCTTTGCAATCTTTGCAACTACGGGAGCAGCTCCTGTTCCTGTTCCGCCGCCCATACCTGTTGTGATAAACACCATATCTGTTCCGCGGAGAATATTTGAAATTTCTTCAGCGCTTTCTTCGGCAGCGCGGTGTCCAATCTCGGGGTTAGCGCCCGCTCCTCTGCCTCTTGTCAGCTTTTCGCCGATAACGATTTTATGTGTTGCGCCCGATGTCTCAAGCACCTGTTTATCTGTATTTACTGCAATAAATTCAACGCCTCTTACACCTGCTTCGATCATGCGGTTTACAGCATTTGTACCGCCTCCGCCGACACCTACAACTTTAATATTAACTCCGCTGCTGTTTGCTTCTTCAAACTCAAATGCCATTTTTGCTTCCTCCTATATATTATAAATCCTGTATATTTTACATAGTTTATTTTTTAACCCCAAAAAATTGCCTATATATAAATAATGATAATACTTTTCCGCTTAATTAGCAAGAACTTTTTAAATTATTCACGATATATTTACATTTAACAAATTATTTTATACTAAAACAGAAATTAACTGTCCAAAATTACCGATCCGACAGTTATATCGTGAGCATCCACCTCTCCCGACTGTTCAGGTGAAAATGTATCTATCATCAGTCCCGCAAACGTCAGTTTCATGTCGGTCTCGGTACTGTCTCCAAGATATATTCTGAATCTGTCTTGATAGTTTACGTAAATATTATATCTTTTTGAGAGATCTATCACAGTCAACTGTTCCGCCATATAATGATCATTCAAGCTGTCAATAAAGTTTTGTATATAATCAAACACAAACTCTTTTTCAAATGAAAGATGCTCACCCACTATAGCCGAGCTTATCTCGGTCATAAGTATCAAAATTAATGGAGTTTCCTCAGTATCGGGTAAATTTTCTGTTCTCTCAAGAACACGAAGGGTATCGGAAAGCACAAAATACTCTCCGCATATCTCGGTATAGTACTTAGGTTGCTCCTCAGACACCTTAAAAGTAAGAGTTGACGGAAGTGTTCGTCTGATTACTACATCATTGATATAGGGATATTCTGTGGTTATAAAGCTTCTTGCCGACTTCTTATTAATAGCATAAAGATTCTGCCCCACCGATATACCGCTTACCTCAATTATCTGTTCCGCTGTATATCTGTTGTTCCCTTTGACCTCTATGGTCTCAATTTTCAGAAACAGCGCCATACATATCACTACGAAAATAAAACACAGTAAAATCGAGAGCAATATATAATTTATACGGCGGAATACCTTTTTATGCTTCTTTTTAGCCATCAACCGCTCAAAAGTATCACGGTTTACAAGCTCGGCATTAGATATATCCGGATCATTATATAAATCTCTGTCCATATCTTGTTCCTTTTTAATTTTTCTTTTCCACAAGCGCCTTTACGCCTTCGTAAATAAGCTTGTTTGTATTTTCAACGGCAAAGCCGCTTATATTCTTTTTCATTTCCCGAAGCCGCATATCGTCATAGATCAATGACTGCACTGCATTTACCATTACGCCATCGGCAAGGTCCTTCTCTTCGAAAACTACAGCAGCATTTTTCTTTTCAAGCTCAACTGCATTTTTGTATTGGTGATTGTCTGTAACATTTGGAGAAGGAATAAGTATACACGGTTTTTTCATCATTGCAAGCTCTGACAGAGTCATTGCCCCCGCTCTTGAAATAACAAGGTCTGCCGCCGCCATTTTTTTCGGCATATCGTATATATATTCCACAAGCTGCAAGTTTTTATAATCTTCAAGACCGTATTGCTTGAATGTAGCCAAGGCTGATTCTTTTTCAATTGCGCCGGATGCATGAATATGCAATATCTCGGGATGCTTGGAGGAGAAATCCCTCATGAGCTTAAGCATCTCGCCGTTTACCCTCATAGCGCCAAGGCTTCCGCCGTATGACAGTATAAGCTTCTTGTATCCGCGCTTTGTTTCAAAAACATCCTCGTTGTTCAAATCAAAACCGCTAATAAGTGGATTTCCCACCCTAACCGCCTTTTCGGGATATTTCAGCCTTTCTATTGTCGCCTCAAAATTAGTATACACTATATCCACATATTTTTCAAGCATCCTTACAGCAACACCGGGAAGTGCGTTTGACTCGTGCAAAACAGTGGGTATACCAAGATCTGCCGCCGCCTTGACAACAGGCCAGCAAACATATCCTCCCGTTCCTATAACAACATCAGGGTTAAATTTCTTTACTAATCTTTTGGCCTTAAAAACAGAGATTACGGCTAAATATGCAGTCTTTATATTTGAAAGAGAAAGACTGCGCTTCAGTCCCTGTATCTCTATATGATATACCTCATATCCAAACTTTGGAACAAGCTTATTTTCAATGCCCCTCCCCGTTCCAACGAACGCTATTACACTGTCTTTTTCATTTTCTCGAATAGTATTAGCAATGGCTATAGCAGGATTAACATGACCGCCCGTTCCGCCGCCCGTCATAAGTACTCTCACAAGAATGCCTCCTTTGGCATAAAAAAGTTATGTCGAAAAAAATTATTTTTTCTGATATGAATATCTGGAAATAGAAAGCACAACGCCCATTTCAAGCAACAGCATTACAAGAGAAGAACCTCCGTAGCTGAAAAAAGGAAGCGAAATACCTGTATTTGGAATGGTATTTGTTACAACGCACATATTGAGAACTGCCTGAATACCAACCTTTGATATTATACCTACAACAACAAGCTTTGAAAATGTATCAGGAGCGTTCTGCGCTATAATAATGCCCCTCCATATAAATGCAATAAACAGGCTTATGGTTGCAACTGCTCCTACAAAACCTAATTCTTCGCAGATAATTGCAAATATAAAGTCGTTCTGCGGCTGAGATACAAACATATGCTTCTGCAGACTCTGACCGAGACCTACGCCGAAAAATCCGCCTGACCCCACCGCATTAAGTCCCTGTATAGTCTGCCATGTTTCAGACTGACTTGAATAGTTTTCGGGATGAAGCCAAATATCAATTCTTCCCCTTGCATAAGGAACAAGCATAATAATGCCCAACAAAGCCGTACCGAATATACCTGCTGCACCAAACAGCCACCTAAGCTGACCGCCTGCAGAAAATATAACGCAAGTACCGATAAGGAATAAAATTATTACACCCGAAAAGTGCTTTTCAAGAGCAACAAGCACACATATAAACAATACTATCAAGTAAGGAAGACCAAGCCTTCTTGCAACAGGCTCAAGCTTAAATGTTTTTCTCGAAAGGTATTCCTCATTGTCCGAAAAATATTTGGCAAGCATTATAACTATACCGAATTTCATCAGCTCCGATGGCTGAATACCAATAGAAGTACCGGGGATTAACAGCCAACGCTGCGCTTCACCCTCCGATTGACCTACTATAAGAACCGCGGCAAGCAATGCAACTATTGTCCAAAATGCCGCTGACGTAAATTTTTTTATAATTCTGTAATCAATAAAATATGCAACAAAAAGCATACCGCCGACACCCAAGGCAGAAAAGAATATCTGTCTTTCGATAAAGTAATAACTGTTACCTCTTGATGCCAAAGCATAAGCGTAGCTTGCGCTGAATACCATGACAGAACCAAAACAGATAAGAACAATTACAAGAATAAGAAAGGTTCTGTCCATATCTCCCTTGATTCGCACTATATCATTGTCTTTGACTATGTCTCTTTTTATAACGGGCGCAGAACGCTTTACCATGTTGGTTTCGCGTTTTCTCACGCCTGTATTTTTTTTGTTTTGCTGAACATTTTTGTTCATATTACATCATACCCCAATATGCAATTACACAGAAAATAAGAGTTACAAGGCTGAAAACACCCACTATTTTCAATTCGCTCCAACCGCTCTTTTCAAAATGATGATGAATGGGACTCATTTTAAAAATTCTCTTTCCTGTAAGCTTAAATGATGCGACCTGAAGCATAACCGACAAAGTTTCTGCTATATACACTATCCCCGCAAGAACTATAATAAGAGGCTGATCTGCAAGAAATGCAAGTCCGACGACTGTGCCGCCGAGGAAAAGCGAACCTGTATCTCCCATAAACACTCTTGCCGGATAAAAATTGTAGACCAAAAATCCTACACAGCACCCTGCTGTAATACCGGACATAATAACCGTGTCGCCGATACCGAAAGCAAATGCCGAAACAGCAAAAAATGCTCCGACTACAGCCGTTATACTTGCCGCAAGACCATCGATACCGTCCGTAAGGTTAACACTGTTTACAATACCCGTAATAAGAACAAGCGCAAACAGATAATAAAAAACACCCAAATCCCATTGAACATTAAAAAACGGAAATTTCAGAACCGTTGTAAGTCCACCCTTCCATACCATAAAGAAAAGGTACAAAGAAGCAGCAATAAGCTGAAGCAGATATTTGTTACCCGCAGTCAGCCCTTCGTTTTGTTTCTTAAAAAACTTTGCATAGTCATCAATAAAGCCTATTCCGCCGCAAAGAAGCGCAAAACCAAAAGTAATGCACACACGCCATATATTTATATCATCCGTTTTTAGTGCCGCAAACACCGTTACCGCTATAAAAACTATAACAGCCGCTATAATAAAACCAAGACCGCCCATTGTAGGTGTTCCCTCTTTTGATTTATGCCAACGGGGACCTATCTCAAGTATCTTCTGTTCCATCTTAACACTTTTAAGTATAGGAATAAGAATACGCTCTGCTAAAACTGTCAGTGCCAATGATGCAACAAATGCAATGAAAAAATACAAATACATCTTCTTTCCTCCTATACTTTATATAAGATGTTGTATAACCTTCTCAAGTGTAACAGCGCGGCTTGCTTTAAATAATACGATATCTCCGGGCTGAAGCTCTTTTTCCAATATATCAGCCAAACCTCGAGGGTCATCTATTTTATTGTACGCCACGATAGCCGATTCGTCAAGTCCGTCTTCAAGTCCGCCGACTGCTATTTCAAGAGCGCTTTCTCCGTATGTATAAAGTCTATCTATACCAAGCATAGCCGCATATCTGCCTACCGACTTATGCAGTTCATCGGAACATTCGCCAAGCTCACGCATCTCGCCGAGGACCGCAACCGTTCTTCTGTTCTTGCCAAGCTCAGCAAGAACCGCTAAAGAGGCTTTCATTGATTCGGGACTTGCATTGTAGCAGTCCTCAATAACGGTATAACCCTTGTTTTCGTAAATTTTCTGACGCATACCCGAAGGTCTGTAATTCATAAGACCATTTCTTATTTCGCCTTCATTAAGTCCTGCGATCTTGCCTACAGCAAATGCTGCCAAAGCATTATATACATTGTGATTTCCGATTGTCGGAAGCTCAATGTTTATTATTTCACGACCCATATAAACCATATCAAATACGGTTTTATTATCTATGTTTCTTATGTTCTTTCCAAATACATCAGTATCACTATTAACTATACCAAAGCTGATAGATTTTGGAAAGCTTTCTCTCTTTTCCCAAAGCAACGGTTCATCTCCGTTATAAATCAGAGTCCCGTCATGCTTAACCCCTTCAAGTATTTCAAGCTTTGCTCGGCATATATTCTCTCTGCTTCCCAAAGCCTCAAGGTGAGCTGTTCCTATATTTGTTATAACAGCGACATCGGGATGGGCAATGTTTGTAAGCTGAGATATTTCCCCCAAAGCGCTCATGCCCATTTCGGCAACTACCGCTTTATGTATACTGCTAAGCGCCGCAAGTGTCAAGCTTATGCCGTAAACGGTATTAAAATTTCCTCCGCTTTTGTGAGTTGGATATTTTTCGGCAAGAACATAAGAAATAAATTCCTTTGTCGTGGTTTTTCCAACACTTCCCGTGACGCCTACTGTAAAGGGGGCTATCCTTTCTCGGCATGCAGAGCCAATGTCTGATATTGCCTTGATTGTATCTTCAACTAAAATAAAGTTTCCCGAAACATTTTCCGGAATCCTCTCGCACAAAACACATACAGCGCCGTTTCTGATTGCGCTTTCAATATATTTATGGCCGTCTGTGTTTTCACCCTTGACAGCAACAAAAAGCGTGTTGTCTCCCATTTCGCGCGAATCTATGGATATACTTTTTATTTTAATACAAGATTCTGTTTTTCCACTACAAAGGTCTGCCAATATTTTGCTGTCATATTTTTCAGATAACTCAATAATCATTTCCCCTTAAACCTCTCACAAACCGCCTCTACGACTATATCCTTTTCACTAAAATATCTTTTCCCCAAGCTGTCTATTTCATAATTCTCATGCCCCTTGCCAGCAAGAAGAATTATGCTGTTTTCTTTGGCATTCATAATTGAGTACCGAATAGCCTCTTTTCTGTCTTCTATTACAACATGCGGTCTTTCCTTGTCTATCCCCTTCATTATCTCACCAATTATGTCGGATACACTTTCGGAACGGCTGTTATCAGACGTTACGATAACAAAGTCTGCAAGTCTGGAGGCTATTTGTCCCATAACCTTACGTTTTGACCTGTCCCTGTCTCCTCCGCAACCAAACAAAACAGTTATTTTCTGTTCATCAGTCTTAAAATCACGTATACATTCCAAAACCTTCTGCAAAGCATCGGGGGAATGGGCATAATCAATATAAATGGTAAAGGGAGTCTCCCCCACATCTATCTTTTCAAGTCTGCCGTCAACGTTTTTTACATCGCTTATCCCTCGAGCTATAATGTCTGGCGATATGCCGTCTGAATATGCAAGAGCCGCTGCCGCCATGGTATTATAAACATTAAAATTACCGCAAAGGAATGACCTTATTTTTATTATATCTTTTTTTGTGATAAGCTCATATTCAAAGCCGGCTGTACCAAAGGATATAAAATTTTGAATATAAAACAATGCGTTGGAATTAGAAAATGAATAAGAATACTTCTTTCCGCCCGAAAGACTCGCAACAGTCTCACCGTACATATCATCAATATTGTACAGCATACATTTTGAATTTGCCGAAAGCTTTGCCTTCGCCATAGCGTATTCATGCATATTATTATGAAAATCAAGATGCTCCGGAGTAAGATTGGTAAAGAGAGCCAAATCAAATTCAACCCCATACAGCTTGTCGAGATACAATGCGTGAGAAGATGCCTCCATAACCACGGTATCCTTGCCGCAATCAAAGGCTGTTTTTAGCTCTTTAAACATATCCTCAGGGTCGGGAGTAGTCAACCCCCCTCCGAGAGTTCCCAGAGTTACAACATTTTTTCCTGCTTTTTGGTATATTTCAGATATTATCCTACAAGTGGAAGTCTTTCCGTTTGTGCCTGTTACTGCAATCATTTTCATTTGTTTTTCGGGATTTCCATATGATCTTGCGCACATAAGCGCAAGCGTTTCCCGCGTGTTTTTCACAATAATGTAAGGCAATCCCGAGCGAGTAATTTCTTCAGTTATCTCCTCCGCCACGAGTATTACCGCCCCCTTGGTCTTTGCTTGGCAGGCAAAACTGTGTCCATTGGATCTCAACCCTTTTATGCAAACAAAAATATATCCTTCCCTGACTTCTTCAGACCTTGACGTAACGCCTGTTATTTCACAGTCAAAACGTGTTACGTTGGTCAACAGAACTTCTATATCATCAAGATAATTGTAAAGCCTCATACAAAAGCCTCCGAGTAGTTGTTTTATATTTCAACATCCGAAAACTTTTGTACTTAGTAATAACTTCTTTAATCCGTGCCGTCAGTATGTCTGTACTGAATGGTAATAACAGTTCCCTTTGGTACTAACTCACCCGCGGCAGGAGATTGACTAACAACCTTAGCGCCCACACCCTCATCATAGTTCATAGCACCTTCAATTTGTATGTTAAATCCTATGTTTGTAAGTGTTTTATTTGCAACAGATGCTGTCTTTCCTATAACATCGGGAACAGTAATATGCTCACCTGACTCGGGAGTTGCATCACCCAAGTAAAAAATAATTCTCCCATCGCTCACAAGCACCGAACTGTATCGCTCCGGAACCTGTGCAACAACCGTGTTGCCTTCTCCTACAAAATCATAGTCAAGTCCTAAGTTTCTACAGTTCATTATAGCGCTTTCAACGGTATACCCCGTAAAATCCCAAACCTTTACATGAGCGCGAGATTGTTCCTCTTCGTTGTATGAGCTTTCTACTCCCAAATATGGAAGAGCTTCTTCAAGAAGATTCGAAATATAGGGAGCAGCAACCATACTTCCGTATATAACTCCGCCGAGAGGTTCGTCAACAAGGATAAGAACAGCTATCTGCGGATCATCGGCAGGCGCATAAGCAACGCACGAGCCTACATATAAATATGATTCGCCAGCTTCATTCAAAATATCTCTTTTCTGTGATGTTCCCGTCTTAGCGGCAACCTTGTACCCTAAAACATAGGCATTTTTTGCTCCTCCGTTACCCGATACACCTTCTTCAAGTATGGTAGAAAGATTTTTTGATGTGCTTTCACTTATTATCTGCCGTTTTACATTTGTCTCAAATGATTCTACAATATTTCCTTCTGAATCAACTATTTTATCAAGAACATGGGGAGTAACAAGCTTACCGCCGTTTGCAACAGCTGATATTGCAGTTATCTGCTGTATAGGCGAGGTCTTAAAGGTCTGACCAAAAGAATATACAGAAAGTTCAACAAGATTTAAACCGTTTCTGCCGACATAAAGACCGCTTGCCTCTCCGCGAAGGTCAATCCCTGTCTTGCTTGTATAACCGTATGCGGTAAAATAATCATAAAACAACTCCGAGCCGATCCTCTGACCTACATTAACAAGAGTAGGGTTGCACGATTGCTGGAGCATTTCGGCAAATACATGTGTTCCGTGTCCCGTTCGCTTATGACAGTGAATTGGTTGGGAATAACCCGGTACTCTTATTGAACCGCCGCAAGAGAAAGTCTCCCCCGGATCAATAAGATTTTCTTCAAGCGCCATTGACGCTGTAATAACTTTGAATGTAGAACCTGGTTCATAAAGCCATGAGACCGATTTATTGTTCCAGGATGAGAACAACAGTTCGTTAAATTTCTCCGAATATTCATCGCTGTCGGGAGAAAGTCCTAAACCATCAAGCTTACCCTGTAAAACATCGCCAAGCTTACCCGGAGAATTGAGGTCATAGGTAGGATACTGCGCCATAGCCAGTATACCTCCGGTATTAACATCCATTACAATTCCCGTAGTACCTCCGCCTGATTGAGAATCCTCGTATGTAAGCTTAAGCTGTTTTTCAAGCAACTGCTGTATTCTCATATCTATAGTGGTAACTACATCATATCCGTTTTCGGCATTTATATAGCTTTCATATTTGAATGGCATATCCATACCGAGTCCGTTCTTGGCTGTTATATATCTGCCGGGAGTTCCCGTAAGATATTTGTCATACTGCAATTCAACTCCGTAGCTACCTCCGTCAGTACCCATAAAACCGATAACATTTGCCGCTAAAGAGTCATAGGGATAATATCTTTTTGTCGTAGCCTCAAGATGTATCTGACCGGAGAGATCGTTTTCTTCAATAAATGCCAAAACCTTGTCAGCATCCGCCTTTTCTACGTTTTTCTTTATCGTTTCGTCAGCTCTGTTTTCTCGTAAAGCTCGATTGTAAATCGTTTCATAGTCAACACCCAAAATCTCAGAAAGATTACGGCAGATAAATACCGCCTGATCCTTGCTCTCTATATCTACCGGAGAAATAAACACACGCCACACGGATATATTGGTTGCAAGAACAACACTGTTTTTGTCAAGTATTTCTCCGCGTTCGGCTGATACAGTGCTGGAACGCTGAACCTGATCGGAGACACTTTGCTGATATTCCTTGTGGTGAATCACCTGCAACATAAACAGCCTGCCTACCACAACCGACCAAAGAATAATAAAAAACAGTAAAAGCACAGTACTGCGTCTTTTTATATATTTAGTTATATTAGTATACATTTTTCTCCAACTCACCTCAGTGGGTACAATTTCTTTTGCTTCTACTTAACCAAAAGAGAGTAAAGAGTATATTCACAATACACCACTCTACCCTCATTTACGCTAAAAACGCTTTACATTATAAATTTTATTCAGCTTCAGTTTATATATTCCATCAATTCTCTAAAATTTTCTCCAATGGAACTCATAACCGTGTTCATTAAACTGTCTTCTGTGGTTTCCGGCTCAACAACCTCGATTTTGTCCTCGTTGCCGATGACAACATATTGTTTCTTAACGTCATCGGCTTTTACCATTCCAAGTTCATTCACAGCAGCATTCTCAATGACTCTCAGGTCATTTTTCAATTCGACATCCAATCTTAACTCTTCTTCTTGCTTTTTGAGTCCGGACAATTCACTCTGAAGCGCCGAGATATCCTGGGTAAACTCATTGATCTGAGCCATGGTAAGCATCATGAACATGAACAGGACAGTGCAGATTACTGACACAAACACTACAGAGGTTGGAAAAGGAACTGTTTTCTTTGCTTTAATTGTCCGAACCTTTGGCAACTCTTTTACAGCAGCAACGACTTTTACATTATCTGATTCAAGCGCGTGGGATTTAACCGCCGCGCGTGTTTTACCATTTACTTTTGCGGATTTTTTACTCTTTTCGGCAGTATTCACATCTCTGCGGATATTTTTCGCCTTTTTTTTCTTTTCTTCATACGACTTCTCGTACGTCATTTTCCGCTTCCCCCAAATCTATTCCTATTGTTATTCCCCAAAATGTTCAGCTTCCCAAGGCTGAAACATTTTATTTTTAAATTTTTTCCGCTACCCGAAGCTTTGCACTTCTTGACCTCGGATTTTCTTCAAGCTCTCTTTCTGAAGGAAGTATAGGCTTCCTCGAAATAAGCTTCAGCACAGGCCTCTTGCCGCACATACACACCGGAAAGTCCGGAGGACATGTACACCCCTTTACAAGAGCCGTCACTGTTTTTTTAACTATTCTGTCTTCAAGCGAATGGAATGAAATAACTGCCAATCTTCCGCCGACTTTTAGCCTTTCGGCTGCAGAAATTATTGCAGGTTCAATAGCATCAAGCTCACCGTTTACCTCAATCCTTATTGCCTGAAATGTCCTCTTCGCAGGATGAGGACCATCCATCCTCGCCTTTTGAGGTATAGCGGATTTTATTATATTGGACAATTCCGCCGTCGTCTCAATCGGTTTGTTTCGCCTTGCTTCTTCAATAAAAGCGGCTATACGGGGAGCATATCTTTCCTCGCCGTAATCGTATATTATCTGCTTTAATCTGTCCTTTGAGTAGGTATTGACTACATCATAAGCAGTCAAAGTATCGGTTTTATTCATTCTCATATCGAGGTATCCGTCATTGTTATAAGAAAAACCTCTTTCGGCGGTATCAAGCTGATATGACGATACACCGAGGTCGGCAATAACGCCATCAATAGCATTAATTCCAAGTCTGTCAAGCACACTGCCGATATTCCTAAAATTATCTTTGACAAAAATAACTCTGTCAGAAAACTGCGAAAGCCTCATTCTTGCGGCTTCAAGAGCATCATCATCCCTGTCAATACATATATGCTTTCCGCCTGTAGTAAGCTTTTTTGCTATTTCGTATGAATGACCGCCGCCACCTGTAGTTAGATCGACATATATTCCGTTTGGTTTTATATCAAGCCCGTCTATACACTCGTTAAGCAAAACGGAATAGTGAGAAAACACAATACTCATCAGAATCCAAGAGACATAAGTGTTTCTGCAAGCTCTTCAGAGTTCATGTCATTCTCTTCGATCCACTTATCTTCATCCCAAATTTCAACATGGTTGCCCACACCGATTACATATACGTTCTTATCAAGACCGGCATACACCTTGTGCCCCTGTGAAATAAGTACTCTGCCCTGACTGTCTATCTTCGTTTTAACAGCCGAAGCCATCAGCGTTCTCTTTACACGCCTTGCCTTCATTTCTGGAAGTGAGTTGAGTTTTTCTGTAAATGCATCCCAAGCATCTTTGGGATAAACGGCTATGCAGGTATCAACGCCTTTGACAACAAAAACCTCGTCGCCTAATTCTTCTCTCATATTAGCTGGAAGAAACATTCTGTTCTTCGGGTCAATGGAATGTTTGTATTCGCCCGTGAACATGCATTCGCCTATCATTTACCTCACCCCCTAAACCAAAAACTTTTCATTTTAATATATACATATAAGGCAATAAACATTAAAAAGGGTATAAAAATCTTATGCCCAAAAAGTGATTTTCAACCGATTTACGCCAATCAGCTCTCATTCCGGTTTACTTCCACACCACTTTACTGACATTTTACTTCACTTTACACCACCAATATTGTACATCATCTGCTCAATTTTTTCAATAGTTTTTTTATATTTTTTAGAACTTTATCATTTTAACAACTATCGACCCCCGCATTTTGTATATCTTGCACAAACGTTTCTTCATTTTGCCAAAAACAAAACCTAAAAAACGTATTATTTTTTCGGTTTTACCCAATTTTTTACATAAAAAAAGACATTCCATGCTCCATATTGGAACAAAGAATGTTAGTTTTTTATTAACTTTCAGGGAGACAGCTTTACATCTTTTCTTTTATAAAAGCCTCCACACCTTTAGGTACGTATGGCGTTACATCTCTGCCATATTTGATCATATCACGGACAAAGGTTGAGCTTATATGCTTAAATTCAGGAAATGACGGAACAAATAATGTATCATATCCGCCAATGCTTCTGTTTATGGCAAAAAGGTCATATTCGTATTCAAAATCTATAGTATCACGCACACCTTTTACTATAAAATCAATGTTGCTCTCCTTTGCATAGTCAACAACAAGGGTATCGGTTATATCCGTATAAACGTTGTCTAAATCATTTACTGCAATTTTAAGCATTTCAAGGCAGTCTTCCCCCGTAAAAATACCCTTTCCCTTTTTTTCGGTATTCTGAAATACAACAACATACACTTCATCAAAAATTTCTGAACAACGCTTTATAATATCATAATGCCCTATGGTTATAGGGTCAAAGCTTCCCGGTATCAGTACTCTTTTCATAAACTTTCCCCTCTCTTGCAAAGTACGGTTATAAACACTCTTCCGTATTTATTATGCTTTACAGTATCTAATCCCTCGCAGGTATATTCTATATCGTCCTCGCTTTCGCAAATAATCTTTGCATTTGTATTCAGCATATCAAATTTAACAAGGCTGTCAAGTATCTCGGGTATTATTTTCATAGAATACGGCGGGTCAAGAAATATTACATCAAATTTCTCTCGTGTTTTTGAGCCGCGGAGAAAATCCTTATAGTCAACATTGATTATTTTACACTTGTCAATAAGCTTTGTCTTTTTTGCATTTCTCTTGACTATCTCCATTGCCTCAAGATTTTTTTCAACAAAAGTACAGCAAAGAGCGCCTCGGCTCAACGCCTCAAGTCCCATCTGTCCGCTTCCCGCAAACAAATCCAGAATACGCCTGTTTTCCACTTCAAACTGAAGCATACTGAAAACAGATTCTTTTACCCGCTCTGCTGTAGGTCGGGTATCAAGTCCGTCAAGGGTCTCAAGCCTTGTTCCCTTGGCAAGTCCCGTAATAATTCTCATATTATTTTTTCACTCTCCCTTTTCATCCGAAAAGTACTTAAACACACTTTCGGCATTTTTTACAGAAATACCTTTAACAGCCTTTATCTCATCTAAAGAAGCTTTTTTTAAGTTGGAAAGGCTCTTAAAATGAGCCAACAACTTTTTAGCCTTTTCGCTTCCTATTCCGTCTATTTCTTCAAGCACCGATTTTCTCATTAATTTTTCTTTCGATGCCCTCATTTTTGATATTGTAAAACGGTGTACCTCTTCCTGAATCTTGTAGACAAGCATATACACCTGCTTTTCTTTTGCAATACTTATCTCTTCTGCCTCGGTGCAAAGAGTTCTCGTTTTATGGTAATCGTCCTTTGCCATACCGAATACCGGAATATCGATATGCATTTTCCGCAAGACCCCTTTTATAACCGAAACGTGTCCCTTGCCGCCGTCAAGCAATATAAGGTCCGGCAGCCTTGAAAAGCCCTCATCGCCCAGCTTTGCGCGCTCAAACCTTCTTGTTACCGCCTCCGCCATAGACGCATAATCGTCCTGCTTATCGGTAATATTCTTTATTTTAAACAATCGGTATTCGCTTTTTTTCAGCCTACCGTTTTCGGCAACCACCATCCCCGCCGTTATATTCTCTTTGCAGTAATTTGAAATATCAAAGCTTTCAATCCTCTCCGGAACTACCTCAAGCCGCAACATCTGCGCCAGCTTAATAAGAACAGTTTCATCAGCCCCTCTTCCTTCCTTATACTGATAGGCATGACGTGCCGCATTTTCGTATACCATGTCGCAAAGCTTTTTATTTTCGCCCCGTTCAGGCGTTCTGACAACCACCTTATGCTCAGCTATTATCCGCAACGCTTCCTCTAAAGCCTCTTTTTCTTCATCTAAATCAAAGCTAAGCAAAATCTCTTTTGGGACGTCTCCCCTCTTCGAATAAAAATCATACAAAAAGGTTTGAAGATCGGTCTTGTTTAATAGCTCATCAGGAGTAAAAAAATAGTTTTCACTGTTAATTATTCTTCCCTCTCTCACAAAAAATACTGCTATACATGAAACCGCATCATCAGTATATAGCGCAAATATATCGTGCTCTGAATCGGGAGACCCCACGATTTTATGCCTATGCCAAACCTTTGCCAAAGCCTCTATCCTGTCTCTGTAAACAGCCGCCGCCTCAAACATAAGCTCGTCGGAAAAATACTCCATTTTTTCAGTAAGCTTTTTCCTTACCTCCGAAAAACTGCCGCGCAAAAACATTATTATCTGTCTGTAAATATCTTTATAGTCTTCGCTTGTAACATTGCCCGCACAAGGCCCCACGCAATCGCCTATATGACAGTAAAGGCATGGTCTTTCTTTACCTATATCCTTCGGAAAATGTCTGTTGCACGAATGAACCTTAAAACACTTTTGAACTGTTTTCAACACACCATAAGCTGCCGATATGGTTGAATAAGGTCCAAAATATTTTGCTCCGTCGCTCTTTCTAGCATATACTACCTCAGCCTTCGGATACTCATCATTCAATTGTATTCTTATATACGGAGCATTTTTGCCGTCTTTAAGTTTTATGTTATATTTAGGCGAATACTGTTTAATAAGCTGACTTTCAAGGGCAAGTGCCTCATTTTCGGTATCAGTCAAAATATAATCGAAGTCATACACCTTCGACACCATAATTACAGTCTTGGTATCATGCTTACTGTTTTTTCTGAAATATTGTGATACCCTGTTTTTTAGAGATCTCGACTTTCCTACATATATAACCTTACGTTTTTCATCACGCATTATATAAACGCCGGGAGATAACGGCAAATTTAACGCTTTTTCAAGCAAATATTGTATATTCTGTGCCATTTTAAAAAAACCTCTTAAATATTATCGCTTACTAAAAAACAACGCTGCCGTTACGGTACAAAAAAGACGGACAAAGCCACAAATGTCAATGTCCGTTTTTCATCAAATAAAAATATTAAGGGCTAATCATTCTCCGAAACCGGTGTTAACAAGCTCAATCAAGCCGTCAACAGCTTCGTTTTCATCGGGACCGTCTGCCATAACTGTAATTGTCATCCCCTTAACAATACCGAGTGAAAGCACACCGAGAAGACTTTTTGCATTAACACGGCGTTCTTCCTTTTCAACCCAGATAGAACATTTAAACGAGTTAGCTTTTTGAATAAAAAATGTAGCAGGACGTGCGTGCAAACCTATGTTGTTGCTTATCAAAACCTCACGTGAAATCATTATCTTATTCGCTCCTATCAATAAAAATAAACTGTAAAAACATTATTACCAATTATATCTACGGATATTATAATACAATTAATAAATAAAATCAAGTATTTTTGTTATATTTATTCAACAACACCTATTCAGACTGTTTTTTAACATCAAAAATTAGTCCTTTTCCCGAAAACTTTGGTGTAAAAATGTCAATATACATTCCTGCCGCAGTATAATCTGTTCCGTTTGCAAGAAAGCCGTCGGGAGTAATTTCTCCGTCAACCTCAATTATGACCGTTACATCTTTTTTTGTGCTGTCAACTCCCTCAATTATTTTATTACTGCCGTCTCTGTAATATACAACGGCATCCTTAGAGCTTACCTCTACCACCGCACCTAACACTTCTGAGCTGTCGCTCAAATATACCTTATCTCCAACTGATGCCCTTTCCGCAATCTGTAGCGGAAGTTCCGAAAACAGAACTGAAATACGGCATCTATCGTCTGTAATTACTTCATTTGCTTTCTCAAATATCTGATAATGGATAATTGTTCCAACAATGCAAGCAATAACAGTTATTATTATAAGCACATCGATAATGCTTATTCTTATTTTCTTACGAGCGTTATTTTCGGAAAAAACCATTATTCACTCACCTCGCTGACTGAAATACATACAGCGTTACCTGTATAATACGGGAAACGCAATTCATACTGATTCCCCACGTTAAGAGCAAAATCATTTACAGTATAAAGTCCGTTTTCATCGACTATTGCTTTGGCGCTTATTCTTATCCTTACGTCAATTTTTCCGGGATACAATTCCTCAAAAGAGCTGTTTGTTTCATTATTAAAATCCGAATATACAGAGTCGGTATACTCGACATCGATAACCTGACCTATTAAAGTCAATCCATCAGCCTCGACAACAGAATCCCCCATACCTATTTTGCCCCTCAAAATATCGGGAACTTGGGTTTGCTCAACCGTATAAATAATTTCTACAGTATTAATCTCCTTGTCGCCGTTTTCTTGCTGTCCCTCATAAAAAAACAGAAACAAAATAGCTGCGACGGACAAAACAATTACTACAAGAAGTAAAATATCAATTATATTAAAGCGATATTTTCCTCTGCCCTTGTTTGCAAAACTCAAAGCAATTCCTCCTTACTGTATCCATATTTATCAATATACACCCCGACAGAATTGTTACGCTCACTTCCGCTGACACACGATGAAAGTCCAAGTATCAGCCAAAACAACAATACAATTCTGTAATCGGAATTATTTGCGCCAAATATAAAATATGATATCATACCTGTCATAGCCGCAAGCGATACTGTCTTCCCCTGTCTGCTACACCCTCTTGAGTAAAGAGTTATATTTTTTTGCAGACAAAAGAATATAACTAAAGAAAACATTAAAAACAGCACCATTCCAAACGGTGAAGCAGAGTTCAAAAAAGTTGCCCGGCCGTTCTCTGTCAGATAATTGGTTATACGGTTATACGACATACCTTCAAGTACAGTCCTTGGTAAATTGACAAAAACAAACGGAAGAATGCAAAGCATTATTCCAATACCTGACAGAGCCTTTTTGCTGTAAAGCACCAAGAAGAAAGCTATTCCAACAATCAAGCTTATCCACACTCTGTATTCATGCGCAAGTACAAGACATGCTAACCCAATTATTACTGAAACAAAAGATAAAAAACCGTTTCCTTTTCCGCCTCGTTTTACCACTACAAACGGAAACATCATTACAACATAACTACAAAAAACAGATGAATATCCAAAAGTTGATACCATACTTTTCTTTTCAAAACATCTGAACACATGTAACAGATAATCTAAGTCGCTTGCGGAAAAAATATAACGCAAAAGTCCGTATGATACTACCAGAAAAAATGAAACAGCTGCAGTTCCTACGCACCTGCCTATCCACTTTTTTGATTTTATAAGATTAACTACTAAAAAGTAAGCAAATATACACCAGACATCTCCCT
The DNA here is from genome assembly GCA_045645205.1 of Eubacteriales bacterium. Classification (GTDB taxonomy): domain Bacteria; phylum Bacillota; class Clostridia; order Oscillospirales; family CAG-272; genus RGIG1995. The sequence goes on from JAZRIJ010000043.1 coordinate 77,093, forward strand.
CGCCAAACACTCCGCTCGGCAATGCTACTAATGCAAAAGCAAGCACAGCCAATATAAGAGGGTCAAATTTAACAGTTCTCTTTCCTCTGATATACTTAAACAAAAAGCACAGCGCAATATATATTATAAGCAAGTTTAATCTTTTGGGCTGCATAAACGGCAACACTAAAATAAGTCCTACTATACCCGTCTCGGGAATATAAAACACCAT
>JAZRIJ010000044.1:0-1609 GCA_045645205.1 Eubacteriales bacterium
CTTTCCGATTATTCAAATGAGGGCGGCGTTGGATATAACAGATATCAAAAGAACATTACCGGAATGTGGATAATCCAAAGTCTGCGACGTGAGCTTTGTCCCGAAACCTCTTACGACGATATTGCAAATATGGCGAAAAAGTCCGATTTTTGTGAGTTGTTTGACGTAAATGACGCTGCCTTTATGGCTCCAAAGTCTATGAAAAATGCAATACGTGATTACCTCGTCAAGTTAGGAAAATCCGAGCCGCAGACCGATGCTGATTTCTTCAACTCTGCATATCACAGTCTTGCATCCGGGTATAGAGATGCGATTTTAGCCTTGGAGAAGAACACGGGTAAAACATATCCCGAAATATATATCGTAGGCGGCGGTGCAAAGAATACATACCTTAACTCGCTTACCGAAATATATACCGGTAAGAAGGTTCGTGCTCTGCCTATAGAAGCAACAGCAATAGGAAATCTTAAAATTCAGCTATTTAAATAACTGGATATTTAGAACCTCAAATTCAAAAAGGTATACAAGTAAAATATATGGTGTTAAGATATGTACACAAAAATTGATATAAATACGTGGAAAAGACGCGATCTGTTTAAGCTATATACAACCGAGTTGCCAATAGTTATGAACATAACAGTAGATATTGATGTAACGAATATCTATGACTTCACTAAAGAGCACGGATTGAGATTTTATCCTACTATGATGTGGGTTGTTAGCAAGATAATCAACTCAAGAGATGAGTTTAAGCTCTCACTAAATGAGGAAGGTGAACTAATACGTTGGGACAGAGTGTCGCCATCCTACACGGATTTTAACCCCGAGACGGAAGAATTCGTTAAATTCGTCACCGAATATTCGGACGATCTTTACGAGTTCCATGACAGAGTCGTAAAAGACTGTGAAAAGCATAAAAACGAATGTGGTTTTTTACCCGACCAGCCTAAAAATATCTTTGACATTTCCTGCCTTCCTTGGGTAAAGTACAATAGCCTTACACTTCACGTTGGTGGCGGATATAAGTGCCTTTTTCCGGTTGTTATTTGGGGTAAATTTGAAGAAGAAAACGGCAGAAAAGTTATGCCGGTGACATTCAACATTAACCATGCGGTAGCAGACGGATTTCATGCTTCAAGATTCTTTGATGACTTGCAAAGAGCGATAAATGAGCTTTAAGCTTTTCTTTTTGAAAATTGTGGGAGCAGCTCGTAGTCCTTTTTTCCTTTCGAGGCGCGGGTTGCTCCGTTAAAAATTTTTGCCCTCATTAGACAAAGAAAGAATCCCCCAAAAGGAACAACCAAATTTAGATAAAAATCGCTCTTATTGTTTCTCCTAAATTTATCGATTGAAAAACCTCGATTCCTAAATATTTGTGTAAAATATTTAAAATATTTTGATTAACCGACCTATTTCCCCAATTTTTTTGTGTAGAACAAAGTATAATGTTATCAAAGAATAAAGATGACGAAGGCTTGGCGAAAACATTATTCGTCCGGCTGGTTATAATTCTATTGCAAAAAACATAGCGAAATCAGCAAGTGTTAATCGCGCGGGAACAAAATTTAAGGATCGAGGCATAAAGCGTAAAACGAATTAAATGAGTATA
>JAZRIJ010000045.1:0-16707 GCA_045645205.1 Eubacteriales bacterium
TAATAAAAGGGCTATATAATGTATATTTATACACTATATAGCCTTACTTATGAATATTATGCACCTTTACATACCGTCATAACACAGCCCCCACTGGAGAAGGCTTGGCAAAAATATTCTATTATCTTTGAAATTAAAATATCCACAAACCATTTATTTGGCTTGTGGATATTTTTGTTTTTTCTCTTATAATGTGTGAGTTGATTTATTGGAAAATGTTATGGATGGCAATTTTCGCAAGCTCTATATCCTTTAGCTTCCATTTCTTCGGCTGTTCCGTTGTAATAAAATTTGTTGCTTTCGTTCATTCTTTTTACAGAACTACAATGTGGATAATGAAAAACTTTGGTGTTTTTATTTCCAATATAATCGGTACCGATAGGTGTTTCCGGAGTCGGCGCTTGAGTAGCAGGTGCTTGTGTTGCGGGGGCTTCTGTTGCAGGCGCTTGCGTTGCATGCGGCTGTGTTTCAACTACTGATGCAATAAGTTTGCTATCGCCGTTTGTATAATTAATTTCTACTTGAGGTTGGGCATTGTAGCAGAATACGTTGAAGCATATTCCATTACCGGTGTCTTCAACAGAGTACGCTTCCATTAGAACGCCTCTTGCTACCAGTTCATTGCCGATAAATATCGGTGTAACTCGGTACAATACGTGGTTGTTGGTTTCTTTTATATAGTCAGCAACCATATTTTCAAACGGCAGCATACCGTTGTTATTCATAAAACGAGTGCCGGTTATAAGGTTGTCTTCGTTTGCGTTTTCGCCTGTCAATTGATAACCTATAAGATGACAACGGTTATATAGATATTTTCCGTCAACACAGTCGTATTTTACGGTTTGCCAACCGCTTGGCTTTACCATACCTATTGAGCCGCGTTCTTCGGTGGGCATTAAGTCTTTACCTATAATTGCAATTGCGGCGCTGCATCTGTTGAGGTTATCTCTTTTACCGTAACTTTCATAAGACGTTGTTGAATATTGCGCTAATGTAAAGTACGGCGTGTTGTTGTTTACAACGTAATACGAAGATTTTTCGTCAAATGCAGGAACGTTATTATAATCAAATGCTTTTAATGGTTCCGTATTGGTGATTGGTTCTGTGGTTTCGATTGATTGAGTTTCTTTAACTGTGCTTTCGGGAATAGTGGTTTCGGTTGAATCAATAGTTGTTTCATTAAGTGTGGATGACTCTACCGGTTCATTTTCATAATGGTTTGTTTCACTTGCGGTCGTGAATATATCATCGGTTTCGGTCGATATTCCGTTATCGGTTGTTTCTATAACGTTAACGTCAATATCCGTGGGCGGTTCTTCGGATTCTGTAGAGGGAGTCAAAGATATACCGATAATAAAAGCTAGACAAAGAGCAGTGATTCTTATCCACCCGGTTTTATTGGGGAGAATTTTTTTCCAAAGAGATTTGATAGGCTTTATCGGAAGAGAAAAAACTCCGCAAAAAAATAAAAGCAACGTTCCAAAAGAAAATTCTAATGTAAAAATGCTTGTTAAACAGAATACGGAAAAGCACCAAGCAATAATTTTTTTTGTTTTTTGAGATAACATATTTTACAGTCCTTTACAGTTAGTTATAATTCTAAAAAAGAATTTATATGTATTATAATTCTTTTATGGAATTTTGTCAAGCGTAATGCAAATTATAATTCTTGTATGGAATTATTACGCATTCGAGGTTAGTGATGAAAATTAGAAAACAAGAATACGGTGAATGTAATATGGTTGGCAAAAAAATAGAAGAGCTTAGAAAAGAAAAGGGAATTAAGCAAAAGGATTTTATATCACGAATACAAACAATGGGGATTGATATAAATCCAACAAGTTATTCAAAGCTTGAAGGACAGGTGCGAATGGTATCGGATAAAGAATTGTATGTGATAGCAAAAATTCTTAATGTAAGTATTGATTCCCTTTTTGATATTGAATAAATCCAAAAGCCGTTGCTTTGAAGTGCAACGGCTTAAAAATTTGTTATTATTCTTCCGGGGCATCCCAGTTGTGATATATTTCTTGAATGTCGTCGTGTTCTTCAAGATATTCGATAAGAAGTCTCATCTTTTTTAGGTCGTCTTCGTTTTCGAGTGTAACATAGTTTGAGGGGATCTTGTCTTTTTCGGCGGATTCTATTTTGTATCCCTTGTCTTTAAGAGTCTGATTTACAAAGTCGAGGTCTTCGGGGGTTGTGTAGATCTCAAAAATTTCTCCTTCGTCTACAAAATCTTCAGCACCTGCTTCAAGGGCATCTTCCATAAGCTTGTCCTCATCGAGACCGTCAGCTTTTGCGACAATTATAACACCTTTATCTGCAAAAAGATAGCTTACACAGCCTGTTTGTCCCAGAGATGCGCCGTATTTATCAAAATAGTGTCTTACATCGCCGCCCGTGCGGTTACGATTGTCGGTCAAAGCTTCAACAATGACCGCAACGCCTGAAGGACCGTAGCCTTCGTATACTATTTCTTCATAGTTTGCGCTGTCTGCTGCTGTCGCTTTTTTAATAATACGGTCAATATTGTCATTGGGAACGTTGAGTGATTTTGCTTTTGCGATAAGGTCGCGAAGCCTACTGTTTGATACTGGATCGGGACCGCCTTCTTTAACGCAAACGGTAATTTCCTTACCTACTTTTGAAAAAACTTTTGCTTTCTGCGCATCTGTTTTTTCTTTCTTGTGCATAATATTTTTCCATTTTGAATGTCCTGACATAAATAATTCTCCTTATATCTTTTCTGTTTTTCTCATGCAGATAAGCGAAAATGCGTTTCCAAGAACATAATTTACCGCTTCTGTGAGGTTAAGTCTGAATGATTTTGCGTTTTGGTTTTGCGCACCGAGTATCTGGCAGTCATGATAGAAGCCGTTGAAGTCTGTGCATACATCAAGAATGTATCTTGTAATAACCGAAGGCTCATATTCGTTCAATGCCTGAAGTACTTTTTCGGGAAAGAGAGACAGGGTGCGGAGGAGAGTTTTCTCCTTATCGTTTATTTCATAGTTTACATCACTTCTTCTGTCTATACCGCGCGCTTTTTCAAGAACACTACAGGTTCTGGCATATGTGTACTGAGCATAGGGACCTGTGTTTCCGTCGAAATTAAGCGCGTCTTCGAGCATAAAGTTTATATCTTTTATTCTGTTGTTTGAAAGATAATAGAACACGATAGCTCCTACACCTACAGCAATTGCTTTTTCGTCTCTGTTTTCAAGATTTGGGTTCTTTTCGTTCATTATATCCTTAACTTTTTCAATTGCTGATGCAAACAGGTCTTTAAGAAGAATAACATTACCCGTTCTTGTAGCGAGTTTTTCTCCGTTGAGGCTTACCTTTCCGTATGGAACATGAACGAGCTTTTTTGCCCACTCATAGCCCATAAGCTCAACTACCTTGAACCACTGCGCAAAGTGGAGAGACTGACCTGCATCAGTAACGTAAACGACTTTTTCAAAGTCGTATGTTTTTTTGCGGTATATTGCGGCTGATATATCTCTTGCAGGATAGAGAGACGAGCCGTCTCTCTTGAGGATAAGACAGGGCGGCATCTTATATTCCTCAAGATCGACTACAGATGCTCCGTCATCTATTTTGAGCAGATTTTTTTGCTTCATTTCTTCAATAACAGCAGGCATTTTGTCGCTGTAAAAGCTTTCGCCGCAGTAACTGTCAAATTCAATATCAAGCTGTTTGTATGTTTTTTTGTATTCTTCAATACTAATATCAATGAACCATTTCCAAAGCTTCATGTTTTCTTCGTCAAAATGTTCAAGCTTGGTAAATTCAGCTCTTGCTTTATCATTAAGAGAAGGATCTTCTTCTGCTTCTTTGTGAAATCTTACATAGAGAGCAACAAGTTCGTCAATGCCCTTTTCTTCGATAATCTGTTTATCTCCCCACAGGTTGTATGCAACAATAAGCTTGCCGAACTGTGTTCCCCAATCGCCGAGGTGATTTACTCCCACGCATTTATAACCTGCAAATTCGTGGAGCTTTTTCAGCGAATGTCCTATAACGGTTGTTCCGAGATGTCCGATATGGAAAGGTTTTGCAACATTTGGGGAAGAATAGTCAAGAACGACTGTCTTACCGTTGCCAAAGTCAAATGAACCGTATTTCTCGCCTTTTTCAAGAATTGTTTTAAGTGTTTTATCTGAGAAATAGCTTTTTTTAATGTATATATTAACATAGCCGTTTACTGTCTCAATTTTATCTATATCCTCATTTTTTAGCTCGGATGCAATTTTTTCGGATATCATAACGGGAGACATACGGAGAGATTTTGAAAGCTTGAAGCAGGGAAGTGCTATATCACCCATTTTTTCATCTGGTGGATATTCTAACATCTGTGTAATATTTTCTTCGTCAAGTCCATGTGCGGGATTGATTGAATCGAGAACTGCTTTTAATCCGCTTGACAGACATTTTTTAAAAAATAACATAGTATTATCCTTTCTGTTCTGTCGTTTTTATGTTATGCACACAAAAACCCATTTTAACCTATATATTATATCACACTATTTTTTCCATTTCAAGTAATTATACAAAAATAATGTAAAAAACGGATTTTTGTTTCTCTCAGAAAAAGGTGTTGCAAAAAACAAAAAGTTGTTGTATAATAAAATATAATCTGCTTATATGTGGCAAATTTTGGGGAAGGGGGAGTTTTGTTTGGCAAGATACATAGGCATTGACCTTGGGACATCGTCTGTTTTGATATATGTAAAAGGAAAAGGTATTGTGCTTGACGAGCCGTCGGCTGTAGCGGTCAATGACGAGACGGGGGAACTTATTGAAGTAGGTAAGGAAGCCCTTTTGATGCTGGGCAAGACACCGCCGGGCATATCTGTTATAAAGCCTATGAGCGAGGGTGTTATCAGTAAATATGAGGTAACGCTTACTATGCTTCAGTATTTTATTAAAAAAGCAACTGCGATGACACGGATATTCAAGCCTATCATAGCGATATGCGTTCCAAGCGGTATTACCGACGTTGAGGAGAGGGCGGTAAGGGATGCCGCGACACAGTTAGGCGCAAAATACACGTATGTTGTTGAAGAACCTTTGGCGGCGGCGATAGGTGCAGGGATTGATATTATGAGTCCCGACGCGCAGATGGTTGTTGATATAGGCGGAGGGACTACGGATATTGCCGTTATTTCATATGGCCAGATAGCAGTTTCTGAGTCTGTAAGAGTAGGCGGAGATAAGTTTGATGAGTCGATTATACGTTATGTAAGACGGAGACACAATCTTCTCATAGGGGAGAGGACTGCAGAAAGGGTTAAGATAGGAATTGGTACGGTGTGGCAGAGAGAAGAGCCTGTTACGTTAGAAGTAAAAGGCAGGAGTCTTCTTGAGGGGCTGCCGAAAGCCGTAAAGCTTACGTCATCTGAAATGGTAGGGGCGCTTGAAGAACCTATAACATCAATTGTGGAGGCTGTTTGCTCTGTTATAGAAAAAGTACCTCCCGAAATGCTTAAGGATATAACAAAAAAAGGTATAGTTATGACCGGTGGCGGAAGTATGCTTTACGGCATAGACAGTTTGATTGCAAACGTTACCGGTATAAAGACGAAGGTGGCGGAAAATGCTATTTCCTGCGTTGCTATCGGAACGGGAAAGGCTTTTGAGAGATATTTACGCGATCCGGATAATGCGATCAGTTTTTCAAAAGTGAAGAAGTACTACGAATTTGACTGAGCGCTTCTTTGCATTTGTTGATTATAAAAATAATTTTAGTTGTACGTTTATTCCAAGAATGAAAACAAAATGTGAATTTCTGTTTGTGCTTCTTGACAATATATATGTCTTTTGATATACTTAAGAAAGTAATTATAAAAAAAGGAGAGTTGCTATGAAAAAGACAACTTTAGCAAAACTTTTGGCGCTTCTTTTAGTGGTTGTTATGGCAGTATCTATGTTGGCAGCTTGCGGTGATGAGAAAGACCCAAGTAAAGGAAATGAGATTACTCCAATTGAACATACTGAAGAAAACCCTCAGATTGAAGCGACTGACTACAAGGGTCATACTTTTACATTTATTTGTCAGCCCTACAGAGACAATAATGCATACGGTGTAGATTATATGGTATCTGAAGGAGAAACCTCTAATGTTCTTCTTGATGCTGTATATCGTCGTAACGAGCTTCTCAAAGAGAAGTACAACATCAAGTTTGAACAGATGAAGGTAACAGATCTTAGCACGACTGTTCGTACACAGGTAATGGGTCAAGCTACTGACTTTGACCTTATTGTATCTAGTTCTAAGATTCTCGCTCAGCTTGCAAAAGATAATCTTCTTCTTGACCTTTCTTCTGTTGAGCGCTTTGATATGACCAAGTCATATTGGGACAGCAACGCAGCTGAACAGATTAAGATTGGTGATAAACTGTACTTCACAAACTCTGACTTTAACGTGCAAGAGGTTGCGTTTGTTGTATACTTCAACAAGCAGCTTATCGAAGACCAAGATCTTACAAGCCCTTATGAGTATATGGCAAACAATGAGTGGACGATTGATAATTGGGCAAATCTTGTTATGGCTGTAGGTGACGATCTTGATGGCGGCGGTGAAATGACAGAGACTGACTTGTACGGTACTCTTTATGAATACCACAACGGAAGAATGTTCCTCTATGGTGCCGGCGTTCGCGCTACAACAAATGATGAAGCCGGTTATCCCAAAGTTACATTGTTTGAAAATGACAAGGCTGTAACAGTATATGAAAAATGTAAGGCTGTATTCGGTTCTCCAAGCAGCTGGTGCATTGAGAAGATGAGTGCTACAGATACACACGGATATACAGATAGATACGACTATGCTCGTTCACTTTTCTGTCAGGACCTCTACCTTTTCCACTATGAAGGAACAAACATTATTCACCAGTTTGCTGATATGGAAAGCGAATTTGGTATCGTTCCTTTCCCCAAGTTTGATTCTAACCAGGAAGGTTATTACTCAATGTATCCTAATAACTGTGCGATGATTGCAATTCCTAATAGTGTGAAAGATCTTGAGAGAACAGCTAACATTGTTGAAGATCTTAACTATTACTCAAGCCTTATTGTTAAGCCCGCATGGTATGATACACTTCTTCACAGAAGATACGTGCGTGATGATGAATCTGAAGCATCCCTCGATCTTATTCTTGAAGGAAGAGTTTATGATGTTGGTATAATGTATAACTTTGGTAAAATAGCATCAGACCTTCTTGATAAGGACGTAACAACTTCTAACATTAGTACATTGTATGCACGAATGAAAAGATCAATAGAGGCTGATATTGCAGCTGTATATAGAGATTTTGGATTGGCTAAATAATTGGAAAAAACACTCTCTGACAGGAGAGTGTTTTTTGTATTAAAAAAACTAAGCTATAGTTGCGGTGCTTAATAAAAATTAAACGGTGAAAAAAGAATAGGTGATAGTAACCAAAAAATAAAGTGAGCCTGTTTGCCGTTTTTTGTTTTAGTGTTATGTCCTAAAATAAATAATCTCCCCTGCTAAATGAAGCAGGGGAGAAAAATAAACTGAAAATAATATTAGTTACATTCGGCTGTAAGAGGACCTGCAAGGTCTTCAAGGAAGAACAATCTTCCGGGCATTGTAGGCATATAACTGGAAGGAATCCATCTTGTAGGACCGTGACGGAGAGTCATCCAGAAGCTCATACCCTGCCACTGCATACCGCGGTTGAATACGCCGTCGCATCCGCCGATAATGTAGTCAGCCTGTAAGAAGAGACCGGGGCCTATTGTGTTTGCGCGGCAAGGCACAAGAGGGGTGCGGGACTTAAAGCTTGTGATAGCATTCTGCTCAATGGTAAGGGGATGGAGCTTTGCGCCGATGCGATAGCACTGCTTTTTCCACTCTTCATCTGTAGCAAATTCAGCTGCAAACTGGGGTTCCCAGAAAGCGATATGACACATTCTGCCTATACCGAATACGAGGATGAGCTTTGCGCCTTCAGCCTTAAGTGCTGCAATTTTTTCGGGATAAGTGGGAAGGTTGTCTTTTGTTGCGAAATTTCTTTGAGTCTTAGGGATAGTGTATTCGCCGAGGGGATTAAAGAAAGCATCTTCCATAGCGCACTGGAATGCTGCCTTGTTAGTAGAGGGGAGTGTGTTTCCTTCGCTGTCTGCCCATTCGTCCATATTAAATGTATATACATGGTCGCACTTGATCTTCCATTCTTTAAGGAAGTAAACAGCCCATTTATACATACCCATAGGACCTACGGGAAGAATAAAAGCAATTTTTTCTCCTGCATCTTTTGCTTCTTTGATTTTGAGAGCGATCTCATGTCCCATGAGCGTATCAAAAGCGTAGATATTGTCGCACTTTACGGGAGTGAAATCTTTGTGCCAGAATGGCTGAGGCTCTGTAGCTGCTTCGGGAGCAAAATCCATGCATTTGTTGATCTTGTCAAAATCCCAACCTGCAGGGTAGAAACCTTCGAGTAATGAACCTTTAACGGTTGACATGAAATCCATATTAAATGAACCTCCTAAATGATATTATTAAAATTATTATTTGTTAGGGAAGAAGAGTTCCGGGAACTACTTTAGGCCAAAAGTTTGACTTTGTAAATGCTTCTGCATACTGGACGCCGCATTGAAGACCGCGGAAACGTGCGCATGTTTTAACAAATTCGGCAAAATCAATGTGGTCATGTTCAAGCATCCACTTAAGCTGACTTTCGTGGCAGTTAAGCATTTCCATTTTTAAATCGATAAATTCTGAAATGTCAACATATTCGGTGGGGATTGTTCCGACACCGGCGATAGTATCCATATAATAAATCGGAACGACTTTTGCTGCTTTTCCGTTTGTGGGGGGGTAGTGAGGAACGCTTGCTGCAAAAGATGCATCAAATACCAACTGGCTTACTGCATTATGATCGGGCATGTAGTCGTTGGGGCAGTGGGTAATGATAACGTCGGGTTGCTCTTCGCAAATTAGGGCAGTTACAAGATCTCTCTGTTCCTTGCAGTCGCCGTAAGCGAGAATATCACCGATATCAAGTGATTTTACTGGAATTCCTGCTAGTGCGCCGGCTTTTTTTGCTTCTTCGCGGCGAATATTTCTGAGTTCGTCCGGTTCGATTACAACATGTCCGAGGTTGCCGTTACAAACGTGCACGGCTGTAACTTCGTGGCCGAGTTTTTTATACTTTGCAAGAGTTCCTGCGCATCCGATCTCCAAATCATCGGGATGGCATCCGATAGCTAATACTTTCATTTTTTGCATCTCCGTACTGTAAAGTGTTTTATGTGCATTCAAAAAACGCACAAATAAATAATTATCTTCCTTTATGATACACTACCTTTTTAACTCTGTCAAGGAGATTTATGGAAAATAATATTTTTTTGTTATAATACAATACTAAAATATACCGAACAGCGTTGCTGATATGTAAATAAAGTTTTTATTTTACAATAACTAAGAGAAAAACTATTGATTTTTAAAAATCGATATGTTATACTAGCTTGGTAAGTTTTTTATGGTATTTTAAAAAAATGAAGATAGGGTGGATTATATGGAATATATTGATTTAAAGGTTTATTTAACAAAACTTTTGAAGAATTGGGTAATAATTGCTTTGTGCTGTGTTATTGGTGTCTGTTCGGCGTTTATATATTCGGAATTTTTTGCGACTCCTATGTACGCTTCAAGTGTCAAACTTAGTGTATATGATTCGGTTGGCGGCGCATCTATAAGCAATGTGCAAGTAAGCTATGAATTGGTTGAAAACTGCTTGGTGGTTCTTGAGGATAGTGTAACCTTTGAAAAGGTTGCTGAAATAGTTAATGAAGAGATGGGGACAGAATACACAGGGGGTCAAATTGGTAAATATGTTTCTTATTCGCGTGTTGGAGAAACGTTCTTTATGACAGTTAACGTAAAATCGCCTAACCCTGAGCTTTCTGCGGTAATATGTAATGCGGTGGTTGCAATAGCACCTGATCTTATAATGAATTATGTGGCGAATATACCTGTTGTTGCGCTTGATGAAGCGAGGATTAATTATAATCCCGTATCTCCCGATACAATGAAGAATATGATAATTGGGTTTTTGTTGGCTTTTGTTGGGGTATGCGCCGTGCTGTTCCTTGTTGTGTTTTTTGACAATACGGTTTCGGATGAAGAAAAACTCAAGGAGAGATACGATTTGTCTGTGCTTGGAGTTGTTCCCAATATGGATGTAAATATAAAGGGATACAGACGTATTGCTTGAAATAGGTCGAATTAGAAAATGCACATTGAAAAAATCAGTGTGCATTTTTTGCTTTTTTAAAAAATAAAAATGCTAACTTGAAATTTAAGTTAGCATATTCATTCTTACTTATGCGTTCAAGGAGTTGAGTTTACGAGTGTATTGGCTCTTTTTGCGAGCAGCGGCATTCTTGTGGAGAAGACCCTGTGCAACAGCCTTGTCGAGTTTCTTAACAGCAGTCTTGTATGTTTCTGCTGCAACTTCCTTTTCGCCTGCTTCAATTGCTGCTTCATATTTCTTCATAGATGTTTTGAGAGCAGTCTTAAGCATCTTATTCTGTAAGGTTTTAGCCTCGATGGTTTTAACGCGTTTCTTTGCGGACTTAATGTTAGGCATGTATTTCACCTCCCGAAAAAATCTAATACATCTATCATTTCCCTATATTATCACACCTTTGGCAAAAAATCAAGTGTTTTTGTAATATTTTTTAAAATATTAATTTTTTGTTAATTTTAGGCTGTGGGAAGATTTGGTCTTGACAAATATTGTAAAAAGTGATACTATTATATACTGCCCTATCAGTGTTGTAAAAAAGATTTGCAAAGTGGAAAGGGTTGGCAAAAACAAGGAAAGTATACTGCTTTTTTATTAAAAAGAGCAGTTCCAAAATAATGAATGTTTAGGACATACCACTGAATTTCCGTGGTGTACAGTCTTGGATTTTTCGTGGCTTATAATTCGGCTGTAACCAGCATGCCGTAGGGGTAGCGTAAGAAAAAAGAGTGTAGATCAGGGAGACTTTTTGGTATGCCTATTAATTTGAATGGAGTGATTATTGCATGGTCAAGCCCCATAAGCTTGGAACAAATGTAAGAATGAGTTTTTCAAAGATCGATGAAACACTCGAGATGCCCAATTTGATTGAGGTGCAGAAAAAGTCATATCAATGGTTCCTGGAAGAAGGTCTCAAGGAGGTATTGCGCGACGTTTCTCCTATCGTTGACTACTCGGGCAATATTTATATTGAGTTTGTGGATTACACAGTCGATTCCACACCAAAGTATCCTGTTGAGGAATGCAAGGAAAGAGATGTAAACTATGCAGTTCCTTTGAGAGTTACCGTACGTATGTATAATAAGGAAACAGGTGAAGTTGTCGATAAGAATGTATTTATGGGCGATTTCCCCCTTATGACCGAAAACGGAACTTTCGTTATTAACGGCGCGGAAAGGGTAATTGTTTCTCAGATCGTTCGTTCTCCCGGTATGTATTATGACAGTTCGATTGATAAGACAGGCAAAAAGCTTTACACTTCCACTGTAATTCCTTACAGAGGCGCATGGCTTGAATACGAAACAGATGCGAATGATGTATTCTATGTTCGTATTGATAAAAACAGAAAGATACCTGTAACAATTCTTATTCGTGCTTTGGGTATTGAGAGCGACGCTGAAATAAAGGCGCTCTTCGGTGAAGACCCCAAAATCATTCACACTCTTGAAAAAGACGGCATGAATCAGGAAGCACAGAAGAACGGTACAACTGTCGGCGATGAGGCTCTTAAAGAGATCTACAAAAAACTTCGCCCCGGAGAACCTCCGTTGGTTGAAAGCGCGCAGCTTCTTATAAATAATCTGTTCTTTGATCCCAAGCGTTATGACCTTGCAAATGTCGGTAGATATAAGTTTGACAAGAAAATGGGCATTGCGAAGAGGATTGAGGGCAAGGTTCTTGCTCTTCCCGTAGTAAGTCCAATTACAGGCGAGATACTTTACGAGGAAGGCGTACTCGTTACACGTGAGCTTGCAGTTGAGATAGAAAAGGCGGGTGTAAACGAGGCTACTATTTATATTGATGAAGATCATACACTCAAAGTGTTCTCAAACGGGATGGTTTATCCCGAAACAGTATTCGGATTTGACCTTAAGGAAGCAGGTATTAATGAAAAGGCAAGACTTTCCGTTATGCTTGAAATTGCCGAAAACTGCGAAGGTGATAAAGAAAGAATTATCGGAGAAGCTAAGGCGAGAATTGCCGAGCTTTCTCCTAAGCATATTACAAAGGATGATATTTTTGCATCCATCAACTACCTTATCGGTCTTGCATACGATATCGGCTCTGTTGACGATATCGACCATTTGGGTAACCGCCGTCTTCGTTGCGTAGGTGAACTTCTCCAAAACCAGCTCAGAATCGGCTTCTCCCGTATGGACAAGATTGTTAAGGAGAGAATGACTATTCAGGACAGCGATACACTCAGCCCTGAAAACCTCATTAATATAAGACCTGTTGTTACAGCTATCCGTGAGTTTTTCGGCTCATCTCCGCTGTCACAGTTTATGGATCAGAACAACCCCTTGGCAGAGCTTACGCACAAACGTCGTTTGTCAGCTCTCGGTCCCGGCGGCCTTTCAAGAGACCGAGCATCGTTTGAGGTTCGTGACGTACACTATACCCATTACGGAAGAGTATGCCCCATTGAGACTCCGGAAGGACCTAACATTGGTTTGATTTCTTACCTTTCGACGTATGCAAGAATAAATGACTACGGCTTTATTGAAGCTCCATACAGACGTATTGATAAAGAAACAGGCAGAGTTCTTGACGAGGTTGAATACATGACTGCCGATGTTGAAGACAACTATACGGTAGTTCAGGCAAATGAGCCCTTGACCGAAGATAACAGATTTGTAAACGAAAGAGTAACTGCAAGACATCAGGCAGATATTATCGAAATAGACGCATCTCAGGGTGACTATATGGACGTATCTCCCAAGATGGTCGTATCCGTTGCTACTGCTATGATTCCCTTCCTTGAAAATGACGATAACTCCCGTGCTCTTATGGGTTCAAACATGCAGAAGCAGGCGGTTCCGTTGTTTGTAACAGACTCGCCTATTGTTGGTACGGGTATGGAATACAAAGCAGCCGTTGACTCGGGTGTTGTTGTAATCGCAAAAGAGGGCGGACTTGTTGAACGTGTATGCGCAGATGAGATAGTTATCCGCACATCAGGCGGCAGAAAAGATGCTTATCAGCTTATCAAGTTTAAGAGATCCAACCAGGGTACATGTATCAACCAGATTCCGATAGTAAAGCTCGGAGAATATGTTGAAAAGGGACAGGTTATCGCTGACGGTCCTGCAACAGATAAGGGTGAGATCGCTCTCGGTAAAAATGCGCTTATCGGATTTATGACCTGGGAAGGTTATAACTACGAAGACGCTGTATTGTTGAATGAACGTCTTGTTCGTGATGATGTTTATACATCTATTCATATAGAAGAATATTCACATGAATCCCGCGATACAAAGCTTGGTCCGGAAGAGATAACATGTGAAATACCAAATGTGGGAGCTGACGGTCTTAAGGATCTTACTACCGAAGGTATTGTAAGAAAGGGAACAGAAGTTAAGGCAGGAGACATTCTTGTCGGTAAGGTTACTCCAAAGGGTGAAACAGACCTGACTGCAGAAGAAAGACTTCTCCGCGCTATCTTTGGTGAAAAGGCAAGAGAAGTAAGAGATACCTCTCTTAGACTTCCGCATGGTGAATCAGGCGTTGTTGTTGACGTAAAAGTATTCTCAAGAGACAATTCGGACGATCTGCCTCCCGGTGTAAACAAGGTAGTAAAAGTATATGTTGCGCAGAAGAGAAAGATTTCTGTCGGCGACAAGATGGCGGGACGCCACGGTAACAAGGGTGTCGTTTCCCGTATTCTTCCTCCCGAAGATATGCCTTTCCTTCCCGACGGTACTCCCCTTGATATAGTTCTTAACCCTCTGGGCGTTCCCTCCCGAATGAATATCGGACAGGTTCTTGAGGTTCATCTCGGTATGGCTGCAAGAAAGATGGGCTGGAAGGTTATGACTCCTGTATTTGACGGCGCGACCGAAAAAGATATTACAGAATGTCTTACAATGGCAGGTCTTTACCGTGATGTTTTGGAAAATGAGAACGTAAAGGGCAAGCCTTTGTTTGAAGAGGTTATAAACGAAAGCGGTAATAAGGATATAAGAAGACTTTCTGATGAGGAAGTTGCAGACGAAGCTTATATGAAAGAACTGTTTGAGGCAGGTAAGCTTAAGGTTGTTGACGGTAAGTCAATCCTTTATGATGGCAGAACGGGTGAAGCTTTTGACAACCCCGTAACAGTAGGTGTAATGTACTACCTCAAGCTTCACCACCTTGTAGATGATAAGATTCACGCTCGTTCTACAGGTCCTTATGCGCTTGTTACACAGCAACCTTTGGGCGGTAAAGCTCAGTTCGGCGGTCAGCGTTTTGGTGAAATGGAAGTTTGGGCGCTTGAAGCTTACGGCGCGGCTTATACGCTTCAGGAAATTCTAACCGTTAAGTCTGACGATGTTACAGGACGTGTTAAGACATATGAAGCAATTGTTAAGGGACAGAATATCCCCCGTCCCGGTATTCCTGAATCCTTCAAGGTTCTTGTTAAGGAACTTCAGGCGCTTGCTCTTGACGTATGCGTTCTTGATAAGGACGGAAATGAGATTGAACTTGCAAAGATAGGCGAGGACGACAGCGATGCAGGAACATATGTTTCCGCAGAAGAAGTAGGCGAAAGTGTTGTAACAGATGATGTTATGGATTCTTTCACCGAAGAAGAAACAGATGATGACGACGAATTCTATTCCGATGATGACGGAGAGGATTTTGATGATGATTTGGGTGATGACTGATGGAAGGAGAAAAGAGAATGGAACAGAATATGGAACATAATATATTTGACTCTATACGCATTAGTCTGGCTGATCCGGATAAGATCAGAAGTTGGTCCTCCGGAGAGGTCAAGCGTCCCGAAACTATAAACTACAGAACTCTTAAGGCTGAACGAGACGGTCTTTACTGCGAGCGTATCTTTGGTCCTACAAAGGACTGGGAGTGTATGTGCGGTAAGTACAAGAGAGTTCGCTACAAAGGCAAAGTGTGCGAGAAGTGCGGCGTTGAGGTTACAACCAAAAAGGTACGCCGTGAACGTATGGGACATATTGAGCTTGCAGCTCCTGTTTCTCATATCTGGTACTTTAAAGCGATCCCCTCGAGAATGGGGCTTTTGCTTGATATTTCTCCTCGTTCTTTGGAAAAAGTACTTTACTTTGCTCAGTATATAGTTATAGATCCCGGAACTACCCCTCTTGAAAAGAAACAACTTCTTACAGAACGTGAATACAGAGACAATCTTGAACGTTACGAAAATGATTTTACTGTAGGTATGGGCGCTGAGGCTATTAAACAGCTTCTCAGTGAGCTTGATGTCGAAGCTCTTGCTACTGAACTTAAGGCAGAGCTTGCTACAGCAACCGGACAGAAAAAGATTCGTATAATTAAAAGACTTGAAGTTGTTGAAGCATTCAGAAAGTCGGGTAATAAGCCTGAATGGATGATTTTGGATGTTGTTCCCGTAATTCCTCCGGAAATTCGTCCTATGGTTCAGCTTGACGGCGGCAGATATGCAACATCTGACCTTAATGACCTTTACCGCCGTGTTATTAACAGAAATAACCGTCTTAAGAGACTTATCGAGCTTACTGCTCCCGATATTATTATAAGAAACGAAAAGCGTATGCTTCAGGAGGCTGTTGACGCGCTGTTTGACAACGGAAGAAGAGGCAAGCCTGTAACAGGCCCCAACAACCGGCCTTTGAAGTCCTTGTCTGAAATGCTTCGCGGTAAGCAGGGACGTTTCCGTCAGAACCTTCTCGGTAAGCGTGTTGACTATTCGGGCCGTTCGGTTATCGTTGTAGGACCTGAACTTAAGATATATCAGTGCGGTCTTCCTAAGGAAATGGCACTCGAGCTCTTTAAGCCCTTTGTGATGAAGCGTCTTGTGGAAACACAGAAGGCATCAAACATCAAAGAGGCGAAGAAAAAGGTTGAAAAGGTAAATGCAGACGTATGGGATGCACTTGAAAATGTTATTAAAGAACACCCCGTTCTTCTTAACCGTGCTCCCACACTTCACAGGCTTTCTATTCAGGCATTTGAGCCTGTGCTCGTAGAGGGCAGAGCAATCAAGCTTCATCCCCTTGTATGTACAGCGTTTAACGCCGACTTCGACAGTGACCAGATGCCTGTACACGTTCCGCTTTCTGCGGAAGCGCAGGCAGAAGCAAGATTCCTTATGCTTTCGGCTAACAACTTCCTTAAGCCTGCAGACGGACGCGCAGTTGCAGTTCCTTCACAGGATATGGTCCTCGGTTCCTTCTACCTTACAATAGATAAGGCAGGCGAAAAGGGCGAAGGACACGTATTCCGCAACTTCGACGAAGCTGTTATGGCATACGAAAACGGCGAACTCGGCATTCACGCAAAAATCAAGGTTCGTATTACAAAAGAAATTGATGGCGAAAAGAAGGCAAAGATTATCGATACAACTCTCGGTAAGCTTATTTTCAACGATCCCGTTCCTCAGGATCTCGGATTTATTGACAGAACAAATCCTGATGATATC
>JAZRIJ010000046.1:0-7484 GCA_045645205.1 Eubacteriales bacterium
CCCCACCCTCACAAACGACCAAAGGTTTTCCACCTTTGCAATTTTCCTCTCTGTACCTGTTAGTGTGGGGAATAGGATTTATGTTGGTGTTGGATTTGTAGAATAAGTTTTTTGCAGTCATCCTGAGCGAAGGCGGTTTGCGCCGAAGTCGAAGGATCTCATTTTCTCTATGCAAAAATAAAAATATAGCAGAAACATAGTTTTGCCCTCTCCTGTCGGGGTAGCGAAGCGGCGGCGAGGTAGTGAATTACAGTCCGGTGGACTGTAAGAGCCGAGCCGTGACCGAGTCGCAACGAGAAGGTGGCGCCGAAGGTGGCGTGAGGAAAGGGTGTGCCTTTTAAATTAGCAGAATCGTAACGTGCCCCCAAAAAACAATAAATATTGTTTTTGAGTATTTGTTAATATTTTTCCTAAACACTTTACAAATGGGAAAATATGTGTATAATAATATAAGAAGAATAATGCGATGATCGGGAAAATGCCGTCAGAAAAGGTTTCAGGTTTCAGAGATGTGCGTCATATCGGTGAAAGATGCATACCTGCCGAGACGGAAGTGCGCCCGTGAGCAGGTGCTAATCACACCCGTTTTGTCAGCGATAACAGACACGCAAGTTATAAACCGAAGTGGGACCGCGGAAATGACACCGCCTTTGAGTAAAATCAAAGGCGTTTTTTGTTTTGAAGGGAGACTATGTGTATGAAAAAATATGTAAACAAGGATGTTTTTGACGTTATTGCCGACGTCTTGACAAGCGAACCTGTAAAGATCGCAAAGCAGTATTATAAAAACAGCAAAACGGCAAGGTGCTTAAAGAATATAAAAGATACCGTTGCCGAGGATGTTAAAACGGTCAAGGATAGAGACCCTGCCGCTTCGAGCACCGCAGAAGTTCTGTTGCTTTATTCGGGACTTCACGCCGTATGGGCGCACAGGGTATCACATAAATTATATAAGAAAAATCACAAGTTTTCAGCCCGTATGATAAGCCAGGGCGCAAAGGCGATAACGGGTATTGAGATCCATCCGGGTGCTACTATCGGTAAAAATTTGTTTATCGACCACGGTTCGGGTGTGGTTATCGGTGAAACTACGGAGATCGGAGACAATTGTACGCTCTATCAGGGCGTAACGCTCGGCGGTACGGGTAAGGATACAGGTAAGAGACACCCCACGTTGGGCAACAATGTTATGGTGGGTGCAGGCGCGAGGGTGCTGGGACCCTTTAAGGTCGGAGATGGCTCGAAAATAGCCGCAAACGCAGTTGTGCTGACCGAGGTTCCCAAAAACTGCACGGCTGTCGGTATCCCCGCAAAGGTAGTCAAGCGTAACAATGTGCGTGTTGCCGATGACCTTGATCATATCCACATTCCCGACCCTGTGGCTCAAAAAATAGCAGAACTCGAAGAAAGAATAAAAGAGCTTGAAAAGAAAGCTGACTAAAAATATTTACGGGACGCATAGCAGAATCCCCGATAAATTTAATGTATATAATTTACTTAAATAGGAGAAAATAGAAAATGAAGCTTTATAACACATTAACAAGACAAAAGGGCGAATTTACGCCTCTTGATGAAAAAAATGTCAGAATTTATTCCTGCGGACCTACCGTTTACGGTTACGCACACATAGGTAATATGAGAACTTATGTGTTTATGGATTTTCTCCGCAGAACATTGCAATGGAACGGCTACAAACTTCTTCACGCAATGAACATAACTGATGTAGGACACCTTGTAAGCGATGCTGACGAGGGTGAGGATAAGATGTCAAAGACTGCTCGCGAACAGAAGAAGACACCTTGGGAGATTGCGGAATACTATACAGGCGTATTTCTCCGCGATATAGACAGACTTAACATTCAGCGTCCCGAGATTGTTCCTAAGGCGACTATGCATATTCAGGAAATGATAGATTTTGTACAGGGGCTGCTTGATAGTGGTTATGCATACGAAACAAGCGACGGTATTTACTATGATATAAAGAAATTTAAGGATTACGGCAAACTTTCGAGAATGAACTTTGATGAAAACCAGGCGGGAGCGCGCGTTGAAGTAAACAGCGAAAAACGCCATCCTGCTGATTTTGCGCTTTGGAAAAAGGCTGATCCTACTCACATTATGCAGTGGGAGTCTCCTTGGGGCATGGGTTATCCCGGCTGGCATATCGAATGTTCGGCAATGGGACTTAAATATCTCGGAGAGGAATTTGATATTCATACCGGTGGTGTTGACCATATTCCGATACATCATGAAAATGAGATTGCTCAGACCTGCGGACTTCTTGGTCATCCTGCGGCAAAATGGTGGATACATGGTGAATTTATGCTTGTTGACGGTGGAAAGATGTCGAAGAGTTTGGGTAACACTTACACGCTTGATCAGCTTCAGGAAAAGGGATATTCTCCTATGGTATTCAGATATTTCTGCCTGAATGCGCACTACAGTCAGAAGCTTAATTTTACATTTAAAGGTATGGATTCCGCAAAGAAGTCTTTAAATAACCTTAAGAATCAGATCAAGAAGCACAAGGGCGCTGATGGTCAGGTAAGCAAAGAAGAGTTGAATAAACTTCTTAAGGAATTTGAAGAGGCAATAAACGACGACCTTAACATTCCGAAGGCTCTTGGAACTGTATGGAATATGGCAAGGTATGAAACAAAGTCAAATGCAATATATGAGCTTATAATACGTTGCGACTCCATTCTCGGAATTGACCTTGACAAAGAAGAGGCAAAGGAAGAAACGACAAGTGCGGTTGACAGTGAGCTTGACCAAGAAATTAAAGAACAGATATCTCTTCGTCTTGAGGCAAAAAAGGCAAAGAATTACGCAGAGGCTGATCGTATCAGAAACGAACTTGCGGCGCGTGGTATTATTCTTACCGATACAAAGGACGGCACGACTTACTCGATTAAATAAAAATACAGAGGTAAAACATGTTTAAAAAAAACGGATTTTTATTCCTTGTCATAATGCTTTGTCTCGTAAGCTTAACATCCTGTTTTGTTGTTATAAATAAGAAGGGGGAGGGACCCAAAAAATCTCCTACTGAAACAAGCAAAGAGACAGAGTCTGTCATTGAAAGAGTCCCTGCCATGACAGATGTGTTGGCGGAAGGGAAGGCAGAGGCCGAAAAGGCGCTTGAAGGTTTGTTTGAAGGTAAGGATCTTGCAGGTGAGAGCATAAGCATCATTATTGCCGACAGCACAAATATGAATATCTATCCGGAACAGGAGAGTTCGTATAATACAGCTCTTCAATTTCAGAGAGAACTTATTTCCGAAAAGCTTAACTGCACGGTTTATGTATACAACATTTCATATAACACATTTATAAGCGATGTGCAGGCGGCGATGAATACGGGTATATATTATTCGGATGTTATCTGTATTCCGCAGAGATGTGTAGGTGAGTTGTGCAGGCTTGGTTTGATAGCAGATCTGTACTCGCTTTACGGGGATGTATTTGTTGAAGACTGCTATGATCTTGATGCAAAGGCGCAGGGAGAGGGAGGAAACCGCCTTTACGGAATAGCGGGAGATGCTTCGGTTACTCCGGGGGCTTATGGCTGTGTTTACTTCAACAAGACTGTATCCGATAGTTTTGGAATTACCGAGCAGATATACGAAGCTGCTGAAAATGGAAGCTTTACTATCGATAAGATGCTTGAATTTAAAACTCTTTGTACCTCAGAAGAGGGGACTGTTGCAGCTGTAGCATCAAGCAGTAATGATATGCTTATAGAATCATTGTTTGGAGCAACGGGGATGAACTATTTTACTTCCTCGCTTGAAGGGGTTCCTTCTGCAGCAGAAAACGGTGAAAGAATGGATACATTTATAAATAAGCTGCGTGCCTTGGTAGGCGATACTGCAAACTGTATATGCGCCGAAAATGCATACGAGATTTTTGAACAGGGACAGGCCTTGTTCTATATAGATACGCTTGAAAAGGCAGCTACTCTCAAAAATTCTTACGGTATAGTGCCGTTGCCAAAGCTTGACATAAACCAGACGGAGTATCATACTTTTGCAAATGGTTACGCTTATGTTTTTGCTGTGCTTAATTCGAATAACAGATCTCCATATGCCGTTGACCTTATAAGAGCCTTCAACGAAACAGCTGCGGTGCTTAACGATGCGTGGACTAGGGATATTTTGGATTATGCACTTCGCGATTCAAAATCATATAACATGTTAAAGCTTATATTGCAAAATCCCAACTATGATTTTGCATATTTTTACGGCGAAGCTTATGAATCGGTTGCTTCTTCAAGCTATGATGCATTGAAGCGGGCGGTGCTTGAAAATGCCGACTATAAAAGTCTGGTTGCCGCGCAGTCCGTTAAATTTAAAAATACAGTTGAGTCAATATTTGGTTAATGGAGTCAAGGAAAAAAGATAATTGTAAATAAAATGTTAAATAAGACAAACCCCTTTACAAATAAGGAAAAATATGTTATATTTACAAAGTATGTAATCGCAGACTCGGTTTTTGGACAAAAAAGCGAATAATGCTTTGCTTCACCGACCGATTGCTAAGTTTTAGCGAAAATAATTTATGAGGTGATAAACTATGTTGAAAGAACAGAAACAGCAGATTATCGAAGAAAACAAGCTTCATGACGGAGATACAGGATCTCCCGAAGTACAGATTGCTATCCTTACGGACAGAATCAATTCGCTTACAGAGCATCTTAAGAAGAATCCCAATGACCACCACTCAAGACGCGGCTTGCTCAAGATGGTTGGACGCAGAAGAAATCTTCTTGGTTATCTTACAAAGAAGGATATCAACCGTTATCGTGCAATTATCGAAAAACTCGGTATCCGTAAATAAAACACGCTTAAAATGGGGCAGAATTTTACGGTTCTGCCCTATAAGTTTATAAAATAAACTATATTTTATTTAAAACGGCATAGTGGTTTAGCAATTAAATATCTGCCCGACGGAGACAACGGACGGTTATTTAAGTGCTAAAACCTATGACCGCAGAGGAAAAAACGGAGGAAGAAAATGTTTGAGAACTATAAGACATTCGAATATGAATTGTCAGGAAGAAAGCTTGTAATTGAAACAGGCAAAATGGCAGGTCTTGCAAACGGCTCCTGCTTGGTGCGCTTCGGCGACACGGTTATTCTTGCGACCGCAACAGCAAGTGCAAAACCCAGAGACGGCATTGATTTTCTGCCCCTTTCAGTTGATTTTGAGGAAAGACTTTACGCTGTAGGCAGAATTCCCGGCGGCTACCTCAAGAGAGAGGGAAAACCATCCGAGAAGGCTATTCTCACATCCCGTGTTATCGACAGACCTATCAGACCCTTGTTCCCCAAGGATCTTCGTAATGATGTAAACCTCAGCCTTACCGTACTTTGTGTTGACAATGACAACAGTCCTGAGATAGCAGGTATGATCGGCGCGTCAATCGCACTTTCAATATCCGATATTCCGTGGAATGGACCTATCGCAGGTGTATTTGTAGGCTTGATTGACGGACAGATCGTACTCAACCCCACTGTTGAACAGAGAGAAAAGAGCGACCTCGAACTTACCGTTGCAGGTAGCTTAAACAAGGTTGTTATGATTGAAGCGGGCGCAAAGGAAGTAAGCGATGACGATATGTTCAACGCTATTATGACAGCGCACGAGGAAATCAAGAATATCTGTAACTTTATCAACTCTATTGTTGCAGAGGTAGGTAAACCCAAGTTTGACTATCCTTCATGCGAATTTGACCATGACATGTTTGACAAGGTATTTGATTTCTGCGAAAAGGACGTTATGTTTGCACTTGACACAGATGACAAGAACGTTCGCGACGAAAGAATGCAGCCTATAACTGACGCTATTGTTGAAAAGTTCAGTGAAGAATATCCCGAAATGCCTGAGATAATCGGAGAGCTTATTTACAAGATTCAGAAGAAGATAGTTCGCCGTTGGCTTCTCGAAGACGGTAAGCGTGTTGACGGCAGAAGAATGGACCAGATAAGACCCCTCGCGGCTGAGGTCGGTTTGTTCAACCGTACACATGGAAGCGGTATGTTCACAAGAGGACAGACACAGGTTATGACTATTGCAACCCTCGGTCCTATAGGAGATGCGCAGATGCTTGACGGTATTGACACCGAAGAGACAAAGAGATATATGCACCACTACAATATGCCCGGCTACTCGGTTGGTGAAGCAAAATCATCAAGAGGTCCCGGCAGACGTGAGATTGGACACGGAGCTTTGGCTGAACGTTCACTCGTTCCTGTGCTTCCCTCTGTTGACGAATTCCCCTATGCAATCAGATGCGTATCCGAGGTTATCAGTTCAAACGGTTCAACATCACAGGCTTCAGTTTGTGGCTCCACACTTGCTCTTATGGATGCAGGTGTTCCGATAAAGGCTCCCGTTGCAGGTATTTCCTGCGGTCTTATAACCGAGGGTGAGCGCTGGATGACAATGATAGATATTCAGGGGCTTGAAGACTTCTACGGCGATATGGACTTTAAGGTTGCAGGTACTCATAAGGGTATTACATCAATTCAGATGGACCTTAAGATAGACGGTCTTACACCCGAAATTATTAAGAATGCTCTTGAAGTAACACACAAGGGTAGAGATTATATCATTGACGAAATTATTCTCAAGGCTATTCCTGAATCAAGAGCTGATGTTTCCGAATACGCTCCCAAGATGCTTACAATGCATATTGATCCCGATAAGATCAGAGAAGTTATCGGTTCGGGCGGTAAGGTTATTCAGAAGATTGTTGCTGATACAGGCGCTAAGATCGACATTGAAGACGACGGAACTATCTATATTTCCGCTGTAAACAGAGACAGCGCGTATGCCGCAAAGGAAATTATTGACGGTATCGTATTTGAACCCGAAGTGGGCGCTATTTATACAGGTAAGGTTACAAGAGTTATTCCTATCGGCGCATTTGTTGAATTTGCTCCCGGCAAGGAAGGTCTTGTACACATTTCCAAGCTTGACTACAAGAGAGTTGAAAAGGTTGAAGATGTTTGCAACGAAGGCGATGTAATTACCGTTAAGTATATGGGAACAGATGAAAAGGGCAGACTTAACTTTTCCAGAAAGGATGCTATGCCCAAGCCTGAAGGCTATGAGGAAAGACGCCCTCAGAGACCCAGAACAAACAATAATAACGATAAATTCAGAGAAAATCCTAACAGACGTCAATACAACAGAGAAGAGCGCAGACCTGAATATGAAGCACCCAAAGCTCCTGTTGCTGAACCCGTAAAGGCTGAAGAGCCAAAGGTTGAAGCTCCCGCAGAAACCGAAAGCAAAGGTCTCTTCGGCTTCTTCAAGAAAAAGTAATCTATAACACGAAAAAGAGGCTGAGTCAAAAGCGATAAAAAACGCTTAAGGCTCAGCCTTTTGCTATGAATAAGCGAAAGCATAATCAATACTAAAGAATAAAAAGCTCCAAAACGAGTAAAAAAGAGCATACGAAAAAAGAGGTATGTGAA
>JAZRIJ010000047.1:0-8395 GCA_045645205.1 Eubacteriales bacterium
CCGCTTTTCTTTTTTGACTGAGTTAATGACTCAGCCCCATTTTTTTGTCAATTTTTTTTCTTTATTTTTTCTTTTCTGCCGTCGGGGTATTGAATGTAGGTGTTATCGAGGATGCCGCGCATTGACGCTCGGAACTGCTTAATATATTCGGCGCGGAGCTGATCTCGCTCTGCCTGTTCTTCTACCGTCAGTCCCTGCTCTTTTGCTTTCTTTGCAAGCTCGTTTATTCTGCCAAGTAATTCGTCCATTGTTTTTCTCTTCACTTTCTTTTGATAATGTGCTATTTCATTTTAAATTAACAACAAAAAAGAGGGGGCTTATTCAATCTAAAAAAACTACCCTTCCGCCTCGTTCCTCGGCACCTCCCCTTACCAAAGGGGAGGCTTTTTGTACAATCTTACTTTAATGACTCAGCCCCTTTTTTTATATTCACTCGCCGTATTGGCTCCTGACATCCATATACGCTCAATTTCTGTTCACAAATATTATCGCGGTCCGTAAATAATAATTATAGCAAGCACTTTACCAACCTCCATCTGAGGAGGGAGGTGGATTTTGCGGGCGGGGTTCCCAAAAACGAACGAAGTAAGGCTTGGGGGTTCGCATATAGGGCGCCCTATATAGTACGCTTTTTCCGTTAATTTTTTACGTAACAATGAGGTCACTCGTTTTTAATTTGTTTGAACCGTAATTCCTCTACAAAACAAAGTCGGCATAGAAAACACCGACTTTTAAATACTGTTCAAAATATCAACAACATCTACTATTTATCACTTAATCCCAAGAAATAATCCGAACTAACCCTATAATAATTACAAAGCTTTATCAAATGATGTATAGGTAACTCGTTTGCACCTCTCTCGTATCTTGCATACATAGTCTGGGAAGTTCCAAGTATATCGGCAACCTGTTGCTGGGTCAAATCATAATCCTCTCGCAAATCACGCATACGTTTTATATACTTCATTTCCATAATTTTTTAATACCAACTCCTATAGTATTAAAAACATTATAACAAATAAAGATATTTACTATTGACATTAGTAAACATTAGTAAACATTTGTACTATAATATGATTGTTCTCAATTTTCTTTAAAGAATAAATTATCTCGTGATAACAGAATTTTTGTAAAATATGAAACAAAGAAAGGACTTAAAAATGGCAAAGTACAATCGCGAACTTTTGGTTCCTTACCTACAATCAATTTGCGCTCTTCATCTGGCGCAGAAAAAAATAACAGATCATAATAGACAAATTCAAAACAATTTAAAATTTGAGCAAAACAGATTAAAAGATGGTGGTGTGAAATATCCAGAATACCCCAACATTAACGGTGAAATAGGTTGCGGTACTATTGCCTCATTAATATTTGGGACAATAGCCATTATTTGTTCTCTTATAGGCTTCACTATACCAGAAGCGGTAGGAATTTCATTTTTTACACTATTTTTTGGGGGACTTCCTTTTACTGTCATTCCGCTTTTAGTAATTATTTCCGACAAAAGAGCCAATGATGAACTTATGAATCAGTACCAAATTAAGATAGAGGAAACAAAAAAACAACGTTCAAAAAACATTGATGATGCATCATTCTATATTCCAATTTACGAAAAAGCCTTACAAGACGGTGAAAATGAATACCACAAACTTCAAGAATTATCACAAAAATTATACTCCGCAAATATCATTCCTTCGCAATACAGAAATGTTTATGCCGCCGTATATCTTTACGATTGGTTCAGTACAAGTGGTGCTGATGATTTAGACCACGCTTTAAGTATGTTTGTTTTGGAAGAAATAAAAGACCGCTTAGACCAAATTATCACATACCAGTCAGATATGCTATTAAATCAACAGATTATAATTGCAAATCAACATAAAACGCTGGAATCTTTAGAAAAATATAGCTCCGATATGAAAGACATATTAAATAGTCTAGAAACCACAACGGAAGAAAACAATAAATACTTATCCATGATCGAGGGAAATACTGCTGCTATTGCATACTTTTCCGCAGCGGAATACTATAATTAATACACAAAACTAATCAAATAGCAAAAATGGGGCTGTCTCAAATTGAATTTTTGAGATAGAACCGTATACAAAAGCAACAAAAAAAATCAAGGTCATCACCTGAAGGCCCTTGATTTTTTTGTTAGAGTTGCACATAGCGTTCACAATTTGTTAATGCTATGAGACAGCCCCGTTCTTTTTTCGTTAAATATATTCACTTGTATGAACAAAGATATAATCGCTTCTCGGTCGTCCAAGGCTAAAATCATCTAACAAAAAGAATAAACCCTCTCCGTTACCTTACGGCGCCACCTCTCCCAAATGGCGAGGATTTGGGGTTGTCTCGTTTAGGATAAAAACTCTTTACACCGAGAAACCGTCAATGTTTTTACTTGTTGATAAAACAACAGCAATCGAGAATAACGTTTCCCTTTTCGTCTGGGGTGGTATATCTTGGGCAAAGGCAGTTTTCAAGACCATACCCCGCCCGTACCGTTTTGCCAAAGCTTCATACCGTTTTCAGTCAGCTTTCCTTTGCAGTAGCCGGTATTGTAAACCTCTTTTTCCTTGCCGTATATCCAACAGGTTCCGAGGTCACAGCCCTCAAAGTCAATAAAGATAAAGCCTTCGGGTACGGATGTATCCAAAGGACAAAGCATACCTATACAATATTTAAAAGGCTGTCCCTCGCCCCGTCTTTCAAGCCCGATATATCCGCCTCCGTTTTCCCAGAGCTTGGTTATGGCTGTAGTTCCTCCCATATTCTTTTCAAGCAAATCAAACCAGCCGTTCTGCCACCACTCCCCCCCAGTGACCGAAGCTTTCATACTTCTTTCCAATAAAACGCATAGAAGGAATGTCTTCTCTAAATACTTTTATTATTTCCGCCATTTATTATTCCTCCTTTTTCTTTACTTTTTCTTTTCTGCCGTCGGGATACTGTACGTAAGTATTGTCAAGTATTCCTCGCATCGAGGCGCGAAATTGCTTTATATATTCGGCACGAAGCTGGTCTCGCTCTGCCTGCTCTTCTACAGTCAAGCCCTTCTCCTTCGCTTTCTTCGCAAGTTCGTTTATTCTACCGAGTAATTCGTCCATTATTTTTCTCTTCACTTTCTTTCACAGCGTGGTGTGTAACATACCGCGCGTCTTTTTATTTCAAGTCAACTACAGTTACTCCGTAGTCGCCTTCTCCATACTTTCCTGCTCTGAATGATTCAACGCGGCTATCCTTCTTCAAATACTTCCATATAGCTGTACGAAGCGCACCTGTTCCCTTACCGTGAAGTATCGTTACAGACTTAACAGACGATATCTTCGCGTCATCAAAATATTTGTCTATCATAAACCAAGCATCGTCTCCTATCTGTCCTCTGACGTCGATAGTCGGCTTGAAATCTCTCTTAAACGAGGCTATAGCACTTGCCCTTGCTTTTTCTTTTTTCACCTCTGCCTTTTTTACGCTTTCATTTAAAACAAGATTTGATAAATTGGTTTTTGTCTTAAGGTTGCCTGTCTGAACCTCGACCACACCATTTGAGTTAGGAAGCTTTGTAACTGTTCCAAGCTTGTTTATATTAACAAGCAATACTTCATCCCCTATCTTCAACGGTCTCGGTAAAGCATATCCTTCTCCCACCTTGCGCTCGATTACAGGGTCTATTTCTTCATCAGCAAATTTCAGTCTTGTTCTGATCACATTTCTTTGCTCTTCAAGCCGCTTTGCCGCATCTTCGGCATCTTCTTGTTTTTTCATTTTTTCAAGCTGTTCAAGAACAAATTCGCTTGTGTTCCGTGCGCTTCCGAGAATTCTCGCCGCCTGTTCTCTTGCGGTCTTTAACTCTTTTTCTGCGCGTTTTTCAGCCTCAAATATTCTGCTCTCTGCCTCTTTCCTATAGCTTTCAAACTCAGCCTTCATTCTCTCGGTTTCAAGAGTTCTGCTTTCAAGCTCCATTCTGCTTTCATCAAGTCTGCCGATAACCTCTTCAAACTTTTTGTTTTCCTTTGAAACAAGCTCTCTTGCATGCTCGACTATCCCCTGGTCAAGTCCCAGTTTTGAAGATATTTCAAAGGCATTGGACTTACCCGGCGTACCGATTATAAGTCTGTACGTAGGCTTCAAAGTATTAACATCAAACTCGCATGAACCGTTTGTTACCCCCTCAGTTTCAAGCGCGTATGCTTTTAACTCCGCATAGTGTGTGGTAGCCGCGCACAGCGCGCCCTTGCCCCTAACATATTCAAGCACAGCCATAGCAAGAGCTGCGCCTTCTACCGGGTCAGTACCTGCTCCAAGCTCGTCAAACAAAACCAAAGCCTGATTTGATACCTGCTGTGTTATCTTGATTATATTAACCATATGTGATGAAAATGTAGATAGAGACTGCTCTATACTCTGCTCATCTCCTATATCGGCATGAATATCAGAGAAAACACAAACAGACGACGATTCCGAGCAAGGTATATGAAGTCCCGACTGCGCCATTAATGCAAGCAGTCCAAGAGTTTTCAGAGATACCGTCTTACCGCCTGTATTGGGTCCTGTTATTACAAGAGTGTCAAAGCCGTCTCCGAGGGAAACGGATATGGGTACTACTTTGTCTTTATCAAGCAAAGGATGTCTTGCCGATACAAGATTATATTCCCTTTTCTCTGTTATAACGGGACAGCACGCCTTCATTGATACCGACATCGCCGCCTTCGCAAATATAAACGCAAGTGTGGTAATATTTTGGTAGTTTAATGTTAATTCCTCAGAAAAATCAGCGCACGCCGCCGAAAGCATGTAGAGAATACGCTCAATTTCAAGTTTTTCCTTATTTTCGAGTTCTCTCAGTTCATTATTTGCATCAACTACGGGCATAGGCTCAATAAAAAGCGTAGAACCGGTTGATGATGTATCGTGTACAAGTCCCTTTATTTCGTTCTTATACTCAACCTTTACGGGAATAACATAACGTCCGTTACGGATAGTTATAATATTTTCCTGCAAGTATTTTGAATATGCAGGACTGTTTATATATTTCTGCAGAGTGTCCCTGATCTTTGTGTTTGTATTTCTTATTTTTCTTCTTATATCACCCAGTGCAGTACTTGCTTCGTCGGCAACAGTATCCTCCGAGGGAAGCGCTCTGTATATTCTGTTTTCAAGATTCTTGTCGGTATACAGACGGTCGAAAATCTCTCTAAGACCGTTTTCTTCCTTTACATCGCCCTTTGAATACTCCAAAAGTCCTCTCGCGGTACGCAGCACATTTGCTATATCAAGCAATGTTGCAGGCGACAGCGACGCTCCTTTTTTTGCATTGTCAACGGCAAGAGAAATGTCAATCACATTACCGAAAGACGGCATCCCCTTTTTGTTCATATATTCCAAAGCATCGGTGGTCTGACCCAAAGAATATCTTATCTCCCAAAGTTCATTTGACGGAGTAAGGTTCTTTGCCATTTCCTTTGCTCCCTGCGTATGCGCAAAAGATGCTAAAATCTCAAGTATCTTATCATATTCAAGTGTTTTTAATGCTTTTTCAAATGCCATTTTTTCTTCTCTTTTAATCTAAAAATTAATTCTTTATTTGTTCGTTGTACAGATCAAGTGTTATAAAAGACTTGCCCACCTGATTGAGCAGGTATTTTTCGCATATATTGTAAAAATCCTTAAAAGACTCATCAGTCAGCGTAAACGAAAACAGCCTTTCTATCTTTGTATTTGCCACATACTGCATAGCTACTATAACAGACGGGGGTACCGCAAGATATGTGCCGATCGTCTCATTTTCAAGGCTTATACTGTTTTGTGCTTTCTCATTTAAAAGACAGCTTCTGCAAACGATATCTCCGTTCAGTAAGTCAAAGTAAAATACATCTTCGCCCGTTACACCGCATGAACGGCAGGCAGATATATTCGGACCTACCCCCATCTCAACACACGCGCGAAGCTCAAAAGCGCTTTTTATCTTTAACGGCAAACATAAGTCAGACGACAGCGCGTAAAGCGAATTGAGAACAAGTCTTAACATGTTGTCCTGCCTTTCGCCCTCAACGCATATTTCGTTTATTACCTCAAGGAAATACTGTCCCAAAAAGAGCTTGTCCATACTGTTTACTATACCAAAAAACGCCTCTATGTAATCAGCCTCTTTTATATAGTAAAAATCTTTCTTCCTTGTCAGCACAAATTCCGAATAGCAAAACAGGCGTGTTGACGTGAGATATTTGCTTTTATTGCTCCTTGCGCCATGACAGTAAACAGAGATAAGCCCCAATTCCGCCGTAAGAACGGTTATGATTTTATCATTGTCCTTATACTGAACAGAGCTCGTTACAATGCCCTTAACCTTTATTAAATCAAGCTCTGCCATCAGTCAAGTTTAAAGCCGAAATTGGATATGACAGACTGTGAATCTCTCCAATTTTCCTTTACCTTTACCCAAATATTGAGATACACCTTTGTATCAAAAAATGCTTCCATATCCTCTCTTGCGTAACTACCTATCTTCTTTAAGGTCTCGCCTCTTTTACCGATTATGATACCCTTGTGGCTCTCTTTTTCACAATAAACGGTTGCATTTATCTTTAAGATATTCTTGCCCTCTTCAAAGCTCTCTACTATAACAGCCGTGCCGTGTGGAATCTCCTCATCAAGTGTACGGAGAAGCTTTTCGCGGATAATTTCTGCCGCTATCTGTCTTTCGGGCTGGTCTGTCAATGCTGTTTCCGGGAAAAACCATTCTCCCTCGGTCAAAAAGCTTTCGGCTTCTTTGAGTACGATATCAGTTCCGTCGTTTCTGACTGCAGAAATGGGGATTATAGACTTAAAATCATGCAAAGCCGAATATGCCTTGATGGTCTCGCCGATCTGCTCAGCATCCGCCTTGTCGGTCTTGTTTATAACGAGAATTGCAGGAAGCTCCTGCTTCTTTATTCTCTCGATAAATCCCTCTTCGATCTGCCCCGGAGCGTATGACGCATCAACGACAAGTATAACGGCATCCGACTCGCCCACGGTCTTGCGGACATTCTTAACCATTATATCCCCAAGCTTGGTCTTAGGCTTGTGCATACCCGGGGTGTCGAGAAACACATACTGATCCTCGTCCTTTGTAAGTATACCCGTTATTCTGTTTCTGGTAGTCTGCGGTTTCTTTGATACTATAGCGATCTTTTCGCCCATAAGAGCGTTAAGTAATGTTGATTTGCCGACATTCGGTCTGCCGACTATTGCAATAAAAGCTGTTCTGCGCATTTTTTACCTCTTTTTTTATCATTTTATATCCTAAAAACCAGTTTGATTAACTTTTCAATTTCTCTTTTGAGAGGGGCAAAACCATCTCAAACGCCGAAGTTTTCGCCCCTCTCAAGCTCTCCCCACATCCTTGGCTGCTCGTCTATATTTGCAAATCCCTTTAAAATATTATCTCAACTGTCCTATAGTTTTTAATATTTCATCTTGCTTTGCGAACATTTCTTTTTCGTCATCTTCGCTTGTTTCGTGGTCATAGCCGAGAAGATGCAGGCAGGAGTGAACGCAAAGAAAGGATATCTCTCTTTCAAGGGAGTGTCCGTATTCCTCTGCCTGTTCTTTTGCTTTTTCAAGGGAGATAACTACATCTCCGAGTACTACTTCCTTCCCCTCATCTTCCATTGGGAAAGAAAGTACGTCAGTCTCTCTGTCAATGTCCCTGTATTCTTTATTTAATTTCCTTATATTTTCGTTGTCCGTAAATGTAACCGATATTTCGCAATCGCTGTCAAAGCTTTCATAGCTTAAAGTCCCCTCGACTGCCCTTTTGATAAGCTCTTCGTATTCGGAAAGAAATTCAATTTTTTCCTGTTCGTTTGTTATATAGTAGGTTACTTTCATATTACCTCACTGTTCTTTTGATAACCTTTTGAGTTTTTGCCTTTTCCATATTCTCTTTTTCGTACTTCTCGTATGCGTTGATTATACGCTGTACGAGCTTGTGTCTTACAACATCTCTGCTTGTAAAGTTGTGTATGTGTATTCCCTCAACGTCCTTCAGTATCTTCATTGACTCAACAAGTCCGCTCTTTTTACCGAAGGGCAGGTCTGTCTGGGTTATATCACCTGTTACAACGGCTTTTGTGTTGAAACCGAGTCGGGTAAGAAACATCTTCATCTGTTCGGGCGTTGTGTTCTGCGCTTCGTCAAGAATTATAAACGAGTCGTCAAGCGTTCTGCCCCTCATATATGCCAAAGGAGCAATTTCAATAACACCCTTTTCAAGGTTGCGGAGATAGTTTTCACCGCCCATCATCTCATACATTGCATCGTAAAGGGGGCGGAGATAGGGGTCTATCTTGTTTTGCAAGTCTCCCGGCAGATAGCCTAACTTTTCGCCTGCTTCAACGGCAGGACG
>JAZRIJ010000048.1:0-34836 GCA_045645205.1 Eubacteriales bacterium
AAAAAATATACAAATATTCTGTTATATTTTTATCAAAAATAACCGAACAAATGTATTGACTTTAAAGTAAATATTTGTTAAAATAAAATTACCATATTTAATTATTTTACATGGAAGGAAATATTATCATGGATAAGAAAATTCTAAATGTAGGCGTTATTTCCTGCAGCGGTATGGCCGCAAAACATATGGATGGCGTTATTCAGCATCCTCAAGCCAGACTAGTTGCCGCATGTGACATTGATCTTGAAAAAGCACAAAGAGTTGCCGGAAAACGAGGCGTTCAGAAAATCTATCAGGATTACAGAGAACTTCTTGCTCAGCCCGACATTGATGCTGTTATCATTGTTACTCCCGACCATCTCCACAGAGAAATGGCAGTTGCTGCTCTTGAAGCAGGCAAACATGTCCTTTGCGAAAAACCATTGGCTCTTAACAGAGAGGATATTCAAGCTATTGCAGATGCTGTAAAGAAGTCTGACAAAAAATTTATGGTCGGTCAGATCGCGCGTTACACTCCCTCTTTTAAGAATGTTAAAGAACTTCTTGACAAAGGCGAAATCGGCGAGCTTGTTTTTGTTGAAACAGAATATGCCCATAACTACGAAAAGATTCTTCAAGCCTGTGATGATTGGCAGAGCGATCCTAAAAGATGGAGATCTAACCCCGAAAGAAACGGCGTTGTAGGCGGCGGTTGCCATGCGGTTGACCTTCTCCGGTGGCTTGTAGGAGCTGACCCCGAGGAAGTAAGGGCTTATTCTACAAAGAAAATTTTTAAAAACCTTCCCTATGATGACACACATATAGCACTTATGAAGTTCCCAAACAACATTATGGCTAAGGTGTTTATTTCAATAAGTTGTAAGCGTGATTATACAGCTCGTTCTGTTTTCTACGGCACAAAGGGTACTATTATCTGTGATAATACAAGCTCTACAATGACTATATACAGATCAGAAATTGCAGGCGCTACTGAGGGTTCTCTTATCCCCAAAAAGTCCAATTCCGAGGTTGGTGTAAAATTCCCGATTTCCATTTCCAATCACAATGCTACTGCAGAATTTGAGGAATTTGCAGATATTGTTCTTAATGATAAACCTGTAACAACTACTGTGTTTGAAGGCGCTAAAACGGTTGCAACCTGCTTTGCGATAGTTGAGGCTGCTAATACAGGTAAGCCTGTAAAACCCAATTATAATTTTTGATAATTTGATTAGACTTGAAAGGAACATATATTATCATGGAAAATAAGATTCTTAATATAGGTGTTATTTCCTGTAGCGGTATGGCTACGAGACATATGGACGGTGTCATACAGCACCCTCGAGCAAACCTTGTTGCCATTTGCGATACTGATGTTGAAAAAATGAATAGAGTAGGCGATAAGAGAGGCATAGAAAGAAGATTTACTGACTACAAAGAACTTCTTGCTCAGTCAGACATTGATGCTGTTATCATTGTTACTCCCGACCAGCTCCACAGAGAAATGGCAGTTGCAGCTCTCGAGGCAGGCAAACATGTCCTTTGTGAAAAACCCTTAGCGCTTAACCGAGAGGATATTGAAGCTATCGCAGACGCTGTAAAAAAATCTGACAAAAAATTTATGGTTGGTCAGATCGCGCGTTACACTCCCGCTTTTAAAGCAGTTAAAGATATTATTGATCGCGGAGAGATCGGTGAGCTTATGTTTATTGAATCAGAATATGCTCATGACTACGAAAAGATTGTTAAGCCGGGCAATTGGAGATGGGACCCTCTTAGAAACGGCGTTGTAGGCGGCGGCTGTCACGCTATCGACCTTCTCCGTTGGATTGCAGGTGACCCACTCGAAGTTCAAGCGTACTCAAACCACAAAATATTTGACCCCGCACTTCCCTATGACGATACTACGATCGCAATCATGAAGTTCCCGAATAATGTTATCGGTAAGGTATTTGTTTCGGTTGCTTGTAAGAGAGAATACACAATGCGTTCTCTATTCTATGGCACGGAAGGCACGATCATTTGTGACAACAAGAGCAACACATTCCAGCTTTACAGATCTAATATTAACGGTCAGACTGACGATGTTTTACATTCCACAAAAATGAATTCCGAAATCCCAGTTGAAATTCCGGTTGAGATCAACAATCACAATGCTTCCGCTGAGTTTGAAGAATTTGCAAGCATTCTACTCAACGACGAAGAAGTTGCAACTACAGTTTATGAAGGTGCTAAAACCGTTGCCGCAGCTTTAGCTATTGTTGAAGCCGCTGAAACAGGCGAGGTTGTTGTTCCCGACTACAATTTCTAATCCATATAAACATATTAAACACACACTTAAACGGTGTGTGTTTTTTTGTTCCTTTTATAACATTATAATAAACAAAAATACATTTATAATAATATATTTTTTAAACAATTCACCGATTTTTGCATTTTCAATAAAATAATTACTTTTTTCTATTGACTTATCCATAAAAATCCTGTATATATTATAATAGAAATTTATAATTATGAAAAAAAAGAAAGGAAAGAGAGAATCATGGAATATATTTTCAATGTATTGACAATGATAGGCGGTCTTTGCCTATTCCTGTTCGGCATGAACGTCATGGGACAGGCTCTCGAAGTAAGTGCAGGTAACAATCTGCGAAACATTTTAGCAAAATTAACAGACAAAAAATCGGTAGGCTTTTTTACGGGTTTAATTATTACATCAATCATTCAAAGTTCCTCTGCCACCACGGTTATGGTAGTGGGATTTGTAAACTCAGGCCTGCTCACCTTAAAACAATCAGTAAGCGTAATTATCGGTGCTAACGTTGGTACCACAGTTACGGCTTGGATACTCAGCCTTGCCGGTATCGGCGACGGCAACATGATCGTTCAGCTTTTTAAGCCTGAATCTTTTACACCCGTTCTCGCGCTTGCTGGAATAATTCTTTACATGTTCTGCAAGAGTGAAAAAAAGCATAACATTGGTCTTATATTCCTCGGTTTTGCAACACTTATGTTCGGTATGGAAACCATGTCCTCCGCAGTTGGATTTCTCAAGGAACAACAATGGTTCCGTGAACTCTTTATAATGTTCGAAAACCCAATTCTAGGCGTTCTTGCCGGTACTGTTCTCACAGCAATTATTCAATCCTCATCTGCCTCCGTCGGTATTTTGCAGGCGCTTGCCAATGAGACTAGGGCTGTTTCCTATGGTGCAGCATTGCCCATCATTATGGGTATGAACATCGGCACTTGTATCACCGCAATGATTTCTTCTGTCGGCGCAAACAAAAACGGTAAAAGGGCCGCTCTTATACATCTGTCATTTAACGTTATCGGTACAGCATTCTTGCTTGTTGCGTTCTGGCTGATAAAGCTGATTTTTGATATCGCGTTGCTTGATCAGTCGGCAACCTACCTTGGAATTGCTGTTTCTCATACAGCTTTGAAAATCATCTGCACCGTATTGCTCCTGCCTATGTCGGGGCTGCTTGAAAAAATATCGTATTGGCTTATTCCGCTTGACGATACTCCCGAAAAAACCGAAATGCTTGACGAACGTCTTTTTGCAACCCCCGCAGTTGCGCTCAGCCGTTCTCGCGAGGTTACAGAAGATATGGCAAGATGCGCAATTAAAACTCTCACAGATTCGCTTGATGTATTTAAAAATTATTCTACCGAGCTCGCAACTGCTGTTCGCGATGGCGAAGAACAAACCGATAAATACGAAGATGCTTTGGGGTCATATCTTGTTAAGCTTTCAACCTTGAAAATAAGCGAAGCCGACAGTGCCGAAGCCGCAATGCTTCTTAAGCTAATCGGAGACTTTGAACGAATTTCAGACCACGGCGTAAACATCCTCGAAGCCGCAGAAGAATTAAGACAAAAACAGCTTAATTTCTCAGGAGCTGCTCAGGCTGAAATTTCAACAATGATAAATGCAACAAGAGAAATTCTAGAGCTTTCACTCAAGGCCTTTACTGACGGTGATAAAAAAGCCCTCAATGCAATTTCTCCACTTGAACAAGTTATAGACGTTCTCAAAGAAAAACTTCGTACAAACCACATTATACGACTCCAACAGGGTAACTGCTCTATCGAGGTCGGTTTTGTCTGGTCAGATCTTATAACTGACTTTGAACGCACATCCGACCATTGCTCAAATATTGCAGGCTGTCTTATAGACCTTGCCAACCGCGATATGAACATACACGAACATCTTCGCGCGCTCAAAGCCGATGACAGCGTATATAAGCAAACTCTTGAATATTACGCAGAAAAATATGCGGTATAACAGAATATAAAAAATGCGGCTAATGCCGCTTTTTTTAATTTGTATCAGTCATGTTTTAAAAATATTTTTTTATAATCTGTATTCCAATACTTCTCTGTATTCGTTGTAAAATGTTTCGAAATTACCATTGTCAAGATGTTCTCTTATCTTTTCCATAAGCTCGTTATAGAAATACAGATTATGAAGAACACAAAGACGCATACCGAGCATCTCTCTTGCTTTAAAAAGATGTCTGATATATGCCCTGCTGTAGTTACGGCACGCAGGACAGCCGCAGTCCTCGTCTATGGGACGGGGATCATTGTAAAACTTTTCATTGTTCAGATTAAGCTTCCCCTTCCAGGTAAACAGGTTTGCGTGTCTTGCATTTCGGCTGGGCATTACACAGTCAAAAAAGTCAACCCCCCGATGTACCGCCTCAAGTATATTAACCGGTGTTCCCACTCCCATCAAATACCTTGGCTTGTCTTTTGGCATAAACGGCTCAACTGTATCAATTATATCATACATTACCTCGGCAGGCTCACCGACAGCAAGGCCTCCTATAGCATACCCGGGCAAGTCAAGCTCTGCAATTTGTTTCATATGCTCAATACGGAGATCATGATAGGTACAACCCTGATTTATACCAAAAAGCATCTGCTTGGGATTTACGGTATCGGGCAAAGAGTTTAGTCTATTAAGCTCATTTTTACACCTAATAAGCCAACGTAATGTTCTCTCACACGACCGCTTTGAATAAAGGTATTCAGCAGGATTTTCAACACATTCGTCAAATGCCATAGCTATATCAGAACCGAGATTTGACTGTATTTGCATTGATTCCTCAGGCCCCATAAATATCTTTTTGCCATCCATGTGAGACTGGAAAGCAACACCCTCTTCGGTTATCTTACGAAGCTGCGCCAAGGAAAACACCTGAAAACCGCCCGAGTCGGTAAGGATAGGTCCGTCCCAATTAAAAAACTTATGAAGACCACCAAGCTCTTTTATAAGCTTGTCTCCCGGTCTTATATGAAGGTGATAAGTATTTGAAAGCTCTACCTGACATTTTATTTCACGCAGATCCATTGTAGATACGCCGCCCTTTATCGCGGCGCTTGTACCTACATTCATAAACACGGGAGTCTGTATTGTTCCGTGGGGAGTATCAAACTCTCCTCGTCTTGCTCTTCCCTCAGTTTTCAGTAATTTAAAAGCCATATTATCTCCTTAAAAACTGTATATGTTTTCGATTGTTATTTACGTTTAAACTGCTTTTCAAGACTATCCTTTGTTACCTCAAAGGCAACAGGTCTGCCGTGAGGGCAGTATTTTATATCCGGAAGCGACAAAAGCTTCTTTATAAAAGCTTCAGTATCTTCTTTTGCATCCGGTCTTCCCGCTTTTATTGCCGCTTTACAGCTTGCCTGATATAAAGCCTTCTCAAAAACTATATCTTTTGATAATTCAGCGCTTCCCGTTCCCTGCCCAAGTCTTGTGCATACCGTCATAAACAAATCCATAGCATCATCAATATCAAGACCTACAGGAATAGCATAAAGCATCAAGTCTCCGTTTTCTTCCCATCTCATCTCAAAGCCTATTGCAGATATATCGTCGCAATATTCAATTGCGGTCGCGCTCTCTAAAGCATCAAGCTGTAGGCATATAGGCACAAGCAAAAACTGAAGTACGTTCTTCTTTTTCTTCATATTGCTTTTCAATTCTTCAAATATTATACGCTCATGAGCTGCGTGCTTGTCTACTACAAGTATCTTATCTGTAAGCTCAACAAATATGTAAGAATAAAAAGCCTCGCCTATTATTTTGTAAAACGGAAGATCATTTTTTTCTTGCTCGTTTTTTATATCAGCTTGATATATGTATTTACCCGTAGGACTTTCTACCCTACCGCCGTAGCTTTCGTCAAACGCAGTATCAGGAGACGATTTCAAATTATATTGTTCAACATTATTTTCAATCGTGCTTTGAATATCAGAAAAAAACTTTTCACTGTTAAATAATTTATCAATTTTTGGAATACTAATGTCCGGCTCATCTTGGATTTCTTTTATATTTATTTTTTCTCCACTTGTAACGGGTGTAGTTAGCTCATCAAAATTTGAAAAGTCTGTTTTTATATTCATTTCATTTGTAAAAGAAAGCTTTTCCGCTCTTGCCCTTTCTTCTCTTTCCTCAACGGGAATAAATGAATTAATATACTTTAAGCCTTGCTGTTTTTTATTGCTCTGCAGATAATCTGCATCAAAATCCCCGTTACGATTATTCAGTATTTCGGGTCTGGCAACCTCTTTTTCAAGCGCGCCTCTTACTGTTGAATAAACAGCCTCAAAAATTTGTTTTTCGTCGCTGAATTTTACCTCCGCCTTCGTAGGATGCACATTAGCGTCAACAAAAGCAGGATGAAGTTCTATTTTCAGTACACAGCAGGGAAATTTCCCCTCAGGGATATAAGAATCAAAAGCCTGTTCCAAAGCAGCGGATACTGTCTTGTTTCTGACAAATCTGTCATTTACAAAAATTATCTGATGGTTACGATTGCTCTTTAAATTATCGGGATTTCCGATATAACCGTATACCCTTACCCCCTCGGTCAGCCATTCCACTGCAGTCATTTTCTTTATAAAATCTCTGCCGTACAAAGCGTATATCGCATTTGCAAGCTTACCGTCACCGGCTGTCGTAAATTTCACATTGTCATCATATATAAACCTAACCGATATATCGGGTCTTGACAAAGCAAGCTTTTCCACCACGTTTGCAACAGCCATCCCCTCGGTCATATCTTTTTTAAGAAATTTTCTTCTTGCAGGAACGTTTGCAAAAAGCTCCTCGACAATAACAGTCGTTCCGTCAGGACAACCCGTTTCTGCAACAGCTACCTCTTCTCCTGGATTGCATACCATAAGAGTACCCGTCTTGTCCTCTTTTCGCTTGGTCATAATTCTAACCTTTGATACTGAGGATATTGCCGCCAAAGCCTCCCCACGAAAACCTAAGGTCATTATCTTTCCAAGATCCCACTGGTTGCTGATTTTACTTGTTGCGTGGCGCTGAATACACACTGGAACATCTTCTCTGCTCATTCCTTTACCGTTGTCACAAACACGTATAAAAGCAATACCGCCTTTTTTTATTTCAACGGTTATCTTTGTAGATCCGGCATCTATTGAGTTTTCAATAAGCTCCTTAACTGCCGATGCAGGTCTGTCAACTACCTCACCTGCAGCAATAAGGTTTGCTACATGGATATCAAGAACATTTATTATTCCCATGCATCTACCTCTTTTCAATGTTTTTTTACTGAAGCATCTTTTTTACGTCAAATAATATTCCAAGCGCCTCGATAGGCGTTGTGGTATTCAGATCAACGCTTTTCAGCTTTTCTATAACCTCATTGTTTGCAAGGTTCTCAAAGGATAATTCGTCCTCTTCTTGCCTGTTAATTGGCTGCACAACAGTATGACCTTCGGTTTCAATATCCTTCAAAATCTCTTTTGCTCTCTTTATTACCGTATTAGGTACGCCGGCAAGTAACGCAACCTCAATACCATAGCTGTCATCAGTTGCTCCCTTTATTATCTTCCTTAGGAAAATAAGCTCGTCGCCCTTTTTCTTTGCGGCAATATTATAGTTTACAATCCCCTCACACTGTCCTTCGAGCGTAGTCATTTCATGATAATGGGTTGCAAACAGCGTCTTAGCCCCTAACTTTTTACCTGCGCTGTATTCAGCAACAGCCTTTGCTATGCTCATTCCGTCAAAAGTACTTGTACCTCTGCCTATCTCATCATAAATAATAAGACTCTTTTTTGTTGCATTCTTTAGAATATATGCAACCTCGTTCATCTCAAGCATAAATGTGGACTGTCCGCTTGCAAGGTCATCCGATGCGCCTATACGGGTAAATATCTTGTCAACTACCCCTATTCTTGCCTCTTTTGCAGGGACATAGCTTCCAAGCTGCGCCATAAGAGCTATCAAAGCAACCTGTCTCATATAAGTAGACTTACCTGCCATATTCGGACCTGTAATAAGCATAAGCCTGTTTCTGCCCGTATCAAGAAGTGTATCGTTTGGCACAAAATAACTGTCTTTTACAAACATTTCCACAACCGGATGCCTGCCATCCTTTATATCTATCACATCTCTGTAATCCACCTCGGGACAAACATAGTTGTTTTTTACCGCAACATCGGCCAAGCTTACGTACACGTCAACCAAAGCAAGTTTGTACGCCGTTTCCTGTATACGCTCCGACTGAGAAGCAATTTTTTCTCTTATCCTCTGAAATATTTCATATTCAATGCCCGCTATTCTGTCAGAAGCTCCAAGAATTGTTGACTCAAGATCCTTAAGCTCCTGAGAAATATATCTCTCACAGTTTGCAAGAGTCTGCTTTCTTATATAATTTTCGGGAATAGGCTCGGTATTTGAACGCAGTATCTCTATATAGTATCCAAACACTCTGTTGTAGCCCACACGAAGCTTCTTTATGCCCGTTTTCTCTTTTTCTCTTTCTTCAAGATCTTTGACATACTGCTTTCCGTTATTTATAACATCATTTAATCTGTCAACTTCTTCGCTGTAGCCTCTTTTGATTATCCCACCCTCTCTAATTGAAAAAGGCGGGTCTTCAACAATTGACTCTTCAATCAAAGAGTATATGTCCTGCAATTCATCAATGCTGTCATGTATGCCCTTTAATTCATCGCTTGTAAATTCTGACAAGAGCTCCTTTATCTGAGGAATAACAGCCAATGTCTGAGATATGGATTTCAAATCCTTACCTCCTGCACTACCATACATAACCTTTGTCATCAATCTTTCAAGGTCAAGCACGCTCTTCATACACTCGGCCAGTTCTTCACGTCTGAAATAATCGTTGTATAATTCAGTAACAGCCTTTTGTCTGCGTGTTATATAATATGTATTTACAAGCGGTGTCTCAACCCATTTTCTTATAAGTCTTGCGCCCATAGAGGATTTGGTCTTGTCAAGTACCCACAAAAGACTGCCTTTTTTTTCTTTTGAACGCATAGTCTCGGTAAGCTCAAGATTGCGTCTGGTGTTCATATCTATTTCAAGATACTGTCCCGATCTATATATTTTCAAATCCTTTATATAAGACGTATCGCTCTTTTGAGTTTCGGTAATATAGTCAATCAAAGCTCCTGCCGAAGCAATAATGGAATTGCCTATAGTCTCACCATTGTCAAGCGGAAGCTTACCAAACTGTTTTATAAGTGTGCTTTTTGCATATGTCAACTCATATCTGTCATCCTGATTATCGTTTACAAAAGCATTTAGTCTTTGTACAGCATAATCGTAAAGTCCCTGACACATTTCTTTTTTTATATTTATCATTATTTCACGTGGGGAATATGTTGCAATCTCGTTCAGCAAACGCTGTCTGTATTGCTCTCCCGTTATTTCGGTCGCGGATATATCACCGGTAGATACATCTGCAAAGGTCACACCTGCGCCCTTGCCGTCAAGGTAAACAGAACAAAGATAATTATTCTTGTTTTCGGTGAGAAGCTCACTTTCGATAACCGTTCCCGGAGTAACTATTCTTACTATCTCACGCCTTACTATATCCTTTGTTTGAGAAGGATCCTCAGTCTGCTCACATATAGCAA
This sequence comes from Eubacteriales bacterium, assembly GCA_045645205.1. GTDB lineage: Bacteria > Bacillota > Clostridia > Oscillospirales > CAG-272 > RGIG1995. The sequence goes on from JAZRIJ010000048.1 coordinate 9,919, forward strand.
CCTTGTAGCCTTTTGCAACAAGTCTGCCGAGGTAGTTATCAACTGCATGATACGGTACTCCGCACATAGGCGCTCGGTTACCTTCGCCGCAATCCCTGCCCGTCAAGGTCAATTCAAGCTCACGGGATACCAGAACTGCATCGTCAAAAAACATCTCATAAAAATCTCCGAGTCTGAAAAATATTATACAGTCCTTATTCTTTTCTTTTATATCAAGGTATTGCTGCATCATTGGTGTTACAGCCATTATCTCTTCCTCACATTCAATTAATTACAGTACCATACATCGCAAAGGTATCAGCTCTGTCTATTCTTACATTGCAGAAATTTCCCACAAGGGAATCGTCTCCATCTATATGAACAAGACGGTTCTTTTCATTTCTTCCTGTATATTTTTCACTGTCCGTCTTGCTTCTGCCCTCAACAAGTATTTTTACTGTTTTGCCTATATATTCTATGTTCAGATCCTTAGATATTCCGTTTTGCACCTCAAGAAGTCTTACAAAACGTTTTTTCTTTATATCGTCCGGTATCTGTCCGTCCATTTCCGCTGCCGGTGTATCCTTTCTCGGTGAATAAATAAACGAATAAACAGAATCAAACTCCACCTTTTTCAACATCTTAAGAGTATCATCAAACTCTTCGTCTGTTTCTGTCGGAAATCCTACAATAACATCACTTGTTAGAGCAATATCAGGCATTTTTTCTTTTGCATACGACACAAGCTCAAAATATCCCTTGGAATCATATTTTCTGTTCATAAGCTTCAGCACTCTGTCATTGCCTGCCTGAAAAGGCAAATGTAAATGCTTGACAATTTTCTCTTCTCTCGCCATAGTGTCAATAAGCTTTTTTGATGCATCTTTCGGATGACTTGTCATAAACCTTATCCAGAAATCACCCTCTATCTTGCAAATGTCGGTAAGAAGATCCGAAAAATCATAATCTATATTCAAATCCTTACCGTAGCTGTTTACATTTTGTCCAAGCAAGGTAAATTCTTTGTATCCGTTTGACGCAAGCTCTTTTATTTGTTCTATTATAGCCTCAGGCTGTCTGCTTCTCTCTCTGCCTCTAACATAAGGAACAACACAGTATGAGCAAAAATTGTTACAGCCGTACATAACGCTTATCCATGCCTTAAATTCGTTCTCTCTTTTAACAGGAAGACCTTCCCAGATATTTGCGCTTTCGTGATCAAAGTAAAATAAACGCTTTTTTTTGCTAAATGACTCAAGCAGTATCTCAGGAAAACGCCAAAGCATATTTGTTCCAAACAGGAAGTCAACATAAGGATATTTGTTTTTTATATCATCCTTGCGATGTTCCTGTGTTACCATACATCCGCAAATACCTATTTTCAAATTTTTATTTTGTTTTTTGAGATGCTTAAACTGTCCTGTAATAGACAGCGCCTTTAGTTCTGCGTGTTCTCTCACAGCGCAAGTATTTACTACAATAAGCTCTGCTTCGGACGGCTCTTCTGTAAGCTCATACCCCATCTCTACAGCCATTCCTGCAATATATTCACTGTCCGATTCATTCTGCTGACAACCAAAAGTAAGAACATGCGCCTTCGGAATCCTTTTGTTTTGTTCAAAGAAGAATGCATTCCTGTCCTTTACTTCACGCATAAAAGTATATTGTTCTTCTATTTGTTCTTGGGTAATATTTACCGTCTTTTTTTCCATTGTTTTCCGATTTTCCTTAAATCTACAATAATTTCCCATTTTATTTTTTTATTATTATATTATAACAAGTTTATTTAATATTGTCAATATAAAACAGCTCTCATAAAATGTATTAAGGCAATATTTGTTACTGCCGATTCTATATACTTTCATAAAAACTAAAGTTTAAAAAATCTACGGTAAAACAACAGTAAACCGGAAAGGAGATGTACATTATGAATGATATAAAAATATGCGTTCTCGGCGGTGATATGCGTATGCTGGCCGCAGTACGCTCTATGTGTAAAAAAGATTACGAAATTACAGTGTTCGGTCTTGAGGGGGATACGGGAGGCGCCTTAAAAAGCAAGACTTTAAAGGATGCCGTATCAAAAGCATCAATAATAGTTCTTCCCCTACCATATTCCACCGACGGAATAAGAGTTTTCAGTCCTTTAAGCAACAAAGATATAAAGCTTGACGAGCTTTTGAATACAGTAACAGAAAAACAGCTTATAGCAGGCGGAAGGTTGTCAGACTTATTTATTGAAAAAGCCGTAGCAAAAAAATGTTCGGTCTATGACTTTTACAAATCCGAAAGGCTTACTATACTAAACGCTGTTGCGACAGCAGAGGGCGCTCTGGCTATTGCACTTAATGAAACAAACATTACGCTCTTTGGCTCAAAATGCGCCGTTTTAGGATACGGCAGAATAGGACGTGTATTGGCAAGAATGTTAAAGAATATGGGCGCTGACGTTGCCGTTTTTGCAAGAAGCGAGGCATCTCTCACCTGGGCAGAAGCAGAAGGATATACCGCCTTAAACTTTGAACAACTTCAAAGCAAAATCAGTAAAGCAAATATAATATTCAATACGGTTCCCGCCGTTGTAATAGATAAAAACGTTATAGAAAAAACAAAAGAAAACGTAACAATAATTGATCTTGCATCGGCTCCCGGAGGAGTCGATTTCGAATTTGCAAAGAAAATGTACCGAAAGGTTATTTTTGCTCTTTCTCTGCCCGGCAAGGTTGCTCCCGAAAGCGCGGGAAATATTATTGCCGACTGCATTTTAGCAAAGCTAAAAGGAGGCATATTATGATTTGTTATGCTATGTGCGGTTCATTTTGCACATTAAATAACTCCTTTGAGCTTCTCGAAGCGATGAGGCACAGCGGATATGAATTTCTTCCGGTAATGAGTGAAAAAACATATTTAACGGATACAAGATTCGGAAAAGCTGCGCACCATGTTTCAAAATTTGAAGAAATATGCGAAAAAACGGTTATTCACACCGTTCAGGAGGCAGAACCAATAGGACCTAAATTGCACCCCGAGGCTATGATTATCTGCCCGTGTACAGGCAACACCTTGGCAAAGCTTGCAAACGGTATTACAGACTCATCGGTAACAATGGCGGCAAAAGCTCATCTCAGAAACAATAAGCCGCTTGTTATTGCTCTTGCAACAAACGATGCTTTGTCGGCAAATTTAGTAAATATAGGTAAGCTTCTTTCGAGAAAAAACATTTACTTTGTTCCAATGATACAGGATGATCCGATAAAAAAACCCTCTTCTCTTATTGCAAAATTTGACCTTTTGCCTGAAACATTGGAAAAAGCCATATCAGGCGAACAATTTATGCCGATATTTTTAGGTACAAATGCTGTCAACTAAATTGTTGACAGCATTTGTTTAAACGTACTTTTTTTTATAAAAATCAAAGTAAAATTATTATTTTTTTTATAAAATGTATTGATTTTTGTTGCATTATATATTAAAATATTGAATTGAGTAAAAAAAACAAGCACATCAAATATAAGGGGAATCCATCATGACACAAAAATTCAGAAGAATCGGCGTTCTTACGTCAGGCGGCGACGCTCCCGGAATGAATGCTGCGCTCCGTGCGGTTACAAGAGCAGCTCTTGATAAGGGCGTTGAAGTTATGGGAATATATGAAGGCTATAAGGGACTTGTACATCCTCAGCTTAAGCGCTTTACTGCAAGAGACGTTTCCAATATTATTTCCAGAGGCGGAACCGCTCTCTATTCCAACCGTTGCATTGAATTTAAAGAAGAAGAAGGAATGCAGATGGCTATTAAAACCTGCCGTGAAAACGAGATAGACGGTATTATTGCTATCGGCGGAGACGGGACATTCAGAGGTGCTACAGATCTTTCTGTCAGAGGTATTCCTACTATCGGTATCCCCGGTACTATAGACAATGACATTACATCCACAGAATATTCCATTGGTTTTGATACAGCGGTAAACACAGCTGTTGAAATGATAGACAGACTTCGCGATACCTGTGAATCACACGCGCGTTGTAATGTAGTCGAGATTATGGGCAGAAACGCAGGATGGGTTGCTCTCGAAGCAGGCATTGCCACCGGTGCTTCCGCTATTATTATAAATGAAGTTAAATTTGACGAAGACAAGGTTATAGAACAGGTCTTGGAAGCAAAAAAGAACAACAAGAGAAACTTCATTGTTTGTATTGCAGAGGGAGTTCCCGCTTCTATAGGAGACAAACTTTACTCAGAAAAATTTGCTAAAAGATTTGAAGAAAAGACCGGAATTGAAACAAAATTTGTAAGACTTGCTCACGTCCTCCGCGGCGGAGATCCCACAATGAGAGACAGAACGATCGCAACCCAAATGGGCAGCGAGGCAGTAAGACTTCTTCTTGAGGGCAAGAGCGACCTTGTTGTAGGTATGCGCGACGGTAAGCTTATCTCCACAGAAATAAGCTATGCCTTGAAGCTCGACCGCATGTACAAGGGTACACTCAAAGAAGGCGACCTCAACGACTTTACTGAATCACAGATCGAAGAGATGAAAGCTTACTGCGCAAAGAGAACTGAAGATATGCGTAAACTCTACGAAATGGCTTACGAGATGGCTCATTAAGCTATATAAAAATTTACTCCGACAGACTTTTAAAACCTGTCGGAGTTTTCTGTTTTATTATATAAAAAATTTTCTTTCCATTACTTCTCTTGCGGGACGGTATATCGCAACAAAAATGAGAAATCCGCCAAGCATTACAAGGGATACAAGGGGATAGAGAGACCAGCCGTGGAAATGCTCCACGTTAAAAGTATAGTTTGCCATAAATTCAATCAGAAGCATAAAACCGCCAAGAGCTATAAAAAAGCCTCCGAAAACATACAGCTTACCTCTTTTGAGGTATTTCAAAAGGGTTACAAGCGCCGTTATGATAAGTCCAAGTCCCCCCACAAGAGGAAAAGCAAAGCTTAAAAACCAGTCTCCGTCTATGTGGAAGTTAATATATAAGAGATACAACCCTAACACACAAAAACCAATGGGAACAAACGCAACTGGGTTTGGCTTCTTATACCAGCTTGGCAACACTATGAATACAAATCCTAATACCAATGCACCTATTACATATCCCGACCATGTTACCTCCCTGTTTATTTGCCAGTCGCACAAAAATACTATGATCATAGGCAAAACCAGTGCAAATGTTGCAAGCATTTGCGGGATATATGTTGATTTTTTTGTTTTCGGATATGCATTTTGCGGATAAAGAGACTCACCTTCCTCTTGTGTCAAATCTGGATGGAACACTCTTGTTCCGCAAAGGGGACACACTCTTTCCGTGTCCGCTAATTTTACTCCGCATTTTATGCAATACATTATAACTCTCCTCTGTTTGACTGAACCAATGTCTCGATTCCCATTTGTTGCAAAACCTTATGAAACCAGTATTCAAGCTCAGGCTCTTTTATGTTACGGATAAAGTTTACATACAGTCTGTCGCCGTAAGATATAACACCACAGTTGTAGGGAGCTGATGCCTGTACTCCCAAAATAAAATCCATTCTTTCGATATAAGGCTTCATTTCTTCGGGCAGTTTTACAGCTCCGAGATTCGATAAACTGAGACACGATTTACATTCGCCCACAGCATCAAATATAGCCTTCATAACAAGATTCTTAACAAACAACGGCATTATCCTCACAGCCATAAGCCTTTCACTTTTTACGTTTGTTGCTATCTTCATTTCCATTTGCTTTCTTGTAATTTCCGTACCCATACAGTGTATGATTATCCTGCATATTTCTTCAAAATTGTATTCTCCCAGTACGGGCAAGATCTCCGGTGTTGTATACAACGCAAAATTACGCAGGGTCTTACTTGGGAAGAGGTTACGAAGATTAACGGGCAAAAGTACTTTTATTGGCTTTCTCTTTTTTCTTGACGGTACTTTTTCGGCCTGAAGACCTTGCAACGCCATCATCATAACCGCGCATAAAAATGTTGTCAGACTTACATTATATTCGTGCGCTTTGTCAAGCACAGCATTTACGGGCAGGTCAAAACAGGTCAAATTTAAAAATCCTGCCTTTTCGGGTGTACCGTACATATGCCAGGCAGTATTTTCTGCTCTACTTGCGGATATCCTTCCCGAATATTTCTGGAAGCTGTCCTCAAGCTCTGCCTCGGAAGGTTCTTCGAGTCTTCCCAAAACGCCTTTTTCGGCAGGTATTTTTACATTATATTTTTGTTGCAGATACTCTGCGACAAGACTTTTTAAAAATATCAATGCCCCCGTTCCGTCTGTAAGAGAATGGAATATTTCAACAGCAATCCGCTTTTTGTATACAAGAACACGAAATGCGCATTTTGAAGTTTCTTTTTTTGACATTCGAGTCAAAGGATAACTGCTTTCTTCCATTATTCCCGGCGCTTCGGAAAGCTGTTCGAGATAGTACCAGAACAATCCTTTTTGCAATCTTACCGCAATTGACGGAAAGCGCCGCACCGTTACGTCAAGAGCCGACGCCAATACATCTTTGTCAACATTCTCTGTTAATGTTGCGGAAAGGCGAAATACGTTGCTCCAATTCTGCCTTCTTGCAGCAGGATAAATTTTTGCCGCATTGTCAAGTCTCAGCCAACGAAGTTTTTTCTCACTTGACATATATTTGTTCAAAAAGGAGTTTATCAATGAGTAATCTTTTTGATCCTCTTCAAGATCATAGAGTAAATACCCGTGCCATCTGTCATGGGTTACCGTAAGCTTGGATACACATTTGTTTTCAATAAGCTTTTCATGCATAAGCCTTGCATCATCAAGCATTATCTCGTCTCCGCCAACAAACATCAAACTCGGCGGCATATTGCACATATCCCCAAACAATGGAGACACATAAGGATCTTCCCTGTTTGTTGTATAACTGTCTGCAAAAAAGTCAAGCAACTCTTTAGACATTGTAGGGTCATTGTTTTTGTTATAAGTATAAGAGCTTCCCGACGCTGTCATATCTGTCCAGGGAGACAGGGCAATTATAGCACAAGGCAGGGGTATTCCCTCTTTTTTCAATCTTAAGCAAAGGGAATAACAAAGACCGCCGCCGGCGCTTTCTCCGCATACAGTTATATGCGACGCAGAATACCCTTTTTCGAGCAGATACTTATAGCTTGTAACTGCATCGTCAAGGGCAGCAGGATATACATTCTCCGGCGCTAATCTATAGGCAGCACAAAAAACCCTCGCCCCTGTTCTCGCGGCAAGAGTAGTACCAAAGCCCTTTGCATACTCAATTCCTCCGCAGGTATACCCCCCTCCGTGAAGATAGAGTATCACCCCCTGTCTTCTCTCATCCTTGGGTATTATCCATGCGCCTTCAAAACCCTCAAACGTATGTTTTTTTTCGATGATCCGGCTTTTGTACCTTGACACCATCAGCTCGCCTATCTTGTCTTGACCTTTTCTTATGGTCTTGAGTGAGCAACTTTGAAGTAAAGGCTTTAATATTGTTAACTGTGTTTTTAATGTCTTTGCAGATATTGCCATAATTATTCCTTTTTTATTAATTTAAAAGAATGAAATTTGATTTGTTTCGGGTAACCCCTCAAGCACTCCGTTATCGCGCAACAGATCTACAATCTTTTTTGAAAGTTTTGCTCTTTCGGCAAGCTCTTCTATAGAAAGGGGATTTTCGTCCCTTGCCTTTACTATATTATGCGCAACACTTTCTCCAAGTCCCGCAAGACAAGCAAATGGTATTCTTATCTTGCCATCTTCGGGTAGAAATGCTTTAGCATCTGACTTGTAAAGGTTTACGGGCAAAAATTTTATACCTCTTGCAAAACATTCGTTGACTATCTGCATTGCAGTATAAGTATCCTTTTCTGTTGCAGAAGCTTCTCTGCCCTTTTCATCTATCATAGCCATGAGCTGTAAAACCTTAGCTTTACCTCCCATAACCGTTTCCCCGTCAAAGCCGTCAGGCGCTGCTGTAAAATATGCCGCATAAAAGGCTACGGGATGATAAACCTTATACCATCCAAGCCTTATCGCTGACATAACATATGCCGCCGCATGAGCCTTCGGGAACATATATTTTATTTTCTTACACGAATCTATATACCATTCGGGAACATTATGCTCACGCATTATCGCTTCCATTTCAGGAGTCAGATTTTTGTTCTTCTTTCGCACGTTTTCCATTATGTTAAATGCATCACTGTTGTCAAGCCCTCTGTGCTGCAAGTAAACCATTATGTTATCACGTGTACCTACGCACTCGGAAATAGTGCATATTCCTTCTTTTATCAAATCCTTTGCGTTACCCAGCCATACGTCTGTACCGTGGGAAAGTCCCGATATCTGCAAAAGGTCAGAGAAATATTTCGGCTGTGTGTCAACAAGCATCTGTCTTGTAAAGGCCGTACCGAATTCGGGCAGACCGAAGGTTCCCGTAGGACTTCCTATGTCCTCCTCTGTTACTCCCAAAGCCTTGGTTGAAGTAAACAGCGACATTACCTTTTGGTCATTCATAGGCACATCAAGAACGCTTATGCCCGAATAATTTTCAAGCATCTTATATTTGGTAGGCACATCATGACCAAGGATATCAAGCTTCAAAATCGTATCATGTAAATGGCTGAATTCAAAGTGAGTTGTAATAATAGTACTGTTTCTATCATCTGCAGGATGCTGTATAGGAGAAAAATCGTAAATATCATATTCATGCGGTATTACTATAACACCGCCGGGGTGTTGTCCTGTTGTCAACTTTACACCCAGACACTTGTTTATAAGTCTTTGCATTTCGGCCCTGTTAACAGATACACCCTTATGTTCAAGATATTTACTTACCAGCATAAACGCTTTCTTATCGGCAAGTGTTCCCAACGTTCCTGCGCGGAATACGTTTTCCTCTCCGAACAAAACTTCTGTGTATTTATGCGCATCTGCCTGCACATCTCCCGAAAAGTTAAGGTCAATATCGGGCGTCTTTTCACCCTTGAATCCGAGGAAAGTCTCAAAAGGAATATCGTGTCCGTCGTGTATCATGTTTGTATCGCACTGGGGACAGTTTTTGTTTGGAAGGTCAAATCCCGATGCTACCGAACCATCTGTATAGAAATAACTGTATTTACACTTCGGACATCTGTAGTGGGGCGGCAAAGGATTCACCTCGGTTACACCGCACATAGTTGCCGCAAATGATGAGCCGACAGAGCCTCTTGAGCCTACAAGATAACCTGCTGCTTCGCTGTTTGCAATAAGCTTTTGCGCAATTATATACATAATGGCAAAGCCGTTACCAATAATAGGCGTAAGCTCTCTCTGCAACCTGTTTTTCACAAGCTCAGGAAGCGGATCTCCATACCATTCTTTTGCCCTCTTCCAGCACATTTCTTCAAGCTCTTCCTCACACCCCGGAATACTGGGTGGATAGAAGCCTGTAGGAATAGGTCTTATTTGCTCTACCATCTCGTTTATCTTATTGGGGTTTTCAATAACAACCTCACGTGCAACATCGCTTCCAAGATATGAAAACTCTTCAAGCATCTCATCGGTAGTTCTGAAATAAAGCTCAGAATCTCCCTCGTCATCAAACCCACGGTCAAACTGAAGCATTTTTCTGTGTATCTCATCACGCTTTTCAAGAAAATGCGCGTCGCAGGTTGCAACAACGGGTTTCTTTGCCGCTCTGCCTATTTCGATAACCTTACGGTTAAAGTTACGCAATGCTTCTTCGTCGGCAGCCAAGCCCTTTGCAATCATAAATCGGTTGTTTGACAAAGGCTGTATTTCAAGATAGTCATAATATTTTGCAATGCGGATAAGCTCATTCATAGGCTTACCTGCTATAATCGCCGAAAATAGTTCGCCAGCCTCACACGCAGAGCCTACTATCAATCCCTCACGAAGCTCGTTCAGCACCGTTTTAGGCAATCTTGGATTTCTGTAGAAATAGTCAATATAACCCTTAGATACTATTTTATATAAATTTTTAAGACCCACATTGTTTTTTGCAAGCAATATCATATGATATGGACGGAGCTTCAATGGGTCAGCCTTTTCGCCCATTATTCTTGACATTTCAGAGGTATCTTTTGCTCCCTCTTTTTTTAGCTTTTGACACATAACAGCAAATATCTTTGCCAACATTTCGGCATCATTGTACGCTCTGTGATGACCAAATTCTCCCAGATTATAGTAATCGGCAATAATATTCAACTTATGCTTTTTTAAATCCGGGTTTAAAAATCTCGAAAGCGCAACAGTATCAATATATGTTGGCTTAAAATGTATCCTATAGTCCTCACACGCTTTTTTAATAAAGCCTATATCAAAAGATGCGTTATGCGCGATAAGTATCCTGTCGCCCGCAAACTCAAGAAAGCTTTTAACAGCCTCTTCGGTTTTGGGAGCGCCTTTAACCATATCGTCTGTTATGCCGGTCAATTCAACAATATTTTCGGGAATAGGACACTCAGGATCAACATATGTGCTGAATATATCGAGAATTTCGCCGTTTTTTACCTTCACAGCGCCGATTTCGGTTATCTTACACGTCTGTGCCGAAAGTCCAGTTGTTTCAATATCAAATATACAAAATTCATCGTTCGTAAAGTTTGCAGTCCCATCTCCGTAAACAACACGCGCCGTATCATCAACAAAATAGGCTTCCATACCGTAAATAACCTTCATTCCGGTCTTTTCGGAAGCATACATTGCTCTCGGAAAAGCCTGAACATTTCCGTGGTCGGTTATTGCAACAGCCTTATGCCCCCACTTTTGCGCAAGTTTTATTGCATCTTCGGGAGCAATAATTGCATCCATTGACGACATACAGGTATGTAAATGTAATTCAACACGCTTATCCTTGGATTTATCTTTTCTTATCAGCTTCTTGATTTTTGAAATATCAAGAACACTCATTACAAGCTCATTTGCAAACTTATCAAAACGAACATTACCTCTGACAGCAAGAACATCTCCTGCTCTTATCTCATCGGTTATCTGCGACTCGTGAGACTCCAATACCATTTTACAGAATATGGACGAATCGTTGTCTGTCATTGCAAATTCAAATATAATCTTGTCGCCGTTTCTGTTTTCCTTTGCCTCTGCCTGAAACACTTCACCGAATATGACGACGCGTCTCAATGGCTTGTCCAAGCTTCTCATAGGTACAGGATCAAGCTCAAAATTCTCACCGTAAATATACTCCGGTTCTGACGTATCAAAATCAGTATCCCCTACATGTATAATTCCGCCTTCATATTTTTCAAGAACAATTTCTTTTTCACCAAGAGCGGTTACCCTTTCAAGCTTTTTGCTGTCATTTTCTTCGACTGACTGCGTCGGAATATTTCTTTGCTGTTCTTCGCGTTCCTTTGCAATACGGTTTATTTCTGCCGCATATTGTATTTCCCTTTCACGTATAACAGCCGAAAAATCGTAATTTGCGTTTTCGTCACGCAGTATTTCAACCTCGTATTTCAATCCGAATTCATCCATAATTATCTGTGAAATAACGTCAGGTGTCTTTGCGCTGTACAAAAGCTCGATCCCGCCGTTTGTAAACGATATTTCAATGGAAATCTTGCTTTCGCTTATTTTAAGATTATATTCGTTGAAAAAACCTCTGGATATAACTCCTCTGTGCCCTGCCTCAAGCAAGACCTCCGACATATATCTTTCTGAAAATAAGGAGCTGTCATACTTCGGAATTATTCTTACGCTTCGCAAAACATAGCACTGCCTTAAAGCTTCTTCAAGGCTGTACAGTGTTTTTTTATCAATAATGACATCAAAGCGTATCTCTGCCTCAACCATCTTCAGCTCACGGTTTACACGCACGTTTTCCACACGTCCTGATTCCATTATGTTTTTATACTGTTCATCAGACTCAAATCTATTAAACAGTTCCATCAACGTTTTAGCCATTGTTCCACCCGAAATTTACATTTTTTTTATTTCATCTAAAAGTTCATCTATTATTCTGTCTTCGTCGATCTTTCTGACTACCTGTCCTTTTTTAAACAAAACAGCCTCACCCACACCGCCTGCTATGCCGATGTCGCATTCTTTCGCCTCGCCCGGTCCGTTTACAACACAGCCCATTATTGCAACATCTATCCTTTTGTTAAGCTTTATGTCAGCAACCCTTTTTTCAAACTCGTTTGCTATACCAATAAGGTCAATTTTGGTTCTTCCGCAAGTGGGACAGGATATGATATTTATACCGTTGTCAGCCGTAATACCTATTGCAGAAAGAATAGCCTTCCCATTCTTTATTTCTTCAGCAGGATCTGCTGTAAGAGATACCCTTATTGTATCTCCTATACCGTCAAGCAACAGACTTCCTATTCCTGCAGCCGATTTTATAACACCTTTATGTACTGTTCCCGCCTCGGTAACACCAAGATGCAATGGGTACTCCGACCTTTCAGCGAGTATTCTGTTTGCACTTATCATGTCGGCAACACGGGAGGATTTTACGGCAAGAATAATGTTTGTAAAATCGTATCTTTCAAGCAAGGAGGCGTGATACAATGCGCTTTCTGCCAATGCATCCCCCGAAGGTCTACCGTATTTTTCAAGTATGCTCTTTTCAAGAGAACCGCTGTTTACACCTATCCTTATGGGGATGTTTTTTTGAACACAAGTATCTACAACCGCCTTTACCCTTGCTTCATCACCGATATTTCCGGGATTTATTCTGATTTTGTCAGCCCCCGCATTCGCCGCCTCTATTGCCATCTTATAGTCAAAATGTATATCGGCAACTATAGGTATCTTTATATCGGAGTTTTTTAGACGGTAAACCGTTTTTACAGCGTCCATATCGGGCACTGTCATTCTGATTATATCACAGCCGCATAGCTCAAGTCTTTTTATCTGGGCATAAGTAGCATCATAGTCCGAAGAATCGGTATTTGTCATTGACTGAACCGATATTTTTGCATCTCCGCCTATATATATGTTTCCAACCCTTATTTTTTTTGATCTGCGTCTTTCCATTTTTCCTTCACCGTCTTTTTTATTTAAACAAATTTTTTATATCATTAAATCCCACAAAAACCATAAGAAGCATTAGCAAGCACAGTCCTGCAAAATGTATATACCCCTCTATCTCACGCTTAACAGGCTTGCGGAATATTAGCTCGTACAGCATAAATACAAACCTGCCTCCGTCAAGAGCGGGGAAAGGAAGCATATTGAATATGCCAAGATTAAGCGCAAGAAGCGCGCATATATCAAGAAGATTTTGAATACCCATCTTTGCCGCATCACCGATAGCCGATGTTACGCCTATAGGACCCGACATTTGCTCAACACCAACCTTACCCGTTATAAGATAAAGAAAGGACTTCCATATTATATTTACTGTAGATTTGCTGTAATATACCGTATGCTTTATTATATTATTAAAGCTTCTGCCTTCGGGATATACCTTAAAATCAATTTTCCCGAAAACCATTCCGCTTTCAGTCATTTGCCCGAAGACAACATCTTTGAGAACAACCTTTTCACCGTCTCGGATAACCGTAACATCTACAGGCTTTGTTCCCTCAAACATTATCGCCTCGCTCATATCTCTTCCTATATGGACATTCTGATTTCCGACCTTAACTATTCTGTCATTCACCCGAAGTCCGTATTCCTGCAACGTCGAGTCTTCGGTAAACTGCGCTATAACATTGGTTGCAAGATTTTTTGTTGACGAAACAATAACAAGTACGGTCAGCACACCTACAACAATGTTCATAAATGCGCCTGCCGCAACAATTATCATTCTTTGCCACACAGGTTTATTGTTTAAAGCATTTTCGTCAGTGCTATCCTCGTCCTCGCCCACCATACTTACAAAACCGCCTATCGGCAAAAGGCGAAGAGAATACATTATCCCCGTTTTTTTAGATGTATGCGAGTAAATTTTCGGTCCCATACCGAGCGCAAACTCGTTTATACCCACATTAAACAAACGGGCTGTTAAATAATGTCCAAGCTCATGTATAAAAATGAGAAATCCAAATATAAGTATTGCAATTATTACAGTCAAATTCTTTTCCTCTTTTCGACTATATACTCAAATTACTGTTTCGCAAGCGCACGTACTGCTTCGCGTGCAACTCTGTCAGCAGCTTCAATATCCTCGATAGTAGGCTTTTCAATGTTTTTGTAACCTGTAACCACCTCACTTACCATATCCATAATATCGGTAAATGATATTTTGTGATTTAAAAACAGATATACTGCCTCCTCGTTTGCGCCGTTAAGAACAGCGGGAATAACCCCCCCGAGCTTCATTGATCTATAAGCAAGGTCAAGAAGTACAAAGGTTTCTTTGTCTGCTTCTGCAAAGGTCATTTTTCCTAACTTTGCAAGATCAAGCTTTTCTTGAAGTCCCTCATATCTGTCCGGATATGTTATCGCATACTGAATACAGGTGCGCATATCAGGCACTCCCATTTGCGCCAAAACAGCATTATCAATATATTCCACCATAGAGTGTATTATGCTCTCACGGTGTACCACAACATCAACTTTTTCTACATCAACATTGAAAAGATGGCAGGCTTCGATAACCTCAAACCCCTTGTTCATAAGCGTAGCAGAGTCAATGGTTATCTTTTGTCCCATATTCCATGTAGGATGAGCCAAAGCCATTTCGGGAGTTATATTTTTTAATTCTTCCCTCTTTTTATTAAAGAAAGGACCGCCCGATGCTGTTAAGATAAGCCTATTCACCTGATTTGAAGGATACCCTTGAAGGCATTGAAATATTGCGCAGTGCTCACTGTCTACGGGAAGTACGCTTACGCCCTTTTCCCTCGCTCTGTCCATAACTATCTCACCTGCGGTAACAAGAGTTTCCTTGTTTGCAAGAGCAATATTTTTACCCGATTCTATAGCAGCTAAAGTAGGACGAAGTCCCGCCTTGCCTATAATAGAATTCAGAAGCATATCGCATTTAACCTCGTATGCCAGCTCCTCTATCGCCTTTTGTCCGCCAACTATACGTGTAGGCGTATCGGATACCTTGTTTTTAAGCTCGGTTGCTTTTTTTTCGTCAAGAACGGCACAGGTTTCGGGTAAAAATTCTCTTATCTGTGCTTCAAGTCTGTCAATATCCCCTCTTGCAGTCAACGCCTTAATTCTTATTTTATGCTTTCTTGCAACTTCTATACTCTGTCTGCCTATTGAACCTGTTGAACCGAATACAGCTATTGTCTTTTCGATTGTTTTTATATTTGTCATTGAAAAAGTAACCTCATAATTATTTAAATGAACAAACGGAAAATTCCCGACAAATCAAACATCAGCAATACAAAAGGAGCTGATGCTATAACAGAGTCAAATCTGTCAAGAATCCCACCGTGTCCGGGCATAAGCTTTCCGTAATCTTTTATTCCGTATTTTCTTTTAATAAGTGAGAAAACCAAGTCTCCGCACTGTGATACTACCGACAGTACAATACCGACATACACAAACGCAAGATAATTTGCCTGAAGACCGTCTATAGCTTTTGTCATTACAAAGCCGTACAGCACAAGAGAAAGAGTGCAGAACACAATTCCGCCTATTGCTCCTTCTACGGTCTTTTTTGGACTGACATCAGGTATAAGCTTGTGTTTTCCCAAAAAATATCCGGTAAAATATGCAAAAATATCAGTCATCCACGGACAAATAAAAACAAGCATAAATATGTACTGTCCATATTCATAATCCCTCAGTAGTATAATGCTTGATAAACCATTTACTATAAAGCCTACGGTTATGTAAACTATAGCCATTTCCGAAACATTCTTCTCCCCTTTGGAAAAAACAGAGATAACAAGCAGATAAAACAAATAAACAACAAATACTTTATGCATAAAATTAAAAAATGCCTGCTCGTTTCCGTAAACCCTTGCGCATATCGGCATTGCCGCCGCTATAACATAAGAGGGAACCATTATTCCAAGGCTATTTTGCTTTAAACATTTTAGCATCTCATGAACCCCCAGCGTTGCCGCAAATGAGATTACCAACGGAAATGCTATCGTATCAGACCAAATTAAAAACGGTAAAAATATAAGTGTACAAATCACCGCTGTTATAATTCTTGTTTTCATAGTTAAAATAAATTCTCCGTAAATATTATATTAAACCACAGCACCGAAGCGTCGGGTACGCTTGTAAAATTCCTCAACAGCCAGATCTACGTCTTTTTCTGAAAAATCAGGCCAAAGCACATCAGTAAAATAAAGCTCCGAATATGCCCCCTGCCACATAAGGAAATTTGATGTGCGTATCTCTCCTGCCGTTCTGACTATAAGATCGGGAGGCGGACAGTGAGAGGTATAGAGATTTTCTTCAATATCATCTTCCGTAATTTCAGTTTTCCCCTGCTTTATCAAGCTGTTTACAGCATGAACTATCTCATCTCTGCCACCGTAATTCAATGCAACATTAAGTATTTTCTTGTTGTTTCTTGAATCGTATTCAGCCTTCTCAAGCCTTTCTCGAAGCGTAGGAGTAAATCTACCCTTGTCTCCCAAAAAATGTATCTGAATATCGTCTTTATCCATTACAGTATAAAGGTAATCTATATACTGTCCCAGCAACTCCATTATAGCATTGACTTCTTTTTCAGGCCTCTTCCAATTTTCAGTTGAAAAAGCATAAACCGTTACACAGTTTATATTAATAGAACCGCAATATCTTACTATATTCTTCATAGTCTCAGCGCCTTTTTTATGACCGTATTCACGCGGCATCCCCTTTTTCTTTGCCCATCTGCCGTTTCCGTCCATAATAAACGCTATATGCTGAAGACTTTGGTCTGCCATTATTTTTGTTCTTTTTTTAGTTTTTTTCTTTATACCGAACATAAGATTTCTCCATTTAAAATAGGGCGTGTGCCTTTCGGCGCACGCCCGTATATTTTGTCAGATATCCATGATTTCCTTTTCTTTACGGGCTGTTATGGCATCTATTTCTTTGATATACTTATCTGTAAGATCTTGTATTTCTTTTTCAGACTGCTTTTGCTCATCTTCTGTCATTTCGTTCTTTTTCTTCATATCCTTTGCCTTGTCATTAAAATCGCGGCGAATATTTCTAATTGCAACCTTTGCATCCTCGCCCATCTTTGAAAGCTGCTTTGCAAGCTCCTTACGTCTTTCTTCTGTAAGCTGAGGAAATGTAAGTCTGAGAACCTTACCGTCATTTGCAGGTGTAATTCCAAGATCGGAAGCCGTAATAGCGCGGTCAATACTCTTAAGTGTAGTTGCATCCCAAGGAGAGATAACTATAGTTCTTGCGTCAGTTACCTTTACCTCGGACATCTGATTAATCTGTGTCGGTACTCCATAATAATCTACTGTAATCTTGTTTAAAACAGCAGGGTTAGCTCTTCCTACTCTGATGCCTTCAAGTTCATTTTGATATGCTGAAATGGATTTCTGCATTCTGCCTTCATATTCTTTTGTTGCAAGTTTCATAAAAAATTCCTCCGTTTATTTAAACTGTTATAAATATTTAAATTTATTTTAAAATCGTTCCAATCTTTTCACCCTTAACAACACGAATAATATTTTCAGGGTCATCAAGCGCAAACATCTGTATTGTAAGCTTGTTTTCAAGTCCAAAGGATGCCGCTGTCCAGTCAAGCGCCTTAAGTCCCTTGTTCAATATATCAACATAGCTTATCTCGTCAAGCTTCTTTGCATTTTTGTCAACCTTTGGATCTGCTGTATAAACACCGTCTATGTTCTTTGCCATAAGTACCGCGTCAGCGCATATCTCTGCCGCGCGCAGAACAGCACCTGTATCAGTCGAAAAATAGGGACAGCCTGTACCGCCGCCAAATACAACTATCTTTCCGTTTTCAAGATGCTTTACCGCGTCTCTTTGTGTAAAAGAGTCTGCTATTCGTTCCATATCTATTGCTGTCATAACAACAGCCTCAGCGCCTACTTCTTCAAACCCCTGCTGAAGTGCAAGAGAATTAATGACTGTTGCAAGCATACCCATGTGGTCTGCTCTGCTTCGATTCATATTTGCGCCCTGTCTGCCGCCTCTCCAAATATTTCCGCCGCCCACAACAACAGCTACCTGAACTCCCATTTCCACACACTTCTTAACAGATTTACATACATCATTAATAAAATCATAATTGAGGATTTCACCCTTTCCGCAATCCTTGGCAAGCGCCTCACCGGAAAGCTTAAGCAAAATTCTTTTATATACGGGTTTTTCTTCCGACATTGTTCTGTCCTCCCATTTTTGCATAATCTATCTATCTTAGATATTTTACCCTAAAAACTCTCTTTTGTAAATACGTTTACATAAATTTATATATATATTATTAAAACAAACCAAAACCTCATTGCACATTGCACAAAAAAAGCATACTTTTTTTGTGCAATGTATGCTTTTCAGTATCATTCCAAAAGTTCAAAATATGCGGCGTTTATACAGGGTCCTACCTGAAGCTCAAAACTCAAATCGTTTACCTCTACCCTGCCGACGCATTCGCCGTAAACGGTTATTACGTCTCCGGGAGCTAAATTCTTAATACCTGACTGCACACAGTTTCTCACAATAATACTAAACTGTTCTCCATCTCCATCTATTCCGGTGCATATATAATAATCGCTATATTTTACCTTCTTGTAGCTACTGTTATAATCCGAAAAAAGCTCAGTTACTTTGAGCTCGGTTTTAATAAAACTTTCTTTATAATCATCCGGCCGTCTGTAATATTCTTCAACAGATATCTCCTCACATTTGCCGATATACTCTTCATAAGACAGCGAAGTATCAACAGGCTTCTCAAAACGAAAATTGACAGCATCAATTATATTTCCTATACCGAAAAATGAAACTATTGCATATATTATGGCAACAACCATAACGGTTGTTTTTAAAGTCTTGTTGTAAGGACTGCTCGCAAGGAGTATAAACCCCAAAATAGGAAATATTATCAGCATTGGAATTATAAACCACCATTTGTGATACCAGTCCACATATACTCTATGATTTGATCTTCCGTTTCGCTGTTTTTTCTTTTTCTGAATTTTTCTGTTACCCGCCCTCATCTCTTCGGGACATTCTCTGCCGCATATAGGGCATTTATCCTGCGGAAAATAACATTCGCAGTCGGGGCATTTGTTCAAATCAGGTCTTTCAAGCTCGTTGTCATCCATAAAAGAGCCAAGAAATCTTCCCATAATAACATCCTTTCTTTTTGGCTGTTACGCCTTTCTGTAATCCATAGGAGAACAGGAATAATATTTCGTAAACTGTCTGTAAAAATCACTCGCATTCCTAAATCCAACACAATCGGATATTTCGTTTACCGTTTTTTCAGTTGCTTTAAGAAGCGCTGCCCCTACCTTTGCTCTGAATTTAAGAGTATAGTTGTACGGAGACATTCCCGTACATTTTTTAAATATTCGTGTAAAATGAGACTCGCTTAAATTACAAATATCGGCAAGTGCTATTACCGAAATCGACTCGTCAAATCTGAAGGCTATTTCTTTAAGCGCAGGCATTATGTTATAAATATCGGTTTGTTCGGCATTCCTTATAATTTCAGCCTCTGCCGACTCCTCCGGCACTGCTCCCTTGCGGTTTATCAAAAGAGAAAACGTATAGAAATACAGTGTTGCAAGTCTTTCATATTCCTCTCGGCAAGTCTTTCCCTCCTGAACTATCTTCTTTAACAAAGAATTAAGCTCGGTCTCGTTTTCCTGTGTGCAAATGCAACTGCTCGGCAGTATAAGCTCAGGATATCTGTTCCTCATTTCAAAAGGGTCAAAATAAACAAATTCCCAATTACAATTACTTCTCTTTATACTTTTTGAGCAATGTATAACATCCGGAGCGATAATAACAGCATCCCCTTTTTTCACAGCGTATATATCGTTCTCAAGCAAGAAAACGCCATTTCCCGAAAGGCATACACCTATCTGATAGCTGGAATGATAATGCATTGACGGTATGTTGCTGTCCGGAAGATCCGCGTTTTCGGGAAATCCGTAAAAGCACTTACTTTCCGGCGGATTAAAAGGCGCATACTCAACCGGATATTCCGTTATCATAATTCTCTTGGGCATACAGTTCCTCCGCGATGTTTTTTCAAACCTTTTTTTATGTTTATTATACATTTTTTAGTGTATTCTGTCAAGTTTTTGCGCAAGATTGGAATTATTTTATATATTTTTGTACTTTCTTTTTGTCGCTTCACCGCCTCGAATATGTCTTTCGGCTTTATTTTTATCAAGGACCTTTTTTACATCTTTAAACAGCGCAGGATTAATATACTTAAGTTTGCTTATCAAGTCTTTATGAACCGTACTTTTACTTATTCCGAAAAAATCTGCCGCTTGTCTTACTGTTGCATCATTGTCGATTATGTAGGAAGCAAAGATTTCACATCTCTCCCTGAATTTTGAAGTGTATTGACTCATATAAAACACCAACCCTTATATTGCTTGATACAATATATGTATGTGTCTTAAAAAATATATTTATCTTTTTTTCAAAAACGTATTGACAATTAAAGAAAAATGTGTATAATAACTAATGTTGCTTGAAAAAAGCATTCGCGAGAGTGGCGGAACTGGCAGACGCGCACGTTTGAGGGGCGTGTGGATTTACCGTACGGGTTCAAGTCCCGTTTCTCGCACCAAAGCATTCAAACCCGAACCTTTTACCAATCGGTGAAACGTTCGGGTTTGTCTTTTTTATAATTTTACATAAGTATCGGTTTGCAGTAGCACAGATAGTCACACCTGTAACCGAGTTTATTATAACAGCGCATAGTAAAATTTAGACATGACGGCAAACATCATACATACAAGAAATAATGAAATGGTATATAGCTTCTATAAACCGCAAAATGCTTCTGTACCTAACAACGACTATTTTATAACAAAAAAGTATTAAATCATATATTAAAAGTGCGATGCTCAAAACAGCCATCGCACTTTTGGTCTAAAAATATTTGAAAATAACTTTGCTTAAGCTGCAAGCTCCTCGATGCTCTTGTCTGTATCGGATAACCATGTATCTGTGTTAAAAGAATTGGCATTACCGTATCCGCCGTAGTTGTTGGCATCAGCAGTTCCCTTCGTCAAAGAAACAATCTCCGTCCAGATATCAGAACCCGGTAGTTTTGTAAATGCTGCGGCGTATAAAATGTCTTGTCCCATCCACTTCAATTGTTCATTATATTTCCCAAAGTCTGATAAAGATGTCTCACAGCAGAAATATCTCTTTTTTTCATTTCATTACGCTTAAAAATTCTTGGAGTCTCTTTGATTTGGGATTTCCGAATACCTCTTCGGCATTTCCCTCCTCTGCAATAACACCGTCATCCATAAAGATAACTTTATCCGAAACCTCTCTTGCAAACCCCATTTCGTGAGTTACAACAAGCATAGTCATATTTTCTGCCGCAAGTTCCTTCATAACAGCCAATACCTCAACAGTTATTTCCGGATCAAGAGCCGAGGTGGGTTCGTCAAAACAAAGTATATCGGGTTTCAACGCCAACGCTCTCGCAATCGCAACCCTCTGTTGTTGACCGCCCGATATTTGACAAGGGTAATTCCCCATCTTATCGGAAAGCCCCACCTTCCTCAAAAGATCGGCAGAATTCTGCAATATTTCTTCCTTTATTCTGTTCTTGTTTTCTTTGTAGTCCGGTCTTTCTTTTGCCAAAAGCAAGGGCGCAAGACTTACATTCTGTAATGCAGTATATTGGGGAAACAAATTAAATGACTGGAATACAAGTCCGAAATGCATTCTCTTCTGTCTTATTTCCTCATCAGTCTTTGCTTTTTTATCTTCTGCATCAAACAAAAGTCCGCCGTTTAGATAAAACTGTCCCTTATCGGGAGTTTCAAGAAAGTTTACACAACGCAAAAGCGTTGTTTTTCCACTTCCGCTTGAACCGATTATACACAAAACCTCGCCCTTCTCTATACCAAAGCTGACGCCCTTCAAAACCTCAGTCTTACCGAAGCTTTTTTGTATATTTTTTGCTTCAAATATTGCCATAGAAAGCTCCTTTCGACCTTATACCCTGTAGTAATCAAGCTTCTTTTCAAAATAACCGAACAGAAGCGTAAGAATTCCGACAAAAGCAAGGTAAAATACTGCCGTGTAGAACAAGGGCCACATAAGTCCATAGCCTGCAAAATTCTGCGCCGCCTGAATGACCTCAACTATCATTATAACTCTTGCCAAAGCCGTATCCTTAACCAGAGTTATAACTTCATTGGACATAGGCGCTAGTATACGTTTGACAACCTGCATAAGTATAATCTTGAAAAAAACCTGAGTTTTCGTCATTCCGAGCACTTGTCCAGCCTCATATTGTCCTCGAGAAATACTCTCGATACCGCCTCGGTATATCTCCGAAAAATAGCAAGCATAGTTTATCACAAATGCCGCTATTACCGAAGCAAAACGGGACAAAATCGGTGTACCCAAAATAAAGCCCGGTACATAGAAAAAAATTATCACCTGAAGCATAAGCGGAACTCCGCGTATGATCCATACAAATGTTTTTACAACAAAGCTTATCGGCTTAAATTTTGACATAGATCCGAATGCTATCACCAAACCTAAAGGAAGCGCTAACACAAGTGTTAGCGCAAATATCAGGCAGGTGTATTTAAGTCCGCCGAACAGACTTAAGGTTACTTCCCAAAATCCCATTATAATATTCCTTATTTGTTATGTATTCGAAAAATTATTCAATAGTTTCTGTTACGTTAAGTACATTTTCAAAGCCGTACTTCTTTGCAAGAGCCATAAGCTTTCCGTTTTCGTTGAGTGTCTTGATAGCTTCGTTAACCTTTGCTGTCAAGTCGCTTCCCTTCTTAAAGCCGATAGCATATATCTCAGATTCAAGCTCAATTGCATCAACAATAGCAAGGTCTGCATAGTCACCCTGTCCGCAAATGTTCTTTGCAAGAACAATGTCAACTACGATAAAGTCAACAGCGCCCGACTTAACTTCGGTAAATGCATTAATCTGTGCTGTAGCTGTGAATATCTTATCCTTGTCTGTAACGGTTTCAGCATAAGCCGCGCCTGCACTTCCGCCTTCAACGCACACTTTCTTTCCCTTAAGATCATCAGCAGTTTTGTAAGAATCAACATTGTCCTTCTTAACAACGATGCACTGCTGGTTGAGCATATAACCGTACGAAAAATCAACAAGCTCAGCTCTCTTTACGCCATCATCGCTGGAATTAGCTGTAAAACCGTTCCAAATGCAGTCAATTGCACCCGAGTTAAGCTCATTGTACTTCTGTCCCCAATCGATGATCTGGAATTCAACTTCCATATCGAGAAGCTTTCCGACTTCCATAGCAAATTCTGATTCAAAACCGGTCCAATTACCGTTTTCATCCTGCTCATTCATGTTCTCAAAAATGGTAACACCGCAAGTAAGTGTGTTATCTTTCTTACCGCATGATGCAAATGCAAATACTGTTCCAATAATGAGAACAATACTCATAATCAATGATAATGTCTTTTTCATAAAAATACCTCCAAACACCGTTTACCGATATTTAATCTTAATTTCATCGCTTTACCGCTTTAGTTTGATAAAGCTGACATGTGTATAATAGCACACACTCGCCCTTTTGTCAATATATTTTTCAATTTTTATAAAACAAAAATGCAAAACTCTCCATAAAATGGAGAGTTTTATCATCACCAAAATCAGTCAATTATAACAATAGGCTTAATTAAATCTTTCGGTTTATCCTTCATAAGCTGTAATGCATCACCAATTGAATCAAGACCGTGGAAGGTATGCGTTACCAAAAGGGAGGGATCAAGACGATCTGCCTTTACCATAGCAGTAAGACGCTCTGCTCTGCGGCGGCCGCCGGGGCAAAGACCGCCATTTACCGTTTTGTGTCCCATAAATCCGCCTCCGCATGAAGCGTAAGTAAATTTAAACTCATCTGTACCTGTAATCACGTTAAGGTTAGCCATAGCACCACCGCAGCGTGTTACCATATATGCCTGACCAAGTGTCTCAGCATCCCCACCTGCAACTATCGCTACATCAACGCCTCTACCATTTGTAATTTTCATGATCTGCTCGACAACATCTCCGTCCTTGTAAGAAATAATGTCAGTCGCACCATACTCTTTTGCAATCTTAACACAGTTAGGACGAGTGCCTATACCTATAAGTTGGGCAGCACCCATAAGCTTTGCGCCGGCAATAGCCATAAGACCTACAGGACCTATACCAAATACTACAACCGTATCACCGTATTTTACATTTGCAAGCTCACATCCGTGAAATCCGGTAGTCATCATATCTACTACCATAATTGCCTTTTCATAGGGCATACCTTCGGGAAGATGGCAAAGATTCATATCAGCAGAACGAACCTTGAATTTTTCAGCCATTACACCGTCTTCATAGTTTGAGAAATTTATTCCCGCAAACATACCGCCTGCATCCCAAGGATCTCCATCCTGAATATCGGGATGTTTCCAAGTAGGTGTTGTACATGGAACAATAACCTTATCTCCTACTTTGAAATCTTTTACATCTTTTCCGGCTTCAACAATTTCACCTATTGCCTCGTGCCCAAGCGTAATATCTTTCAGCCAAGCACCGTCCATCTCCCAAGCTGTGTGTACATCAGAAGAACACGGACAAAGCGCCAAAGGACGACAAATAACCTCATCAGGACCGCATATCGGATCAGGTTTATCCATCCATCCGACTACACCAATAGAATGTCTTACATAAGCTTTCATAATTAAACCTCACAATGTTTATTATTTAAATATACCTGTAAACATTCTAACATTTTGACAGCCAAATGTCAACTTAAAGATCTACATTTTTTCAATAAAAAAATTGACAAAATAGCTTTTATAAATTGATATATATATATATACTTTTATACTTACAATACA
>JAZRIJ010000049.1:0-24647 GCA_045645205.1 Eubacteriales bacterium
CATGTTTTTGAAAAAATATGTTGTAAATTTTAAATCCATGTGCTATAATAAATAAGATTAAAACAAACATAAATAAAAATATTTTTAGATAAAACAAAAATTTATATGAGGTGAAACAATGTACAACAAAAAATCTATCGAAGATGTTGCAGTTGCAGGTAAAAAGGTTATTGCAAGATGCGACTTTAACGTTCCTATGCAGGATGGGGTAATCACCGACGACAAAAGAATTGTAGGAGCATTGCCAACAATCAAATATCTCGTAGAAAACGGAGCATCTGTTATTCTCTGCTCACATATGGGACGCCCCCACAACATTCTCAACGAAACCTTAAAGCTCAGCAAGAAGGATAAGAAAAAAATTGAAGCTCTTCCCGAAGAAGAGAGAGAAGCTGCTGCTGCAAAGATTCTTGAAAAAGCAAAAAATGAATTCGTTACGCTCTCGCTCGCTCCCGTAGCTAAAAGACTTTCTGAACTTCTCGGCAAAGAAGTTATTATGGCCAAAGACGTTGTCGGCGAAGATGCAATGGCTAAAGCCAATGCACTTAAAGCAGGCGATATACTTCTCCTTGAAAATGTCCGTTTCCATGAAGAAGAAGAAAAGAATGACGAAGCTTTTGCAAAGAAACTTGCATCTATGGCTGATATATATGTAAACGATGCGTTTGGTACAGCTCACAGAGCGCATGCCACAACAGCAGGTATTGCTCAGTACTGTCCAGAAATGCCCGCAGTATGCGGATATCTCATCCAGAAAGAGATTTCAATAATGGGAGGTGCGCTTTCCGAACCCAAACGTCCCTTTGTTGCCATTCTTGGCGGAGCAAAGGTTTCTGACAAAATCGGTGTTATCGAAAATCTCATTAACAAAGTTGACACGCTTATTATTGGCGGTGCTATGGCTTATACCTTCAACAAGGCTCTCGGTCATGAAATTGCAGATTCAAGGTTTGAAGAAGACAAGCTTGAGCTTGCTCTCGAACTTATAAAGAAAGCAGAAAACCAAGGCGTTAAGTTCCTTCTCCCCATTGACAACCGTGTAGGTGATAGGTTTGCCGAAGACTGCCACAAGCTTGTTGTTGATTCAGAAGATCTTCCCACAGGCTATATGGGACTTGATATTGGTCCTCGCACCGAAGCGCTTTATGCTGAAGCAATTAAGAACGCAGAAACGGTAATCTGGAACGGTCCTATGGGTGTATTTGAATGGGAAGCATTTGCAGGCGGTACAAAATCTGTTGCAAAAGCGGTTGCTGAAAGCGGTGCTATATCCATTATCGGCGGCGGAGACTCTGCTGCAGCTGTCGAACAGCTCGGATTTGCTGATAAAATGACACACATTTCTACAGGCGGCGGCGCTTCACTTGAGTTCCTCGAAGGTAAAGATCTTCCCGGAATTTCATGCCTTAACAACAAATAATAAATATATTTAATTGACTGAAGGTAATAAAAATGAATAGACAAACAAGAAATACAGTTATAGCAGGTAACTGGAAAATGAACCTTACTCCCTCGCAGACTAAGACCGTTATTGAAGAACTTAAGCCATTGGTTGCCGGAAAGGATAACTGCACAACCATCCTTTGCGTTCCCTTTGTTGATATTGCAACTGCTGTTGAGGCAGCAAAAGGCTCAAACATAAAAATAGGAGCGCAGAACGTTCACTTTGAAGCTAAGGGAGCGTTTACAGGCGAGATTGCTGCCGATATGCTTCTTGAGATTGGCGCTGAATATGTTATTATCGGTCACAGCGAACGCAGACAATACTTTGGTGAAACTGATGTGACAGTAAATAAGAGAGTTCTTGCTGCGCTTAATGCAGGACTTAAAGTTATACTCTGTGTAGGCGAAGTTCTCAAAGAACGTGAGCAGGATATTACAGCTGAAATCGTATCTATGCAGACCAAAATTGCACTGCTTGGCGTAAATGAAGAAATGATGAAGAATGTTATTATTGCATATGAACCCGTTTGGGCTATCGGCACAGGCAAGACCGCAACTGCAGATCAGGCTGACGAGGTTTGCAGAATTATCCGTAACGTTCTTGAAGCTAAGTATGGCAAGGCTGTTGCAGAAGCGACAACCATCCAGTACGGCGGTTCTATGAATGCGGGCAATTCTGCAGAGCTTCTTTCTAAGGTAAACGTTGACGGAGGTCTTATCGGCGGAGCTTCTCTCAAGGCGGCTGACTTCTCGGTTATCGTAAACAACGCTCAGTAATTTAATACACAAAACATAAAAATCACTCCTACTTATTTGGAGTGATTTTCTTATTGTCTAAACTTCGCTTTCTGTCATATTATGTATTGAGTATAAATGAAAGGAGGTAAAAATAGTGTGTCAAAATATCAACACTCTTTATTTCAAGTTTGCAATAGCAACTTTGTTTGCAACTGTTCTCGGCATAATCGCAGGAATCATATGGCCGGCGTTCTTCACAAACTTCACAACTCTTCTTCTCATAGAACTGATAACTGCCGCCGTTGTTCTCGTCATTCTTGCAATATATCTTCTTGCTCGTGGAAACAGAGGTAACCAATCTCTTCCCTTTATAAGATTTTATATAAGATTTTTGCTCTTTGGAGCAATAGGAAGCTTTGTGTTCTCGGTTTTGGCTCTGTCTACAACATTAACAGCAAATCTTGTAAGCTCAATAATCTTCGGAATAGCTGTAGGATTTTTCGTTTTAATGATCATAGGTATAGTATTTCTGCTCGAATATCTCTTAAAAAACTCATGTCAAGGCAGAGAATAACACACAAAAAACACAAAAGATGTTCTCGTTGTAACTGCCGTTTTTAATATAATAATATAAGTCAGGCTCTCCCTAAAAAAATAACGAGGGAGAGCTTGATTTTTAAATTAAATGAGTGTATAATTTATTTTTGTTATTAATTTTATAAATATTACAAAATCCTATTGACTTTACCGCTTTAGTGTGATAAAATGTACAACACTGTTTAATTAATAATATTATTCAAAAAAGGTGAAGTAAATGAAAAAAATTCATAATGAACTGACCGAAAAGTTTTTTAAAGTCATACTTAATCTTAACAGCGTAGATGAATGCAAAAGTTTTTTTGAAGATATATGTACCATTAAAGAATTACAGGACATGTCTCAAAGACTTGAGGTTGCATTTCTTTTGGACGAAGGAAAAAGCTATCAGGAAGTTTTGACAAAAACGGGTGTCAGCACTGCAACGATCAGCCGTGTAAATAAATGTCTGAATTACGGCAGCGGCGGATACAAACAGGTAATAGACAAATTTTCTGCAGGAGATAAATAATAAAATGGATATTAACAGCTCAGTTTTCAAAAATGAAGAAAAAGCCGTTTTCAAGCTCCGCCAACTTTACGGTAAATACGGCTATTCGCAATACAAAATGAGTAAATTTGAAGAATATGACCTCTATGTACGAAACAAGGATTTTCTTGTATCTGACAGCATTATTACATTTACCGATACAAACGGCAAGCTTCTTGCTTTAAAGCCTGACGTAACCCTTTCAATTATAAAAAACACAAAAGATGAAAAAAATACGGTAAAAAAAGTATACTACAATGAAAACGTATACCGTATTTCAAAGGGAGCTCATTCCTACAAGGAAATCATGCAGTCGGGACTTGAATGTATAGGTGATATTGATATATATAACATATACGAGGTATTGATGCTTGCATGCGAAAGCTTAAAAAGTATATCACTTGAATGTGTTCTTGATATTTCCCACCTCGGTATTCTCTCGGATGTTATTGATAACCTAAGCATTTCTGCTGAAAACAAAAAGTATATTCTCAAGTGCGCAAGTGAAAAAAACACTCATGAGATTACAAACATCTGCAAACAGGAAGGTATTTCTGATGATAAAGCCGAAATACTAAAAAAACTTGTTCAAACCTATGGCACACCGAAAGATGTGATTTCATTGCTCGAAAAAGATATTTCCAACCTTGTCGAGAAGAAAAAGATTGACGAACTAAAAGCAATTACCTCCAATCTTGAGGCAAACGGTTACGGAGATATGATCAGAATCGATTTTTCTGTTATAAACGACATGAACTATTATAACGGAATTGTCTTCAAAGGTTTTATAAACACCATTCCTACAGGTGTTCTTTCAGGCGGTCAGTATGACAAGCTTATGCAGAAGATGGGCAGAAGGTCGGGTGCTATCGGTTTTGCCGTTTACCTTGATATGCTAGAAAGATTCAATGAAACAGAAAGGGATTTTGATGTTGACACCGTTATTCTCTACAACGATTCAGACAATCTTACCTCCCTTAACAATGCTATAAAAATGCTTGCAGACAACGGTAAAAGCGTTATGGCGCAAAAGGCTGTTCCCGAGGACATCAAATATAAACAGCTTCTTAAATTAAAAGATAAAGGAGTGGTAATCATTGAAAACCATGCTTAATATTGCTCTTCCAAAAGGAAGACTCGGCGAAAAAGTTTACGCTATGTTCGAAAAGGCGGGTTTTGAATGTCCCTCCATAAAGGAAAATAACAGAAAACTTATTTTTGAAAATGAGGAATTATGCGTAAGATATTTTTGGGTCAAGCCATCCGACTCAGCTATTTATGTTGAAAGAGGGGCTGCTGACATCGGTGTTGCGGGCAAAGATATTCTGCTTGAATATAATCCCGATGTATATGAGCTTCTTGATCTTGACATCGGCAAATGCAGAATGGCAGTCGCAGCCAAAAAGGATTTCAGAGACGATCCTCAAAAAACGCTTAAGGTCGCAACTAAGTTTACTAATATCGCACAAAACTTTTATGCATCAAAAGGACGCGAAATTGATATGATCCACCTTAACGGTTCGATCGAAATAGCACCAATTCTCGGTCTTTCTGATGTTATAGTTGATATAGTTGAAACAGGCACAACTCTCAAGGAAAATAATCTTGAAGTAAAAGAGACTATATTCCCTATCAGCGCACGTCTTATTGCAAATAAATCAAGCTTTAAATTTAAAAATCAACAAATAGAAAAAATCGTGCGTGAATTATCCGCACAGACAGAGGCAAATCAATGATTAAGATATTAAAATACGGAGAGGTTGAAAACAAGGATATATTCGCAAGAGCTGTCCCCGAGATTGACGTTGCGGCGACTGTATCCGAAATTATAGACAACGTTAAACAAAACGGCGACTCTGCCCTTTTGATGTACTGCGAAAAATTTGATAAAGCAAAGCTCTCTTCCCTCGAGGTAACACCCGAAGAAATAGATGAGGCTTTTGGGGCAGTACCCACGAATTTCATCGAAATACTCAGAAAAGCAGCGGCAAACATAAGAAAATTTCACGAAAGACAGGTTAGAAACAGCTTTATTATAAATGATGAAGACGGCATAGTTGTTGGACAAAAAATTATTCCTGTTGACAAAGCAGGACTTTATGTTCCCGGTGGTACTGCGGCTTACCCCTCTACCGTTCTTATGGACTCAATCCCGGCAAAAATTGCAGGAGTAAAAGAAGTTGTTATCACAACTCCCCCTTCGTCAAACGGAAAGATAAACCCTTATATTTTGGCTGCGGCAAAAATTGCAGGCGTTGACAGAATATTCAAGGTAGGAGGAGCGCAAGCAATTGCGGCATTAGCCTACGGCACGGAAACTGTTCCGAAAGTAGATAAGATCGTCGGTCCTGGCAATGCATTTGTTGCTGAAGCCAAAAAGCAAGTATTCGGCAATGTTTCTATTGATATGATCGCAGGTCCGTCTGAAATACTTATTGTTTCCGACGAAAAAACCTCGCCCAAATATACTGCCGCCGACCTTCTCTCTCAGGCAGAACATGATAAGCTGGCAAGCGCTGTTTTAGTAACCGATTCTATGGATTTTGCCGTAGCTGTTCAATACGAAATTGAAAAACAGCTTCCCTTGCTCGAAAGACACGATATTGCAAGAGCATCTATTGACAACAACGGAAAAATAATTGTTGCCGATACTCTTGAAAAGGCAATTGAAATTTCAAACGAAATCGCTCCCGAGCATCTTGAATTATGTGTAGACTCACCATTTGATTATCTTGACAAGATCAAGCACGCAGGATCAATATTTATGGGCAGATATTGTCCCGAATCACTCGGCGACTATTACGCAGGACCAAACCATACACTTCCCACAAGCGGTACTGCAAAATTCTCGAGCCCACTTTCTGTTGATGACTTTATTAAAAAAACTCAATACACTTATTATACTAAAGATGCATTAAAAAGAGTTGCGAATGACGTTGCATTTTTTGCAGAAAAAGAAGGTCTTACAGCTCACGCAAAAAGCGCTACTATAAGATTTGAAGATTAAAATCACATGGAGATACAAAACATATGAGCAGATTTTTCAGCGAGAAATATAAAAAACTTGTGCCCTACACTCCGGGCGAACAGCCTAAAGATACAAAGTACATAAAGCTCAACACAAACGAGTCCCCCTTCCCTCCGTCAGAAAAGGCAATTATAGCCGCAATGGAGGCGGCTCAGGGGTTACAGCTTTATCCTGACCCCGAATGCAGAGCTTTAACCGAAAAGGTTGCCGAGCTTTGCGGTGTTGAATATGAAAATGTACTCATGACAAACGGCTCTGATGAAATACTCAATTTTGCATTTATGGCATTCTGTGATGATAAACATCCTGCTGTGTTTCCTGATATTTCGTACGGTTTTTACAGCGTTTTTGCAGAGCTTAACAATGTTCCCTATACTGAAATACCGTTAAAAGATGATTTTTCGATAGATATTAATGATTACAAAGGTGTTAACAAAACAGTATTTATTGCAAACCCAAACGCCCCCACCGGCATTACACTTTCGTTAGTGCAAATCGAGGAGATACTTATGTCAAATCCTGACAATGTTGTTGTTATTGATGAAGCATACGTTGATTTTGGCGCTGAAAGCTGTATTCCTCTTACTAAAAAATATAATAACCTTTTGGTTTGCCAAACATTTTCAAAGTCTCGTTCTATGGCAGGCGCAAGACTGGGCTTTGGGGTAGGAAGTAAAGAGCTTATTGCCGACCTAAATACAGTTAAGTATTCAACTAATCCCTATAATATAAACAGAATGACAATGGCAGCAGGGATAGGTGTTCTAAACGACGAAGCATATACTAAAGCAAACTGTGCTGAAATTGCTGAAAACAGAGAGAATACAACCGTAAAACTGAAAGAGATGGGCTTTGTTACAACAGAGTCAAAATCAAACTTTATATTTGCTAAACATCCTCAAATTGACGGGAAAATTATATATGAAGGGCTTAAGAAAAAAGGGATTCTTGTGCGTCATTTTTCAAAACCGAGAATCAGCGAATATGTACGCATAACTGTAGGAACTGCTGAACAAATGACTGCGCTTACATTTGCTCTAAAAAAACTTCTGGAGGAGAATCAATGATAAGAGTTGCCGAGGTTACAAGAAAAACAGCCGAGACTGACATATATCTGAAAATAAGACTTGACGGTAAAGGCGAATCAAAAATAAATACATGTTGCGGTTTTCTTGACCATATGCTTACACTTTTTTCGAAACACAGCCGTTTTGATATGGAAGTTACATGCAAAGGGGATACACAGGTCGACTATCATCATTCAGCAGAAGATATAGGCATCTGTCTCGGTATAGCATTCAATGATGCTATCGGAGACAAGAAAGGCATAAACCGTTACGGTGATATTACACTTCCAATGGATGAAGCTCTCATACTTTCTGCTGTAGATATTTCAGGCAGAGATTATTTAGGGTATGATATGCATATTCCCACAGAAAAAGTGGGTGATTTTGATACAGAGCTTGTAGAAGAGTTCTGGCTGGGCTTTGTTAGAAATGCTAAAATTACTCTGCACATAAAACAGATTGCCGGCACAAATTCACACCACATAATTGAGGGCGCGTTCAAGGCTGTAGGCAGAGCCTTGGGACAGGCAACAAGAAAAGACCCTGCCCTTGCAAATGAAATACCCTCAACGAAAGGAATACTTTAATGATTGCAATAGTTGACTATGGTGTAGGTAATCTTTTTTCGTTAAAAAGCTCACTTGCCTGTGTGGGCGCAGACGCTGTCGTAACAAACGACAGAAATACACTCGAACAAGCTGATAAAATAATACTGCCCGGTGTCGGTGCATTTAAAGATGCCTCGGACAAGCTTTTTGCCTCTGGACTTGCTGATGTTGTTATTGACGAGGTAAACAAGGGTAAGCCCTTACTTGGCATTTGTCTCGGTATGCAAATGCTTTTTGAAAAAAGCTATGAGTACGGCGAAACCAAAGGCTTGGGACTTTTAGAGGGAGAAATAAAACCATTAGCTGATGTAATTGATAAAAATTTAAAAATCCCACACATTGGCTGGAATGCACTTAAGTTCAATGGAGAAAAATCTCCCCTTTTCAAATATATAAATGAAGGCGATTTCGTTTATTTTGTACATTCATTTTACGCGGCAGGCTGTGATGACTCGCTTATTGCCACAGCTGAATATAGTTGTGATATAACTGCCGCAGTTGGAAAAAACAACATCTACGGCTGTCAGTTTCACCCTGAAAAAAGTGGCAATGTCGGACTGAATATACTGAAAGCTTTTTGTGAGAAAGGTTGTGTTTGATTTATGATTATTTACCCAGCCATTGACCTTTTTGAAGGAAAAGCTGTAAGACTTTTTAAGGGTGATTACACTCAGATGACAGTCTACAGCAACAATCCAACAAAAATTGCAGATGATTTTGTAAATCAAGGTGCAACGCATATTCACCTCGTTGACCTTGAAGGCGCAAAAGACGGAACAACTCCAAATCTCGAAGCTGTATGTAAGATAAAAAAGCATACGGGATTGTTTTGCGAGGTCGGCGGCGGCATACGCTCAATGGAGATAATCGACAGGTACATAAACGCGGGTCTTGATCGGGTTATACTCGGTACTGCCGCTGTAACAAATCCTGAATTTGCAGAAGAGGCAGTAAAAAAACACGGAGATAAAATTGCTATCGGTGTTGACATAAAAGACGGTTTTGTTGCTGTTAAAGGATGGACTGAAAAATCGACTCTTAATGCATTCGATTTTTGCCTTCAAATGCAAAATATCGGCATAAAAACCCTTATTTGTACCGATATTTCAAAAGACGGCGCTATGAAAGGCACAAACCATGAGCTTTATAATGAGCTGTCCCAAAAATGTAATATGCAGATAATTGCTTCAGGCGGTGTATCATCAATTCAAGACGTAAAAAGACTTGCAGACAAGAATATTTACGGCGCAATAATCGGCAAGGCTTACTATACAAAAGCAATTTCTCTCAAAGAAGCAATCGAGGTGGCGAAATGACGACAAAGAGAATAATTCCCTGCCTTGATGTAAAAAACGGAAGAGTTGTAAAAGGCGTAAACTTCGAAGGACTGAATGATGTATCCTCTCCTGTAGAGCTTGCAAAATATTACAGCGACAATGGCGCCGATGAGCTTGTTTTTTACGATATCACAGCGTCATTTGAACAGAGAAAGCTATTTTCCGACATTTTGTGCGAGGTTGCAAGTACAATTTTTATTCCTCTCACTGTCGGGGGCGGCATAAATACAGTTGATGACTTTGACAGAGTGCTTAAATGCGGCGCAGATAAAGTCAGCGTAAACTCGGGTGCAATCAAAAATCCCGATTTGGTTTATGAAGCCGCAAAGCTTTACGGCGACCAATGCGTTGTTTTATCAGTTGATATAAAAAGAGTTGACGGTGTGTTTAGAGTATTCTCAAAAGGTGGACGTGAAAACACCGGAATGGAAGCTATTGAATGGATAAAACGCTGTGTAGGAAACGGCGCCGGTGAAATAGTGGTAAACTCCATTGATACTGACGGAGTAAAAAAAGGCTTTGACCTTGAAATGCTTGACGCTGTATGCAATGCTGTGTCTGTTCCTGTTATTGCATCGGGCGGAGCGGGAAACAAACAACATTTTACTGAACTTTTTAAGACTCTGCCCAAGGTTGATGCAGGACTCGCCGCATCGATTTTCCACTTTGGTGAAGTGGAAATAAACGACTTAAAACGCGATCTTAACCGAAATGGAATCTGTATGAGAATATAAACACTTTTGAAAGGAACACAAAAATGATAAATATCGAAGAACTTAAATTTGACGAAAAAGGTCTTATTCCCGCGATAGTAGTTGATGCAAAAACCAAGCAGGTTCTCACTCTTGCCTATATGAATAAAGAAAGTCTTCAAATCTCAATTGAAAAAGGCTTGACCTGCTTCTACAGCCGTTCCAGACAATGTCTGTGGCTAAAGGGTGAAACGAGCGGTAACTATCAGCATATAGTATCCATCACAGCGGACTGCGACAAGGATGCTCTTACTGTTATGGTAGAGCCTGACGGTCCTGCTTGCCACCTCGGAACAACATCATGCTTTGAAAACACGCTTTGGGAAAGTGAAGAAAGACACGAATTTTCTCTGCAAGGACTTATGAGCCTTATCGAAGGCAGAAAAACAGAGAAAAAAGAAGGCTCCTACACAACATACCTTTTTGAAAAAGGTCTTGACAAGATTCTAAAAAAGGTAGGCGAAGAGTGTACCGAGGTTATTATCGGTGCAAAGAATAACGACAAAAAAGAAACTATCTATGAGATTGCAGACCTTACATATCACGTAATGGTTTTGATGATTGAAATGGGTATATCTCTCGAAGACATTCACAATGAGCTTGCTTCACGTCATGTAATCGACCATAAGGTTAAACAGGAGAAAATGACACAATGATTTTATGCGATAAGCATATGCATACTTCCCTTTGCGACGGAAAAAACAGTCCCGAGGAAATGATTTTATCGGGACTGAAAAAAGGTATGAAAACTATAGGTCTTTCAGGTCATTGTTATACACACTTTGATGAAAGCTACTGTATGACAAAAGATACTATGCTTAAATATTTTGAGGAAATTCATCACCTCAAAGAACTCTACAAAGGCAAAATCGAAGTTCTTTGTGGAATTGAACAGGACTATTATGCCGGCAAACCGCTCCTTGATTTTGACTATGTAATCGGCAGTGTACACTATATTTTAAAAAACGGAGAGTATATCCCTGTTGACGAAAACGAAAGCATTACCGTCAATGCCGTAAAAAAGCATTATAACGGTGATTATTATGCATATGCCGAAGACTACTATAGGTTAGTCGGAGATGTTCAAAATGCAACAAACGCAGATATAATCGGACACTTCGACCTTATAACCAAATTCAACGAGGGCAACAAGCTTTTTGATGAATCAGCTCCAAGATATGTGAATGCATATAAAAAAGCAATAGACAACCTTATTTCCTATGGAAAGCCTTTTGAAGTGAACACAGGCGCAATATCCCGAGGATACAGAACAGAAGCATACCCATCCTTACCAATCTTGAAATACATAAAAGAAAAAGGCGGAAATGTAATATTATCAAGCGACAGCCATTCGGCTGAAAACATTTGTTTTCAATTTGATAATTGGGAGAAAACAATTCGCGACATTGGATTTGAAATATAAAAATACAGAGCTGTAACAAAACGATTTTAAAAAACGTGATGTATACAGCTCTTTGTAATTTATTTAACAAAATCAAATTCGAAATCGTACATACTTACGGTATCACCGTCTTTTACGCCTTTTGCTTCAAGCTTGTCAAAGACACCTGCATTTTTAAGAACCTTTTGGAAATACATCAAGGATTCATAATCATCAAAATTGATTGAACCCATAAGCTTGTATATCCAATCAGCTTCAACAACATAAGTGCCGTTTATATTCTTGATAATAATATCGTGATTTGACTTGTCATCAAGAATATCATTTTCAGGAAAATAATCGGCTTCATAAACGGTAAGCGGCGGAAGAGTTCTCAACCTGTCTGCTGTCATGTGTACAAGTTCTCTTACATTCTTCCCTGTTAATGCCGAAATGTATATGATCTCATATCCGTTTTCTTTTACATAACCTTCAAATGCTTCTTTGTCAAACTCACCCTCGTCGGACATATCGCATTTGTTTGCGGCAATTATCTGCGGTCTGTTTGCAAGATCCTCGCTGTATTCGGCAAGCTCGGCGTTTATTTTTTCAATATCTTCGATAGGATCTCGTCCGCTCATTCCCGACACGTCAACAACATGTATAAGAAGTCTGCATCTGTCTATATGACGGAGAAAATCATGACCAAGACCTGCTCCTTCAGCAGCTCCCTCGATTATACCGGGAATATCCGCCGCAACAAATGATTGCTCATCCCCGGCATCAACAACACCAAGGTTGGGAGATAGAGTTGTAAATTCATAATTTGCAATCTTAGGCTTTGCAGCGCTTATTTTTGAAAGAAGCATGGATTTTCCAACATTGGGAAATCCGACCAAGCCTACATCCGCAAGCATTTTCAATTCAAATACAACCTCTTTTTCCTCGCCCTTAATACCACTTTTTGCAAATCGGGGTATCTGTCTTGTAGGTGTGGAAAAATGTCTGTTTCCCCAACCGCCTCTGCCGCCTTTGCAAAGCATAAACGGTTCGGAATCGGACATATCTTTTATAACTTTTCCGCTTTCTGCATCACGAATGACAGTACCGGGCGGTACTTTGAGTATTAAATCATCTGCTGTCTTACCGTGAAATTTCGATTTCATTCCGTCGCCGCCGTTATCAGCTATAAACTTTTTGTGATACTTATAGCGAAGAAGCGTATTTTCTCCCTCATCAATTTCGATGATAATATTACCGCCGTTTCCTCCGTCACCACCGTCGGGACCACCGTGCGAAACGTATTTTTCACGTCTGAACGAGACAGCTCCGTTTCCTCCGTCGCCCGCCTTTACATAAATTTTTACTTTATCAATTATCATTAGATTCACCTGCTCTTTCTATATTCCAAGCATATCTTTAAGTTGTTGTTCATCAATAATTTTTATACCGAGAGTCTGCGCTTTTGTAAGCTTACTGCCGGCATCGTCGCCTGCCAAAACATAATCTGTCTTTTTTGATACAGAAGATGATACCTTACCGCCGTAGCTTTCAATTAATGCGCCGACCTCATCTCTGGACATCGTGGGAAGTTTACCTGTCAAAACAAACGTTGCCCCTGCCAATACATCTCCCATTTGTTCCTCTGCTTCATAGTAGGTAGACACATCAAACGACTTTAAAGCTTCAATAATCTCTCTTGTTTTTTTATGTGAGAAGAAATCAACTATATAATCTGCAGAAATATCACCAATATCATCTATTTCGGTAAGCTCTTCCCTTGTTACATCAAAAAAGGCGTCAATATTCTTAAATTTCCTAGCCAAAACTGTTGCTGCTACCTCGCCAACTTGTCTTATGCCCAATGCGTAAAGTAATCTTGCAAGTCCCGCCTTTTTTGAATTTTCAATAGAATTCAAAAGATTTTCCGCAGACTTGTCTCCCATTCTGTCAAGCGAGGAAATTTTTTCTTTTTCAAGTCTGTATATATCAGCAATACCGTTTAGCATATTATTTTTATAACACAACTCTATTATCTGCGGCCCCATACCTTCAATGTTCATTGCTCCCTTTGAAGCAAAATGCTCCAATGTTCGCAAAAGCTGGGCGGGACACTCGGCATTTGTACATCTGTAGTCAACTTCACTTTCTTCATGAAAAACAGACTCTCCGCATGACGGACATACTTTTGGCATCTCATAAATTTTTGCGCCGAAAGGTCTTTTGGAGACTATTACTCTATCGACCTCGGGAATAATATCCCCCGCTTTGTGTACGACTACTGTATCACCTATTCTTATATCCCTTTCATGAATAAAGTTAAGATTATGCAGGGTTGCGCGGCTGACTGTTGAACCGGCTATTTTAACGGGTTCTAAAACAGCATTAGGGGTCAAAACTCCCGTTCTGCCAACCTGTATTAATATATCAATAAGTCTTGTTTCTTTTTCTTCAGGAGGATATTTATATGCAACAGCCCATTTAGGCCGTCCTCCTACTTCACCGAGTTCAGTTCTGATATTAAGCTTATCTGCCTTTATTACAGCTCCGTCAATGTCAAAAGACAGTTCATCGCGCATACTGGCGATTTTGCTTATGTGGCTTTCTATTTCATTTATATTATCCGTTACAATTGTATAAGGCAAAACTTTAAATCCTTGATTTCTTAAAAAGTTCAAGGATTCACTATGCTTTTCGAATGTTCTGTCACAGCTTTGAACATTAAAAATAAAAATGTCCAACATTCTTTGCGCTGTAATTTTCGAATCAAGCTGACGAAGCGAACCTGCCGCTGCATTTCTGGGGTTTGCAAACCTTTCTTTTTCTGCTCTTGTTTCGTTTATCTTCTCAAATGCCTCTCTCGGCATAAAAACCTCGCCGCGCACCTCAAGATGCCCTTTATATTCAATCGCTAACGGAATGGATCTTATAGTCTTGATATTCTGCGTAACATTTTCGCCTACCAAACCGTCTCCGCGTGTCGCTCCTCTTATAAGCTTGCCATTGTCATAAACAAGCGAAACGGAAAGACCATCTATTTTAGGCTCGATTGAATATTCTGTTTTTTCATTTTTTTTGTAAAAATTTTCAAGCTCTTCAAAAGAAAAAACATCTGTAAGACTCCCCATTGGTACATCATGTTTTACCTTTTCAAACTTGTCAAGTGCTTGTCCTCCTACCCTCTGAGTAGGAGAAGTTTCGGAACGAAGCTCGGGATATTCAGCCTCTAATGTCTCAAGCTCTCTGAAAAGCATATCATATTCGTAATCCGATATCTCAGGACTATCTTCTACATAGTATTTTCGGCTGTGATATTCTAATTCTTTTCTTAATGTTTCAATTCTCTTTGCCGCTTGGTACATAATATAAATCTACCCCCTTTAAACAAATCAATAAACAAGGTAAAATATAGCTAATAAATAAAATTATACACCAAAACTCCGTTGACAATACAAAATTATTCTGTTATAATAATACCATAAAATAACTCGTTTTGCAATAATAAAATAAAAAGAAAGAGGCGTTTTAAAATGAAAACTAAAGCAGTTAGACTCTATGGTGTAAATGATTTACGTCTTGATGAGTTCGAACTTCCTCAAATAAAAGACAATGAGGTACTTGTCGAGATCGTTTCCGACAGTATCTGTATGTCATCATATAAGGCGGCTATTCAAGGTGCAAACCACAAAAGAGTGCCTAACAACGTTGCTGAAAATCCCATTATTATAGGACACGAATTCTGCGGTAAGATCGTAGAAGTAGGCGCTAAATGGCAGCATAAATACAAAGCAGGAGATAAGTTTACAATTCAACCCGCTATCAATTATCAGGGCAAACTTGATGCTCCAGGTTATTCTTACAATATGTGCGGAGGCGCGGCGCAGTATGTTATTCTTCCACACGAAGTAATGGATATGGACTGCTTGCTTCCTTATGAGGGCGAGGCATATTTCTACGGTTCCTTGGCTGAACCTATGTCATGTATTATTGGCGCATACCATGCGCAGTATCATACAACCAACGGATGCTATGTTCACGATATGGGCATAAAAAAAGGCGGAAATCTTGCAATTATGGCTGGAGCAGGTCCTATGGGCATGGGGGCTATCGACTACGCTATTCACGTTGAGCCCCGTCCCTCACTTGTTGTTGTAACAGATATTGACACAGCAAGACTTAACAGAGCTGCCGAGATCATAACGGTTGAAGAGGCTGAAAAAAATGGTGTAAAGCTTCTTTATGTAAATACAGCA
The DNA here is from genome assembly GCA_045645205.1 of Eubacteriales bacterium. Classification (GTDB taxonomy): domain Bacteria; phylum Bacillota; class Clostridia; order Oscillospirales; family CAG-272; genus RGIG1995. The sequence continues at coordinate 15,734 of JAZRIJ010000049.1, forward strand.
GAACATGAAGATGCAGATGCATATATGATGGAGCTTACAAACGGAAAAGGGTTTGACGATATATTTGTATTTGCTCCTGTTAAGCCTGTTGTTGAAATGGCTGACAGACTTCTCGGCCGTGATGGTTGTCTCAATTTCTTTGCAGGACCTGTTGATCCCAAGTTCTCCGCTAACTTTAACTTCTACAATGTACATTACGCATCAACTCATATTGTAGGTACAAGTGGAGGAAATACAGATGACATGAATGAGTCTAACACGCTTGCTCACAAGGGTATTATCGATCCTTCCTGTATGATCACACATATTGGTGGTCTTGATGCGGTTGTTGAAACCACGCTTAACCTTCCTAAAATTCCCGGTGCAAAGAAGCTTATTTACACACACAAATCTATGCCTCTTACAGCACTCGCTGATTTTGCAGAGTTAGGCAAAAATGATCCGTTCTACGCTGACCTCGCAAACATAATTGCAAACAATAACGGCCTGTGGTGCGCGGAAGCAGAAAAATATGTTCTTGAAAACGCTAAGGAAATTTGATTGCGGTGTTAGAATCTAAAAGCCGGCATATAATAAATATGCCGACTTTTTTATTTATTATTTAACCCAAGCTTCAAGACGGTGAATGTTAAAGCCTTTTTCGGAAAAGTTTTTTTCGTATTCAGTCATTATATTATCTTTCGCAAACTCGCTATTATGCAGATCATATGTTACGTTTTCAAGTCTCCAATCATTTTCCATGAATTGTTCAAGAGAAAACTCAAAAAGCCCCGCATTATCGGTTTTAAAGAATATTGCCCCATCCTCTTTTAAAATCTGCTTATACACCTCAAGAAATGCTTTGTACGTAAGACGGCGTTTGTAGTGACCAGCCTTAGGCCAAGGATCAGAAAAATTCAAATATATATAATCAACTGAATGCGGCGCAAAAAGCTCTGCTAAGGCTTTTGCATCACATATCATAAACTTTATATTTTTCAGTTGTCTGTCTCTTGCTTTTTCTGCCGCGAGCAGTATAACATCGGAAACCTTCTCGACAGCTATATAGTTTATTTCAGGGTTGTTTTCTGCATTTTCAATAATAAATTTTCCCTTGCCGCAGCCTATTTCAAGATATGTTCTTCTATTGTAATCAAGTTCCGGTTTTCCAATAAAATACTCGGATACAGCGGCAAGCCTTTCTGCCCCGTGCTTCTTTTTTCTCGCTCTCATTTTTTTACCTCATTTCAATTCAGATGTACATAGAATATTTATAAATACAACTACATAATATTATTGCTTTTTTTTATATTTATGTTATAATGATATTATAACATAAAGTATTATATAAAACAACATCTTACCTTAAATTTTCAGGAGGTTTTGCATAAAGTGGAAAAGTTTATCTTCTTAGCTACTGTAAAAGACAGGCTTACAGAACTTAATCTTCCTCAAGAAGCTGTAAATAAGCACGTAAAAATATTTGAAAATTGCTTTAAAGGCAAGAGTGCTGATGACATTGATAAGATAATCAACGGTGCCGGTGGAATAGACGGAATTATAAGATCCATTTACAACCTTGAATCAGCAAAAAATAATCTTAAACCATTTCCGGCAAAATCAATTGACAAAACAAATAATTCGCTACCTACAGACAAGGTTACATCTTCAAACGGAAACACAACATATAATAATGAATCGGTGTGCGTTGCACCTAAAAAGGATGTTGATCAAGCTGATGAAAACGCACTTTCTTTACAAAACAACATTCAATCTAATGCCGAGAGAGAAACAGATCAAAACAGCACAACTATTGAGATTACCAAATCTCCAAATATAGAAAAACATATAAGAGAAGCCGAAGAGCTTTCAGACACTTTGGAAAGAACTATAATTACTTCCAACACTAACTCTGCATCCGATGTGGAATTTTCCGGAGAGTTGTCCGACTACGATTTTAAAAATTTTTTCGCAGAAAAACTTTCTGTGCCTGAAGAATGGGTAAAAACGCTAAGAGATAAGCTTTCCCCAAAAACATATAAGTCAACACTTCCTCTTGCTTTTTTAGCAGATGCTTTGTTGTTTATAATTGTATTCGCACTTTTCATTCTTCTTTTGGCATCTGCTGTTATACTTTCGGTTGCATACATTGCTCTTCTTGTTGCAGGTCTTACATTTTCAGTAATTGCCATTGGTTACGGCATTTATATGAGCTTTAAAACACTGCCGATAGGATTATACGAAATTGGTATCGGCATTATATCACTCGGCATAACAATGCTTACCTGCATCCTTCTCTACAACTACGTAAAAAGACTTGTTCCTTTTATTTTTATGGAACTAAAAAAGCTCTTTATGCTTTGTGTCAGACTTACCAAAAGATATTTTGGAAAAACGGTAAAGGAGGAAATTTAACATGAGAAAGACATCCATATTTTTCCTCATTATTTCTGTAATTCTTATAATAAGCGGTTTTATTCTAAAAAATAAAGCTATAGAAACTGCAGAGGCAGAAAAAATAGATTTATTTAGACAGACCTTAACCGATAACGGAGATTTCATTGAAACAATTGAATTTTCAACACTTGACACAAATAAGATTAATATAAATCTTAAAGATACTGATATTAATATTTCTGGCAGTTCAACAAAATCATACGTTGAAATATTGAATTTTAATGTACTTGAGTATGCGACTTATTCAAACAACCGTACCTTTAACATTGAAGATGACCTTATCTCTGCTGTTGTAGGTCGAGCACAAGGTGGAAATATAAAATTCGACGGAATAAGAGATTATGTACGTTTTGACAAACACAATTCTAAAAGAATAGTTAATATATATCTTTCGACAGATTCCTCTGTTAAAATTTTTGATATTAATATAAAAAACGGTAATATTAATATTGATAACACTAATCTCATTTGTGATTATAATGTTGTAATTAATGAAGGAAATTTAAAAATTACAAATATACCTGAAATCTCTCTTATAAAGGCAGAAATAAAAAAAGGAAATATAAATCTTGTAAATACCTTTTCTGCAAATACCGATATTAAAATAGAAAACGGAAACATTGATTTTTCAACTCCAAATAATATGATCTACGATTTTTCCGTAGAGTCTGAAACCGGAGAAATTAAATACAACGAAGAGATTTACAAAGGTACATTTATTCTTGAAAACGAAGAGATAAACGGTAACTTTAAAGCACATATAGGTGTTGGTAAAGTTACAATAAAAACAATTGCTCCCACAATCCAGCAACCTGTTGAAAATCAGAATGCATAAAATTTTAAATTCTGTCAATCATAATAATGCTCAAAATTAAAATTTAAGGAGCTGAAAAAAATGCTTGACAGAATTTGTGTTATTTTGCTTATTGTAGGCGGTCTCAACTGGGGTAGTATCGGTTTATTTAAATTTGATATTGTAAGCTGGCTCTTCGGCGGTCAGGCAGATCTAATAAGCAGAATTGTTTACACCATAGTCGGTCTCTCGGCAATTTGGTGTGTTTCCCTTCTCTTCAGAAGGCGTGAAGACATTTTTGAAGAAAACTAAAAAATATATCCTCCTATTTCGGAGGATATATTTTTATATTTCAAGCAATTCATACAACTCTAGAAGCCTTGCTTCAAGCTCTTCTTTTTTCTGCCATTTCTCAGCTGATTTTTTGTAATCGGTCGCCCATTCTTCAATTTCAATTTCTAAATCTTCGAGCTGTTTTTCAATTTTTTCTGCCTCTTCCTTTGCAAGTCTTATCTTTCGTTCTTGCTTTCTGAGTTCGGCTTGCTCTTTTTTGTTTTGGACATAGCTTTCTTTTGATGATGTCATTTTTTCTTCCATTTGCCCCTCGAGGCTTTGCGACTGCTTGCTCTTTTGGTATCTGCAAAAATCCTCGTAAGAGCCAATAAAGTTAGAAACCTTTCCATTATCAAAATTCAATATTCTGTTTGCAAGTTTGGAAAGAAAATATCTGTCGTGAGTAACAGCTATAATCGTTCCCTCAAAATCAAGCAACGCATTTTCCAAAGCCTCTCTTGAATTAATATCAAGATGGTTTGTCGGCTCGTCAAGTATAAGCAAATTCATCCTTGAAAGGATAAGCTTACATAATGTAAGTCTTGCTTTCTCTCCACCGCTTAACATGGACACACTTTTTTGTATATCGTCTCCCTTAAACAAAAATAATGCCAACGCATTTCTTATCTCTGTTTGCGTAAGGTTTTCATAGGAACTCCATAACTCTTCGAGAACAGTGTTGTTTTCATTTAATTCCTGATTCTCTTGATCATAGTATCCGACCTTAACGTTATATCCATATTCCATTGCGCCTGTATCACTACGGAGTCTTTCAGCTAATATTTTTATCAAAGTAGATTTTCCACACCCGTTTGGGCCTGTTATAAATACATGCTCTCTCTTGTGTATCTCAAAACTTACATCAGAAAAAAGTTTAAGGTTTCCAAAAGATTTTGAAAGACATTTTGCTTTTAAAACATCATTTCCGCTTTCTGTTGATGAATTAAACTTAAGTCTGATACTTTCAGGTAAACTTTCAGGACGCTCTACTCTATCCATTTTGTCAAGCAGCTTTTGCCTGCTTTCCGCCGCAATAATATTTCTTTCTCTGTTCCACCGTCTCTGCTGTTCGATATAACTCTCTATTCGCGCTATTTCTCTCTGTTGATTTCTATAATGCCTCTCCTGTATCTCACGGTCAGTCTTTTTCTGTTCTATGTACTGTGTATAGTTCCCGTTATATACCTTGCTTTTTCCGTTTTCAATTTCAAGAATTTTCGTTGCAATTCTGTCAAGAAAATATCTGTCGTGAGAAATAATCAGTACTGTTTTTTTATAATTGCGTAAAAAATCTTCAAGCCACTCTACAGAATATGTATCCAAATGGTTTGTAGGTTCATCAAGAAGCATTATATCAGGCTCTCGTAAAATCAAACGAACCATAGCAAGCCTTGTCTTCTGCCCTCCGCTAAGCTTTGAGATGCGCGTATCCCACATAGACTCGTCAAACCCCATATATTTCAATGCGCCTTTTACTCTGCCCCTAAATTCATATCCGCCTTCCTTGGTAAATTGATCATGCAATACAGCATATCTTTCTGCAAGACTGTTGTTGCCGTTTTCGATCTCGCGGCGGAGAAACTCAAGTTCTTTTTCTTTTTCAATAAGAGCGCTTTTGGCAAGCATTGTCTCACTGAGCACAGTGCTGTTTTCGTCAAATGCATTTTCCTGCGCCAAAACACCAAGAGTCTTGTCCTTAGCAATATAAACATTCCCCTCGGTTTGAGTATATTCACCCGTAATAATTCTGAAAAGAGTGGTCTTTCCGGCACCATTTACGCCGACAATTCCTAATCTTTCACCATCATTCAGCGCAAAGGATACCTTTTTTATGATTTCCTCGCTCCCAAATGTCATATTAATGTTTTCGCATGAGATACTTATCATTTAACCTCTCCGTAAAAAAAGGGCTTTTTACATATTAAGCCCTTTTTGCCGTTATTTATTCACTATCTGTTGTTTATTCTTCTGTTTCTTCAGCCTGTTTTGCTCCGCACTTGGGACAAAAAGCCATTTCATCATCAAGCTTTTCTCCGCATTCGGAACAAGCCTTGGTATTATTTATTAAATTTATTTCGGTACGGAGTCTCTCGATTTCCACCATGGACTTTTCAATTTTATCATAAGCCATGGCAATCTTTTTCTCATCAATATCGGAATTTTTCATCTGCTTGTAATAAAGCTCGCCCATTTCCTTGTAGGCATCTTCAAGTTTAGACTTTTCACGCATAAGATTAAACTTGCTTTTTGCAAGTCCAGAAAGTCTCTCGGTCTCTTTGGCAGTATAATTAGCCGCGTTGGAAACCTTCTTATATACTTCATCCCAAAAATCCATAGTTATTCTCCTTTGTTTTTTATTTTACAAGTATATTATAAACCAAATATATCCCAATGTCAATGACTATATATCCACCTCAGCCAAATATTCGTTTCCGTGCAGTGTAATAAATTTTTTTCTTTCAGCAAGATTATCTCCCAAAAGGGTTTCAAATATTCTTTCGGTCTCAACAGCATCAGCAGGCTCTACTTTTATAAGCCTCCTCGTAACAGGATTCATCGTGGTCTGCCACATCATATCAGGTTGATTCTCACCAAGTCCTTTTGAACGTTGCAAGGTATATTTAGACTTTCCGAGATTTTTTATAATATCATTTTTTTCGGTCTCGTTGTATGCAAAATAAATATCATCTCCGCAGGTTATTTCAAATAACGGCGATTCTGCAATATAGACCCTTCCTTCTTTTATAAGTGTAGGAAGTAGTCTGTAAAACATTGTCAAAATAAGTGTTCTGATCTGAAAACCATCTTCATCAGCATCAGTACAGATAATAATTTTTGACCAATTTAAAGAATCAAGATCAAACGGTACAACATCACCCTTTACCTTTGTAGTGATCTCAACCCCGCAGCCTATAACCTTTAACAGATCAATAATAATATCATTTTTAAATATTTTATCATAAGTACTCTTTAAACAGTTGAGTGTCTTACCTCTTACCGGTATAATAGCCTGATATTCTGCATTTCTTCCAAGCTTACAAGACCCCATAGCAGAGTCGCCCTCTACTATATACAGTTCGCGTTTTGTGCCGTCTTTTGTTCTGCAGTCAACATATTTGTCAACTCGGTTTGCAATATCCATAGTACCTGCAAGCTTTTTCTTAAGATTAAGCCTTGTTTTTTCTGCATTTTCACGGCTTCTCTTGTTTACAAGAACTTGATTTGCAAAACGCTCTGCCTCAATCGGCTTTTCCTTAAAGTAGATTTCCAGCTTACTCTTAAGAAAGTTCGTCATACTCTCAGCAATAAATGGATTACTGATTGCTTTCTTTGTCTGGTTAGCATATGATGTCTGCGTAGAAAAGCTGTTTGAAACGAATACCAGGCAGTCTTCAATATCATTGAAACTTATCTTACTTTCATTTTTCAAATATTTGCCCGAACTTTTAAGAAATTTATCTATTTCATAAACAAATGCATTTCTTACAGCCTTATCGGGTGAACCGCCGTGCTCAAGAAAGCTTGAATTGTGATAATATTCAATAACCTTTGTTGTATTTGATGAACAAAACGCAATTTCAGCCTTAAGCTTATAATCCTCTTTATCTTCTCTGTCTCTTCCCTCGTCTTCATAGCTCCAAAGAACAGGCTGAGTCAGTGGATTTTCTCCTGCAAGCTCAACAACGTAGTCTGATATACCGTTTGGATATACAAATTCAAAATTATCAAACTTACCGTCTGTATTTTCATATTTAAGCTCAAATTTCAGTCCGGCATTAACTACAGATTGTTTTTTAAGCATTTCAGTAAAAAACTCAAGAGGAATGTTTATATCTGTAAATACTTCAATATCCGGACGCCATTTTATGATAGTGCCATGTTTCTTTTCTTTTTTTTCAATTTCTCTGACAGTAAATTTCCCCGAAGGCTTTCCTTTTTTAAAATTCATTTCGGAAACTTCTTTTCCGTTAAATGACCGAACCTTCATATATTCAGAAGAATACTGTGTAGCGCAAGCACCAAGCCCATTTGTTCCCAATGAATACGCATAAGCTCCATCAGCATTATTTTTGTATTTACCGCCTGCATAAAGCTCACAGTAAACCAACTCCCAATTATAACGCTTTTCTTTTTCATTATAACCCATAGGAACACCGCGTCCAAAATCCTCAATTTCGATTGAGTGATCAGCATAAACCGTTATTATTATTCTGTCTCCAAAACCTTCTCTTGCCTCGTCTACCGAGTTTGACAAAATCTCAAACACAGAATGCTCGCACCCCTCAAGTCCATCCGAGCCGAATATAACCGCCGGCTTAAGCCTTACTCTGTCTGCACCCTTCAGAGTTGATATACTGTTGTTATCATAACCCTTTCTGTTTTCTGCCATTTGAAACCTCCGAGAATTTGTTTTGTGGGCAAATTAGCGATAATTCTATTGTAATATTATATTGTTTTTTTGAAATTTTGTCAAGTTTATTTTAATTCTGCACTTGTTTTCAGAAACAAATATGTTATAATAATGTAGTATCTTATATTTTAAATAAAGGACTGTGAGTATTATGCTAAAAACAATGATTCAGGTATCAAGAGATGCTTCTGACATTATGCTCTCTGCTCATCACATAACCAATTATACCGAAAAAAAAGGCGACAGAAATTTTGTAACTGTTTTTGATACAAAAGTACAAGATTACATAAAAGAAAAAATGTCTAAACTCTATCCTGAAATTAAATTTTTAGGAGAGGAAAATGACTGTAACACAGAAAATCCTTATAACGGTTATTGTTTTATCTGCGACCCTATTGACGGAACCGCTAATTTCCGACGTGTTTATAAACACAGCGCTGTTTCACTTGCACTCGCCAAAGACGGAGAAGTTATCTGCGGAGTTGTTGTCCAACCGTATCAAAAAGAGATTTTTTACGCCGAAAAAAACAAAGGTGCTTTTATGAACGGAAAACCAATTACCGTTTCACAAAGAAATCTGAAAGATTCTTTTGTCAGTTTTGGAACTGCTCCTTATTATCCCGAGCTTACAGCCAAAACCATGGCTATGCTGACCAAGATTATGCCTGCCTGTGAGGATATAAGAAGAACAGGCTCGGCTGCCCTCGATCTTTGTTATGTTGCATGCGGAAGACACGATATGTTTTTTGAATTAAGTCTGTTCCCCTGGGACTATGCCGCAGGCAGTATTATAATCGAAGAAGCCGGAGGAATTATTACCGACAGAGACGGAAACAGACCGCCTTTACATAAATGTTCGGAAATTTATGCCGGTAACAAAAATGTATATAAAGAGTTTTTTAACAAAAACTATTTTATATGAGTAATAATATTTCTAATCC
>JAZRIJ010000050.1:0-36825 GCA_045645205.1 Eubacteriales bacterium
CCAACCACGCAGTGTTTAGCTAAACTAAATCGAGGGTATGTTTTTGGAAAAAACATACCCTCTTATGTTACAAAGTGGATTGGGTTTGTAGGGTAACGCAGTTGAAAAATAGTCCGGTGGACTGTTTTTCAACAAGGCTTAACTGAAATAAGGAGAAATGGAAGCGAGTTGCGGAAGCAACGAGCGCCCATTTCGACCAATGTTTCAGGAAGGGCAGCGCTGGTTCAAGTCCGCCCTTACTCATTTCACATTATTTAAACTTTTTTGACTCAATTGGGGCTGTTTTATGCAGCCTCTTTTTTCTTGCCTGCTACGCAGTTTTTATGGATGTGTTACGCAGTTTGCTACGCAGGGAAAGCATTTAGCTTGAAAAAATGTAACGTTTATGTAAATAAAACAAAAAAAACATTGACACACGTGTTAATACGTGTTACAATGTTTTTGAAGTGAATTTGGCAAAAATTTTTTGCAATATTATTGAAAGGGGTGGTGCCTATGCCGATGAAACCGAAAGAAATGATTAAGCTATTGCAAAGTTTTGGCTTTATTGAAGTATCACAAAATGGTTCTCACAAAAAGATGTTTAATAAAGAAACTAATACAACTATTATAGTTCCAGTACATAGCAAGGAGTTAAAAAAAGGAACAGAACAAGCCATATTGAAACAAGCAGGAATAAAAAAAGATTAAAAACTATAATATTAAAATTTGAAAATTAAAAAAGTTATTATTGAAATTTATTAATGATATTAAAAATGATTTAGAGTACAATTGGTTTTAGGTGTGGTTTGTAATAATTGATTCGCAAACCGCATAATCTAAAAACATATTAGAACTATATGTTTATTAGTAAAACTAAATATTTATGAAATGATTAAGATTGGAGAGAAAAATGAATATAACTTATTACTATCCTGCCGTTTTCACAAAAGAAGAGGTTGGTTTTTCTGTTAGTTTTCCAGATTTACCTGGATGTTATACTGAAGGTGATTCTATTGATGAAGCTTATAAAATGTCTATAGATGCAATTGGTTTATACGCACAAAATGAAGATAATAATTTTGTTTTTCCCAAACCTAGTGCGCCCACTGATATTATATTAGATAAAAATGAATCTGTAGTGCTTATTAAATTTAATTTAGTAGAATATCTGAAAAACACAAGTGATAAAGCTGTTAAAAAAACATTAACTATTCCTTCATGGCTTAATAATTTAGCTGAACGAAATAATGTGAATTTTTCCAATGTATTGCAAAATGCTCTTATTGATATTTTGAATGTTAATAATTAATACAACAATTAAGCTACTTTATTCTGAAAGGGTGCTCTGTTTTATTTTTCAGAGCACCCTTTTATTCATTCTATAAGCTTAACTTTTTTGATTCAATTATTACCCTTCTCCTTTGATAATGGTTTTGTCGATTCGACTTTCCCAATCAATAGAACAATTGTTAACACCATATATAGCTTGCTCGTTAGTAAAACCGTGTTTTGTTATCTCATTAATCATTTGCTCTTTATAAATTCTGTGCCCCTCATAATTATAGTTGTCATCAAAAATATAATAATCTAAATATTCAGCATATTTTACAGCTGCATCATACCAATTTACACCACAATTATTCACCGCATACAACAACTCGAATTCTTGAAAGTTTAACGTCCAATCAAACAAAGAAGTTATGTCGTATGGTGTAAAAGTGCTATTAGGATTGTTTTGAACATAATTTTTTGCAGTTTGTAGTGCATGTTCTCCCCAATTTATATTTGCATTGTTAATAGCGTACTCAGCTTCACTTTCTGAAAAAACTTCAAAGTCATTGTAAACAGAAGGAATGGTAAGACATTCTTTTATGTTCTGTCTATTTGTTGGGAAATACATTTGTGCTCGTTTTTCGGCTTCGACCACTGCCTCTTGGCTTCGATCAACAGGTTGTATCAGAACGAATGGTGGTACATCTTCTACGGGGGATTCTGTTTCGTCAGGCAGGGGGGGAGTTGTTTCTGGAGGGGGAGGTTCTTGGAATGAGGGTTCTTCAGGGGGAGTTTCTGGAGGGAGGTTTTGATTCCCATCCTCAAGCCTAATCAATTCGTCAACAATAAGCGTTAATAACTCTTGTTGATATGATGCCTTGAGGCTGTCCGAAACTCTAATTACTACCGTGCCACAAACAACTCTTGCGCCCGGGCTTTTGACAGTGCCTTCTTGGGATTTAAGCTCGTTTGCCCTGCGTTCCGCATCTTCCTCGGTTCTATATACCTCAATGCATCCCCCGGCTGGATTTCCAACCTGATTTAAAGTTAACGAGCCACTTTCTAACCCATAGTGTTCTACGTCTTTGTGACGAAAAACAACTTTTACAGTATACCAACCCGCCTTGCCAATGTAGTTTTCCGGATCGTTATCCTCAGTTAAAGAAATAACATCCGTCATTCCTGCTTGGTTCCTGATGTTTGTTATTCTTTCTAATACAAAGGATTCGCTTGGACAAGTTACTTGCTTCATTTGCTTTATGCTTTTTTCTAAAACATTTTTTGCTTCATCAATTGTAGAAAGCACTTCTGAGTAATCTGGAATTTTCATCAATCCAACAATGGTTGTAAGGCTTGAAGAATAATCCTTTGTTTTTTCAACGGCTTGTTTAATAGATTTGGTTTGAAATATATTGAAATCAGTTGGCACTTTTAATGCTTTATCCTCCCATTTGGGAATAGTTATTGTAGCAATTTTACCTTTGTTAATTGCCGCGTTAGCATTGGTAATAGTGTCGGGATCGTATGGCTTCTCTCCAAATGAAACAATCTCTTGTAAACTATTAATAGCACTCTTTAGTTTTTCATTTTCTTGATTAATCTGTTCAACCTTAGTACTATATTCAGAAACAACTCTGTTATAATCACTGAAAGCATCTTTATACAATACTATTGCTTCATTATAGGTGGGCTTTAACGCCATAAAATATAATAATGTCATAGCGAGCGTTATTGATAAAACTACCACAATTATCAAGACCCAAAATTTGACTTTCTTTTGTTTTTTTGAAGCTGTAATCATTTTCTGTTACTCCTAATTTGGTATAATGTTTTTGTGTTTATATGCATACTATAATCAACCAGTTTATTGGCTACAATTGTATCATATATGGGGAAATGTGTAAATATAGGTTGATTTGCTTGGTGAGAACATAAGGTAATTATGATATAAAGCATAGTAATAATTATAACTTGCAAACTCACGCTATCCCCTAATACTAATTTGCGAATAACTTAACTAATGTTATAATTATTTAGCTACTTATTAGGAGAATATTATATTTACTTCGTGTCATCCCAAAGCAAAAAATCTATGCCGAATTCATCGTCGTTGAACCAGTGAATCTCAATTTCAAAAACCTTTTTGGGTTCAACAACACGCCTAATGCTAGGCAATAACAATTCAATTGGAACTAAACCGTTAGCCATAAACATTATTACATATTTACTTGTATTGGAACGAAGAGAGTGCCTGACTCCCATTTTTTTATTTTTGGCCTCTATTTTAGTGTTTTCTAACAAGTCCCAAAATTCAGCTATTTCATATCTATGAAAATGTGCAAGAAATAATAGAACCTCATAACATCCAGTTTGTGATGATCTGTTTACTGTTCGTTCTGGTAAAAGATGAAGAAAATTCCTAAAATACTGTATTACCAGTTTTTGTTTTTCTGCTTCTTTCATCCCATATTTTTCAGCCAAAAAGTGATGCACTAGTGATTCGTTTATTTGTGGGTTTGTAAGAACCATTTCATTATTATGACCATTAAGAATCATAATATTGATGTCACCGTGTTCTTCATATATTATTTTTCTATATTCAAGATATTCAACTATTTCGATAGGTGTAACCAAAACACGACACATTTCACAATAATCAGAAAAGGACATACAATTTATATTTATGCCAGTATCAGAATGTCTCGTTAATAAATGAGGATAATCTCCTATTTGACTATTTTCAAAAACAATTAATGGGATTACTTCAGCATTAGGCTGTAGAGTTATAGCTTGACCACGTTTGTTACGAAAATTTGGAAGTGTACCAGATGAAATAAACTGCAATGTTTCCTTGACTTGTCCTTTTGCAATTTTACATTTCTTTTGAAGCCATTTACTTTCGAGAATGGAATTACCAGTTTTATCTTCAGCATTTCGAGATTTGAGCTGAATTGCAATAATAATATTACCAAGATTAATAAGTAAATCAGCCACTTCCATTTCTGTGGAACCTTCGGGGGTAAATTTCAATTCATCAATCACAAGTTCCTTAAAGAAATAATCTTCTGAAAAGGCGCTCAATAGCTGTTCAGATTTATTCAAATTATTATCTCCTAAACATAGTCTAATTGTATTTACTATGCTTTTATTATATCACAAGACAAAGCTACTTTCAACAGTTTTTTGCATATAAAAATATTGCATTTTATTGCAACTTTTCCGCAAACAACATCCTCGCCTTATTCGCAAACGTGCAACTCCGCGTTACAATTATCCTACTGAACTTTTATGAGGATAATTATATGAGATCAACACTTGAAGAACTATTCTACGGCAACATTTGCCCCAATACCGATTGCAGAAGCCACAATGCTTCATCGTTTTCAACGGCAATTACTTCATCATAAATATTTGTGTTCAGCACATCGGGATTGTTCGGCGAGGGAAACATCCACCGAGAGCTCAGCGTCTCCTTATACTTTCTCAGCACCTCCACCAGAGACGGCGGCAGTACCACCGTGTGGATCGAGCTTTTTGTTTTCGGCACGGATACTAAAACAATTAGAAACAGTCCTTTTTACCCAACTTCGTAAAATTAACTCTGATTAAAAATTGTTTTCATATTTTTAAGGATGTTTGCATTTTTATTAAATTTCTTGTTATAATTTCTGCTTTCAGTTGACATGTATTAAAGTTTTGGTTATAATAGTTGCAAAAGAAACTGTTGCCAACACAACTATTAAGTTTTAAGAGGTATATTATGTCGAAATTCATGAAAATGCTGAACAACATTAGCCGTTCACAAGCGATTTATAGACACAGCAGGGTTTCAGCAAACGATCTGCAAAGCGGTCATTACGCCTATGCTTTGGCTATATGCCGTGAACCCGGTCGTTCTCAAGAAGAACTTGCAAAAGAACTTTGCGTTAACAAAAGCACTGTAGCAAGAAACCTTAATTATCTTGAGGAGAAAGGATACATTTCCAGACAACCTCTGCCAAATAATAAACGGCAATTTTCAGTCTCCCCCACTGAGAAAATGCTTGCCGTACTTCCCGAGATAAAGACAGCCTCAATTGAATGGATGACGCTTTTATCCGAGGAAATACCGCAAGATGAACTTGATATATTTGATTCAGTGTTAAGACGTATGCAGGCAAAAGCAAGAAAAATTATTGAGAAACAAGAGGATAACAAATGAAGTGGGTATTTACATATTTAAAGCCGTTAGTTTCAAGAATATCAGCAGGAATTACAATCAAAATTATTGGTACTGTGGCAGAATTAATAATTCCTTTTTTGCTTACCTATATACTTGAAAATGTAATAGAAACCAACCAAATTGAAAAAATTCTATTTTTTGGAATTATTATGACAGTTTGCGCTGTTGTTGCTTGTCTTGGCAATATTATTGCCAACAGGATGGCGGCAAAAACAACAATGCTATTCTCTACCCGTATGAGAAAGGAGCTATTTTCAAAAACCCTTCATCTTTCGGCAAGAAGTACTGACCGTTTTACCATTCCATCGCTTGAATCGAGGATCACATCCGACACCTACAACATACAGAATTTTATTGGTATGATGCAACGAATGGGTATCCGTGCGCCGATTCTACTGCTCGGCGGAAGTATTATCACGTTAGTTATGGACAAAAAGCTTGCCCTTGTTATGATTGCCACCTTACCCTTTATCTTTATTGTGGTTTACAGTATTTCACGTATGGGCGTACCTCTTTACTCCAAAGTTCAGCAATCTGTGGACGGAATGGTAAGAGTTGTTCGTGAGGATGCGCAAGGAATTCGCGTTATCAAAGCTCTCTCAAAGGTGGATTACGAGAACGCACGTTACGACAAAGCAAATATGACACTCAAGCATAATGAAACCAAAGCGGGAATCATTATGGGTATAGTAAACCCCATTATGACCTTGCTTATGAATATAGGTATAGTCTCAGTCATTGCAACCAGTGCCTATTTTGTAGCAAATAATACCTCTTCCGCAACAACGGTAATTGCGTTTATGCAATATTTTACACTGATATCCATGGCGATGATGTCGCTTTCGAGAATGTTTGTTATGTATACCAAGTGCGCTGCCTCTGCCAAACGAATTTCACAGATAATGGAACAGAATAGCGAACTCGAAATCATACAAGATGACGGAAAAGGTGATACATCATTTCATGTTTCCTTTGAAAATGTAACGTTTTCATATCTTGGAAAAGAAAATAATATAAAGAATGTTTCCTTTTCCTTAAAGAGAAGTGAAACACTTGGTATTATAGGTGCTACGGGAAGCGGAAAATCAACACTTTTGCGCCTTCTTATGCGGTTTTACGATACAAACTCCGGCATAATCCGTATTAATGGCAAAGATGTACGCTCTTATACTCACCAGGAGCTTACCTCAATGTTTGGCGTAGTATTTCAAAATGACTTTATTTATGCAGATTCCATAGAAGAAAACATTCGTTTTGGCCGTGATATTTCAAGTAAGGATATTGTAAATGCGGCAAAGACCGCCCAGGCACACGATTTCATAACCGCCTTTTCAGATGGGTACTCTCACGGTGTAACCACCGGAGGAACAAACCTCTCGGGTGGACAACGCCAACGTGTGCTGATATCCCGCGCGATAGCGGGGCGTCCCGAAATACTGATACTTGACGATTCATCCTCGGCTCTTGACTATAAGACCGATGCCAATCTGCGTGGGGCTCTTGCGGAAGCTCTTCCCGATTCTACTGTTATAACCGTAGCCCAAAGAGTAAGCTCGGTTAAAAACTGCGATCTCATACTCGTCATTGATAATGGCGCTATTATCGGTTGCGGTAAACACGAAGAGCTTATGAAAAATTGTGCAGAATACAAGGAAATAAGCAATTCGCAGATGGGAGGTGCTTTTCTTGACTGATAAAAATACAAAACCAAAAAATAAAAAAGGTATCTTTATAAGGTTAAGTAAATACGTATTACAGCAATGGCCTTTGTTTATTATTGCCTTGCTTCTTACGCTTGGAGCAAACCAACTCTCGCTATTAGGCCCAAGATACTCGGGGGCAGCTATTGACGCTATTGAGCTTGAAAGCGGTGTGAATTTTGCTACAGTTTGGGAAAACATAGTGTATATGTTAGCGTGCTATTTAATCTCGGCACTGCTGTCTTACGTTCTCTCGGTAGTTATGATACATCTGAGCCAGAGGATCATATACAAGATGCGAAAGCAGGTTTTTGAGAAGCTGACTACACTTCCCATAAGCTATTTTGATACCCACGCGACAGGCGATATAATAAGTCATCTGTCATACGATATTGACACCATAAACAGCACCCTCTCTCACGATCTTGTGCAGATACTGACGAGTATTTATACTGTCGTGGGTTCGCTCGTGTTTATGTGGCAGATATCAAAGCCGATGATACTTATATTTACGTTAACCGTTCCTGTATCTTTACTTTTTACCCGATACCGTTCTAAAAAAGTCCGTCCGCTTTTCAGCAAGAGAGCAAAAAAATACGGTGAACTAAACGGTTTTGCAGAGGAAATGCTTACCGGTTCACGCACCATTTCTGCTTACGGAAGGCAGGATGTAATATCCTCGCGTTTTAATAAAATAAATGATGAGGCAATGGATGCTTTCTATAAAGCAGAATACAATGCAGCACTGCTTTTCCCTACCATAAACTTCATTAATAATATTTCACTAACCCTTGTTGCAATTATGGGCGGGATACTGTATATGTACTCTCAAAACGGCACGGTACTTGCCACCTCTATCTTTTTCATCACTCTTGGCGGTGTTGCACAGTTCGTTCAATATTCCAGAAAATTTGCCGGTCCTATCAATGAGTTTTCCAATATACTTCACGAAATTCAGTCCGCCTTCTCTGCCGCAGAACGTGTCTTTACAGTTCTTGACGAAGAAGCCGAAAAGACAGATACTGACGGTGCAAAAGAATTAAAGGATGTCAATGGCAATGTTTGTCTTGATAATGTAACATTTGGATACACAGAAGATAAAACGATACTTAAAAACGTATTTGTAAATGCAAAAAAGGGACAGACAGTAGCTATAGTAGGACCTACAGGCGCTGGCAAAACCACTATAATTAATCTACTTATGCGCTTTTACGATTACCAAAGCGGAGAAATACTTATTGACGGCATACCGTCAACAAATCTCAAACGTACGGATTTGCGGCTTGCTTTTAATATGGTGCTTCAGGACACCTGGCTGTTCTGCGGCACTATATACGACAACATCGTATACGGAAGAGAGGATGCAACACCAGAGGAAGTATATGCGGCGGCAAGAGCAGCAAAGATAGACTCATATATCATGAGTTTGCCCGACGGATATAATACAATTCTTTCAGACGACGGAGTTAATATCTCCAAAGGTCAAAAACAGCTTATAACCATTGCTCGCGCATTTCTTTCAAAAGCTCCCATTCTCATTCTTGATGAAGCAACATCGAATGTTGACTCGCGTACCGAGATACAAATACAAAACGCGATGACCGCGCTTATGGAAAACAAAACTTGCTTTATTATTGCCCACAGACTTTCAACCATTCAAAATGCTGATATCATTCTTGTTGTCAAAGACGGAGCAATCATTGAGCAAGGAAATCACGAAGAACTTATAAAGCAAGGCGGATTTTATCACTCCCTGTATCACTCGCAGTTCAACTGATTTTCTCCCTTCGAAACAAATACAACCTCGCAGTATATTGGCTTTCCAACACTGCGAGGTTGTTTTTTCAACACAGTTATTCCACTTTCAAGCACGGAACACGAGGAAACAGCAAACAAAAAAATAAATACATCCTGTAGCAGAATAACAGTATTATCCTTTGCATAAAATTTTATTAATACACATTAAGGCGGTACAAAGCATGAAAAAAGATATATCAATT
This sequence comes from Eubacteriales bacterium, assembly GCA_045645205.1. Taxonomy (GTDB): domain Bacteria; phylum Bacillota; class Clostridia; order Oscillospirales; family CAG-272; genus RGIG1995. The sequence goes on from JAZRIJ010000050.1 coordinate 9,177, forward strand.
TGGCAATTTTGGGGATTTGCGTTTACGGCGCTGGGAGGAACACTGCTTCACTTCCTATATGACTGGGCAAATGAGAGCATTTTTATTGCTCCGTTTTCGGGTATAAACGAGTCGACTTGGGAACATATGAAGTTATTGTATTTCCCGTTACTAATCTTTGCACTCATACAAAGTAAATATTTTAAGGATTACAAAAACTTTTGGTGTATAAAGCTTGCAGGAATTGTAACAGGGCTTTTACTGATTCCCGTACTGTTTTATACTTACAACGGAGCATTTGGAAAATCACCCGACTGGTTTAACATTGCGATATTTTTTATTTCAGCGGCAGCTACATTTATTTTGGAAACACGGCTTCTCAAAAAGAACAGCATACAATGCAACCATCCATGGATTGCATTTATACTCATTTGCTTAATTGGTGTTCTGTTCGTGGTGTTTACATTTATCACACCCAATATACCGCTGTATCAAGATCCCCTGACGAAAAATTTTGGATTAAATGGCTGATAAATAGAATTGCAAATTAAAATATAAACGTTTTTACTGCACCGTAATGTTTGACACATATTGGTGCATTTCTTTTTTTGATTTTATAGAATGGGTTCCATCTATAATTTCTTTCTTTTTATCTTCGCTGAGAGCAGAAAATTTTTCCATTGCCTCGGGGTTTTGAGCAAGTGCCATACCAAAACCTATAGGCATTTCATATTTTTTCATATTATTAAACCTCCAAATGTAATTAATAGTAGTATCTCATACATCATTGGCAGATATACATATCAAGTATTTGCATAACAAGACGGTATGTTGCAAAAAATAAATTTAATAACAAAGGAGGTAATTGATTTGAGCAATCGATTAGCATATGAAACAAGTCCGTATTTACTCCAACATAAAGATAATCCGGTTGACTGGTATCCTTGGTGCGAGGAGGCTTTTGAACGCGCAAAGCAAGAGGACAAGCCTATTTTTTTAAGTATTGGTTACAGTGCTTGCCATTGGTGTCATGTTATCGCTCATGAGAGCTTTGAAGACAAAGAAATTGCCGAAATATTAAACAATTATTTTATATCAATAAAGGTTGATAAAGAAGAACGCCCCGATATTGACAGCGTATATATGTCGGTCTGTCAAGCTTTTACCGGCAGCGGTGGTTGGCCTACAAGTATTTTTATGACCGCAGATCAAAAGCCGTTTTTTGCCGGAACTTATTTCCCCAAAACAACGCGCGGCGGTATGATTGGGATGCGCGAGCTTCTTATGGCAATACATGAAAAATGGGTTCATGATCGCAATATATTATTACAACAATCTGATAAGATTGTCGCTCAACTGAATAAAACGTATTCCGATACAGAAACAGCGGATATGGAATTAAGCCATTATGCCGTAGAATTATATAAACAACTCTACGACAAAAAATATGGCGGTTTCGGCGGCGCGCCGAAATTCCCCACTCCGCATAATATCTTGTTTTTGCTTTCTTATTATCAACGCTATAAAAACATCTCATGCTTGAATATGTCAGAACACACGCTCACACAAATGTACCGAGGCGGAATGTTTGATCATATCGGCTTTGGATTTTGCCGCTATTCTACAGACCAAAAATTTCTTGTTCCCCACTTTGAAAAAATGCTGTATGATAACGCACTTCTGATACTTGCCTACTGCAAGGCATATTCACTAACACAAAAAGAATTGTATCTCGAAATTGCAGAAAAAACGGCTGACTATATTATGCGCGAAATGACATCGCGCGAGGGCGGATTTTACAGTTCACAGGATGCCGATATTGAAGGCGAGGAAGGAAAATACTATCTGTTTACACCAAATGAAATAATTAATGTTTTGGGGCAGGATATCGGTGAAAAATTTAACCGTCATTTTGATATCAGCGACAGAGGAAATTTTGAAGGAAAAAATATTCCCAACCTTTTGAAAAGCAAGACCTTTGATAAATCCTTTGAAAATTATTTTTCCAAGCTTGACAGTTATCGAAAAAAACGTTACTCTCTTCACCGTGACGAAAAGATTTTAACCTCGTGGAATGGGTTAATGATTGCCGCTATGTGCGAACTGTTTCTTGTTAGCAAAAATGAAAAATATCTAACTGCCGCACATAATGCCGATGTTTTTTTACAGAAATATCTGTGTGAAGATAACACGCTTTTTGTAAGCTTTCACCTGGAAAAACACGGAGTAAGAGGTTTTTTAGACGATTATGCTTCATATATCTTTTCCCAGCTTGCCCTGTATAAAGCAACCTTGGATAATGAATATATAAAACGAGCAATCCGATTATGTGATAAGGTCATAGACGACTTTGGCGACGGTGCAGGTGGCTTTTATCTGTACAGTAAACATCACGAAGAGCTGATCTCCCGCCCAAAAGAAGCCTATGACGGAGCTATTCCCAGCGGAAACTCCTTAATGGCATATAATCTTACTCGTTTATTCTTTATTACCAATAAAGAAAAATACAAAATTGCGGCAGAAAAGCAGTTGGATTTTCTTGCAAAGGCTGCATCTCAATATCCCGCAGGATATGCAATGTTTTTGACAGCTCTTTTAGAATATACCCTACCACCTATGAAAATAACTGTTGTTTCAAACGGTCAAACAGATAAAAACAATTTACCTAATGAGCTTCCTCCCGACACAATTACTGTTTTTTTATCAAAGCCTACAAAAGAATATTCTCTAAAAAACAATAAAACGACTTATTATGTATGTATAAATAACAGTTGTATGCCCCCGACTAATAATCTAAATGAATATATAAATAAGACCTAATCTACCCTTTTACCTTTTATAAAACACCTATTTTAGTTATAAAAAAAGCATTCAAATACACATATTTAAAAAATAAGCTATGTGTATAACGAATGCTTTTAATTATCATTTTATTCACGCGACTGTATGCTCTAAATATAAACGTCTGCTATCCTTGGAAAAAAGTACAAGCTTAGATGAGTAGTAATTATCAAAATACTATTATTTCGTTTAATTACGCTTTTTCAAAACCTACAAGAAGACCTCCCAGCTCTGCATAAAAACTGCAAAGTCCCCTGCAATTATAGAGCTTTACATCAATTTTCTTAAATTCATTCAACAATTTTTCTTTAAGATCATTTCCAAACTTTTCGTTAAAGCAATGTGAAATTCTAACACGTCCTCCTTTATATCCCTGCTTTTTCAGTTGTTCCACAATTGCATCAAGCGCCCTTTTTTCTCCTCGGCATTTTTCCAACATCTCAAGATCCCCCCTGTCGCTTGCCTTACCTAAGGCGCGGATACCGAGAATACCTGCCATTTTTGCGGCAACATGGCTTACTCTTCCATTGTTCGCCAGATTTTTCATAGACTGAAGCATAAACAAAAGTCCTGTTTTGCTCATATATTCTTCTATTTGTCTGCAAACAATTTCAAAATCTTTACTCTCACCGATAAGCTGTTCAAGCCTTTCTATTATCAGACACATTTCGGGACCTGTAGACAGCGAATTAATAACATAAACCTTTCTTCCGGGATATTTTTCTTCGTATTCTTTTTTTGCAAGACATGCCGCATTATAGCTTCCCGAAAGAGATGCGGTAATGGTTACACAGAATATATATTCAGCTTCGTCAAAACATTTTAACCAGTCAGCAGTATTGGGACAAGATGTAGATGACTTTCCACTGTATTTTTGCAAATCGTCAACCATTTGTTTTACGTCTAATTTTTCGTCATCTATATATTCTTTTTCTGCCGTTACTATTTTCAACGGCGCCAAAGCAAAAGCAATTTTCTTAAGAAACAAAATATCAGCAGACGAATCGGCAACAATTTTTACTTTTTCAATGTTCATATGATTATCTCCGCTTAAAATTTAAAAATGGTTTTTTCTTACAGTTTAAGTTTACACTAAACCTTTTTGTTTGTCAACTTTCTTTTTGACAATATCCAACGTAATAATACTTTTTGTAGTTTAATTGAACTTAAAACAAAAAATGTATTGATTATACAAAAATATTACTGTATAATATATAGGCTTATAAATATTATTTTGGAGAAGTAAATGAGAATTCAATTATCGGATCATTTTACATACAAAAAACTTTTGAGATTTACCCTTCCCTCCATTATTATGATGGTTTTCACTTCTATATACGGTGTGGTCGACGGTTATTTTGTATCTAACTACGTCGGAAAAATGCCGTTTGCAGCAGTAAATATAATTTATCCGTTTATTATGATACTAAGCGCGTTTGGCTTTATGTTCGGAACAGGCGGAAGTGCACTTGTTGCAAAATCGCTGGGACAGAAGCAAGAACAAAAAGCTAATATGCAATTTTCGCTCATAGTCTATACATCAATAATAACCGGCGTAGTCTTAGCTATCCTCGGAATATTATTTATACGTCCTATTGCAGTTTTGCTGGGAGCGGAAGGTCAAATGATTGACTACTGTGTGCTTTACGGCTCAATAATATTAATAGCCATGCCATTCTTTATGCTCCAATTTGAGTTTCAAAGCTTTTTTATAACTGCAGAAAAACCAAAGTTGGGACTTTGGACTACAATAGCTTCGGGGGTAACCAATATGGCTCTTGATGCTATGTTGATTGCTGTATTTGATTGGGGACTGGCAGGCGCGGCGATTGCAACGGCGGCAAGCCAGGTTATCGGCGGAATTATTCCGTTAATATATTTCTGTAGAAAAAATACTTCTCTTTTAAAACTTTCATCAACTATATTTGACGTAAGAACTTTGATAAAGACCTGTACAAACGGCTCATCGGAGGTTATGTCAAACATTTCTTTGTCCCTTGTATGTATGCTCTACAATTTACAGCTCATAAAGTACGCAGGTGAAGACGGTATCGCCGCATACGGTGTTTTAATGTACGTAAATATGATTTTTCTTGCAATTTTCATAGGTTATTCTGTAGGAATAGCTCCCATTATAAGCTATCACTTCGGTGCAAAAAACCATAAAGAGCTGAAAAGCCTGCTCAAGAAAAGCCTTGTAATAATAAATATTTGCTCTGTTGCAATGCTTATTTTAGCAGAGTTTCTTGCCAAACCATTGTCAATCCTGTTTGTAGGTTATGACGAAACGCTTTTGAATTTGACTCTCCAAGGTTTTGTTATATACTCGTTCTCATTTCTGTTTTCAGGACTTGCAATATACGGTTCATCTTTTTTCACAGCGCTCAATGACGGTATTACCTCAGCAATCATATCCTTCCTTCGAACATTAGTATTTCAGATAGCAGCAGTAATGATATTGCCTCTTATATTTGATATTAACGGAATATGGCTGTCTATTGTTGTTGCGGAAATCTTAGCTGTCATTGTAAATATTATATTTTTAATAGTAAAAAGAAAAAAATACAAATACTAGTAATAGCCAAACCGAAAGGAATATTATAATGGAAACAAAGAGTTTTTTTGTTAATTCAACACTGTACAAAGGAAGACCCGAAAAACAGGAAAATCGTCTCAAAAAAGAAATTAAAGTATATGACCTTCTTGATTCTCTTGGTATAGAATATGAAAGAGCAGATCACGATGCCGCGGATACTATCGAAGACTGCGAAAAAGTCGAGAAAATAATCGGCGTCGATATATGCAAAAATTTATTTTTATGCAACAGACAAATGACAAACTTTTATTTATTAATGATGCCCGGCAAAAAGCCGTTTAAGACAAAAGATATTTCACAACAGATTGGAAGCGCCCGCCTTTCGTTTGCACCTGCAGAAAAAATGCTTGAATATCTTGATATAACCCCCGGTTCAGTCAGTATTATGGGTCTTGCAAATGATAAAAACAACAAAGTCCGTCTTATTCTTGACAGAGAAATATACGAGAGCGAATTTGTAAGATGCCATCCTTGCATTAATACATCCACACTAAAAATAAAAACAAAAGATATTCTTGAAAAATATCTTCCTGCCATAAACCATGAACCTGTCGTTGTAGATCTGTAATACCAAAAACTTTAAAAGAACTGTATTAAAACAATTATCCGAAAATCGTTTTGACTACAGCTCTTTTTTATTAATCAAACTTATGCACTTGAAACTTAAATCCGTAGGTATCGGCAAATATTTCTGCTTCTGAATCTCTTATACCGCAGATAACAAAGTCTTTACATTCATTAAAAATATCAATTTCCATTTTTTCCACAGTTTCCGGAATATACACATTTTTCAAATATTTACAACCTGCAAAGGCATAGGATTCAATAGTCTTTATACCGCTCGGAACAAATATTTCTGTTATTGCAGTGGAAGAAAAAATACCTACTGATAACTTTTCAAGACTTGTCGGTATGTCAATATTTGTCAGAGTATTACAAGCCGAAAAAGCATATTCACCTATGGTTTTAATACCTTCTTTTAAAGTAATATCATTTAGTGATGTACAACCTCCAAAAACGTTGTTTCCTATCTTTTCAAGACCGTTTCCACCGATAAATGTTTTAAGCGAAGCGCAGTGATAGAAAGCATAGTCGTTGATTGTCTTTACCGAATCAGGTAATATAACTTTTGTAAGAGATGATTTTCCAAAAGCATTTTCACCTATGATCTCCACTGTATCAGGAAAGTCTATTTCGGTCAATGATGAACAAAAATTAAATGCTCCGGCAGGAATTGTCTTAAGATTTCCAAGAATATTTACCGTTGTAAGATTACCACAACGTCTAAAAGCATATTTGCCTATTTCAGTTACACTTTTGGGAAGCTCAATACTTTCTATCAGCATTGCATCAAATGCCCCCTCGCCAATGGCAACAACATTCTCTCCGCCAATCTGTTCCGGAATAACGACATTCATATTTTCTCCGGTATATCCTGTTATTACGATTCCGCCTTCAACTTGTTCATAGGTAAAATCACTTTTTTGTCCACATGAAACAAAAACAAAAATTACTGCAATTGCAGTTATTAATAAGTAAATAATCTTTCTTTTCATATTGCACCCTTTTATATTATTAATTAATATTATTATACTACCAATACGTATATATTTTCAATAAAATATATATAAAATTTACATTTTCATGGACAAAAGAGAAATTGATTTAATTAAACAAAAACACACAAGAGGGCACTTTTTAATAAAAGCACCCTCTTGACTCCTTCAAAAACTTTTAATAAGACGTTATGGCAGAGTATTTTTTAATTCTTCAAACTATGTATAGGAGCAGGTACTCGTCCACCGCGATTTATAAACACAGCAGGTGAGTTGGTGTTTACGTGCATTACAGGCGCTTCGCCGAGCAGCCCGCCGAACACAACGCTGTCCCCTTCTTTCTTTCCGTATGCGGGAATTACTCTTACAGCAGTTGTCTTTGTGTTTGCAACACCAATAGATATTTCATCAGCAATAATACCGCAAATAACCTCTTCAGGTGTATCACCCGGAATTGCTATCATATCAAGACCAACCGAGCAAACAGCAGTCATAGCTTCCAGCTTTTCAAGAGTCAATGCACCTGTAGCTGCCGCGCTTATCATACCCGCATCCTCTGATACGGGTATAAATGCCCCCGACAAACCGCCTACATGAGACGAAGCCATAACTCCACCCTTCTTTACTGCGTCATTAAGCATAGCCAGTGCTGCTGTCGTACCGTGAGCACCGCATTTTTCAAGTCCCATTCCCTCAAGAATGTATGCAACGGAGTCGCCTACAGCAGGAGTAGGAGCAAGGGAAAGGTCAACTATACCAAAAGGTACACCAAGTCTTGATGATGCCTCATAAGCAACCAACTGGCCTACTCTTGTAATTTTAAATGCCGTCTTTTTTATAACCTCTGCAAGTTCATCTATTCTGCAATTTCCTGCGCGCTTTATAGCACTTGCGACAACACCTGGACCCGATACACCGACATTGATAATTTTTTCATTTTCACCCACGCCGTGAAATGCACCCGCCATAAAGGGATTATCCTGCGGAACATTTGCAAATACTACAAACTTTGCGCATCCTATCGAATCTCTGTCTCTTGTAAGATATGCCGCCTGTTTAATAATGTGTCCCATCTTTGCAAGGGCATCCATGTTGATACCGGCCTTGGTAGATGCAACATTTACTGATGAGCAAACAAGGTTCGTTTCAGCCAAAGCCTGCGGGATAGCTTCAATAAGGTTTGCAGCCCCTACAGTCATGCCCTTTTCAACCAAAGCACCAAATCCACCTATAAAGTTTATACCGAGAGTCTGCGCCGCCCTGTCAAGAGTGTGCGCTATTCTAACGTAACCGTCAGGACTTATGCCTCCGCCGATAAGCGAAATAGGTGTAAGGGAAACACGCTTGTTAATGATCGGTATACCATACTGCTTCTCGATCATTTCACACTCAGAAACAAGCTTCTCTGCAGATTTTGTTATCTTGTCATAGATCTTGTCATTAAGTCTGTTCTCATCATCGCTTACACAGTCAAAAAGCGAGATACCCATAGTTACCGTACGAATATCAAGATTTTCGTCCCGTATCATATTTATAGTTTCTTGTATATCGTGAATATTAAGCATATTATCCCCCGTCAGATTCTGTGCATAGAATTAAAGATATCTTCGTGCATTGTATGTATCTCAAGATTATTCTGCTTGCCCATCTCGGACATTATATCAACAAAATCATTAAAAGGTACGCTTATATTATCAATATCAACCAGCATGATCATAACAAAATAATTCTGAAGAATCGTCTGCGATACGTCAGCAATATTTACATTATATTCAGCGCAAATGTTTGATGTCTTTGCAACAATACCAATATTGTCCTTTCCTGTTACACTTATTACAGCCTGCATAATTTTTCCTCCGTTTTCATTGCTAAAATACATTTTCTGTTACTCTTTAGAATAACACATTTATAAAATATTGTCAACTAAAATAGCGGTATTATTTATACAATAAGTATATAATCGTAAAACAAACCACAGTTTTAACACAATGAAAACCTAAGGTTTGTTTTCGTTAAGCGTTTTGTTATATCCCTAAAAAAACTATTCGCATGTATTATACGAATAAATTTTTGCTTTTTAGAATAGAATTTACCAAAAATCAAAAAACAGGGGTATAATATTATGATCAAAAAAATTGCAGTTTCAATAATTATTCTTATTACAGTCTTATTAATAGGATGCACTCAAACAACTCCCCCCTTTCTGGAATATCAATCGAAAAAATTTGAAGCAGACGCAACCCTTGAAATTAATTCCGAAAAGTATTCGGTTAATATAACAAAAAACGATAATGACAATTTTATATTGACCTTTACCGCTCCCGATACCATAAGCGGTGTATGTATAGAAAAAAACAAAGACGGATTATTTTTCTCAACAGGTAATGTACATATTCCCCTGAAAGACGGCTCAAACATTACAGCCGAAACCTTAAATTTGTTTTCCTTATCCAAGAACGAGCTTATTTCTACCCAGCCGGAAATGCTTAACGGAGTGAAGGTAAATATAGCAGAGTTTTCCTGTCCATTTGGAAGCGTAAAGCTTTATATATCAACCGAAACCTCCTTGCCTGTCCTCATTAAAGCCAATATAAATGGAAACGATGTTGTTATGTCATTTTCAAAATTTGAAGTATTTGACACAACAGAAACAAATAAATAATAAAACTATAAGGATGCTCATTTTGGGCATCCCGTTTTCTTGCTTAATATAATTAAGAAATATATCATATTATTTTATTAGTTAATGCATAGATATTTGTTGTGAAGGTATTGACAATTGTTGTATTTGGTGATAATCTACTATAAAAGTAAGCATATGCTAACTGAGTAAACAATAACAGCCTAAAAAAGTTATGATAAAATATATTAAGAAAAAAAGGTAAGATTTATGGATTTTGTTATACTTGCAATAATCGGAGTTGCTATTGGATTGGCAATAGGTTATATTATAAAAGCCAAAAAAAGCGGAAAAAAATGTATTGGTTGTCCGGACAATGGTTCATGCTGTTCGTGCAATTTCAACAGCTCGGGTGGTTGCTCCTGCGACTGTTTGAAAAACAAAACAGAATCCAACAAATAACAGAAATTAAATTCGTTATCCTTTTATAAGTTATATAAAAATAAAGCCTTGTTTAGAGATTGCGTTTTTTATTATTTCAATACTTTTTTTAGGTATATGCCCGTATATGATTTTTCGTTTTGCGCAACTTCTTCGGGAGTACCGCTGGCAACAATCTCGCCACCCTTGTCTCCACCCTCGGGACCAAGGTCAATTATATGATCGGCAACCTTGATAACATCGAGGTTATGCTCAATAACTATAACCGTATTGCCCTCATCAACAAGCCTGTTCAATATGGTTATAAGCCTGTCAACATCAGCTGTATGAAGTCCCGTAGTAGGCTCATCAAGTATATACACCGTTTTACCGGTACTTCGCTTTGAAAGCTCGGTAGCAAGCTTAACTCTCTGCGCCTCACCACCCGAAAGGGTGGTTGATGACTGCCCTATCTTGATATACCCAAGTCCAACATCAAACAAAACCTGAAGCTTGTTCTTTATTTTTGGTATTCCCTGGAAAAATTCAAGCCCCTCTTCAACCGTCATATCAAGAACATCAAAAATGTTCTTGTTTTTATACTTAACCTCAAGCGTGTCCCTGTTATATCTCTTTCCTCGGCACACGTCGCAGGTAACATAAACATCGGGAAGAAAATGCATTTCTATCTTCTTGACACCATCGCCCTCGCAGGCTTCGCACCGTCCGCCTTTAAGGTTGAAAGAAAAACGTCCTGCGCCGTATCCTCTCTGCTTTGCATCGGGAGTCTTTGCAAAAAGCTCTCGTATATCTCCGAAAAGCCCCGTATATGTTGCAGGATTTGAACGCGGAGTTCTGCCTATGGGACTTTGGTCGATTGCAATAACCTTGTCAAGGTGCTCTATTCCCTCTATCTTTTTATACTTGCCCGGATAGGTATATGCCCTGTTAAGCTCACGCGCAAGAACCTGATACAAGATACCGTTTACAAGAGAAGATTTACCCGAACCTGAAACACCTGTTACGCAATTCAGCACACCGAGAGGAAATTTAACGTCAATATTTTTTAGGTTATGTTCACTTGCGCCCTTAACAGTAATGCATTTTCCGCTTCCTTTTCTTCTTGCCGCGGGAACTGCAATCTTTTTTCTGCCCGAGAGATATTCGCCGGTTATAGATTTTTCATTTTTCATTATCTCTTCGGGTGTACCTTGAGCAACAATCATACCGCCGTGTATGCCCGCCCCCGGTCCTATATCAACTATATAATCGGATTCAAGCATTGTTTCCTCATCATGCTCAACTACAATAAGGCTGTTGCCAGTATCACGAAAACGCTTCAATGTATTAATAAGCTTGTGATTATCTCTTTGGTGCAGACCGATACTTGGCTCATCAAGCACATACATAACTCCCATCAAAGACGAGCCGATCTGTGTCGCAAGTCTTATTCTTTGCGCTTCTCCGCCCGAAAGAGTTCCTGCTTTCCGGGTCAGTGTAAGATATTCAAGACCTACGTTTTCGAGAAATCCTAAACGCGATTTAATTTCTTTTACTATCTCGCGGGCAATATTATATTCCATATCTGTAAATGTCAGTCCGTTTACAAATTTCAATGCCTTTGATACAGACATAGAACAAAATTCATGTATATTCTTACCGCCGACAGTTACAGCAAGTGATTCGGGTTTAAGTCTCTTACCGTTACACTTGGGGCAGGCGGTATTTTCAATAAACTGCTCATAATATTCCGAACCCGTCATATCGTATCTCTGCTGTATCATTTTCAGCAGGCCTTCAAACTTTACCGTATTCCATCTTGCAACGCCGCCAAAAGATCTTCTTACCTCATATACCTGATTATCACCGTAAACAAGAACATCAAATGCGTTTTTTGAGTAGTCCTTTATAGGCATATCCATAGTAAAGCCGTATTTTTCACCCACTGCTTCAAATAAAGGACCGTTCCAAGACTCTTCTTCAAGTGTCTTGAAACCATTACACATAATAGCTCCGCCCCGAAGCGACAGTGTTCTGTCAGGAATAAGTTTGTCTATAGACATACTTCTCATTTCACCAAGTCCCGCACATTCATCGCATGCGCCTGCAGGATTGTTGAACGAAAACATAGGCGGCGCCATTTCACCCATGCTGATATTATGCTCATCGCAAGCATAGTTAGTTGAATAGGTAAAGTCCTCATCCTTCTTGCCATCTATGCCAAGCACGGTTATAACAAGATTACCATCCGCAAGTTCAAGGGCGTTTTCCACCGAGTCACTCAGCCTTGTGCGGATATCCTTACGCATAACAAGACGGTCGATAACTATATCAATATTATGCTTAATGTTTTTTTCAAGTTTTATAGGTTCGCCGAGATCATAGGTGTACCCGTCTACTCTTACACGGACATATCCGTTTTTACGCGCGGAATCAAGCACTTTTTCGTGCATACCCTTTTTTGCTCTTACGACCGGAGCAAGTACCATAAATCTCGTTCCCTGCTCAAAGCTCATTATGTTGTCAAGAATTTGATCTACTGTCTGCTGTCTTATTTCTTTTCCGCATACAGGACAGTGAGGAACACCTACTCTTGCGTAAAGCAAACGCAGATAGTCATATATCTCCGTAACAGTTCCAACAGTTGAACGAGGATTTTTTGATGTTGTTTTCTGATCTATGGATATGGAGGGTGACAATCCCTCGATAGAATCAATATCCGGCTTGTCCAGTTGTCCTAAAAACATACGCGCGTATGACGACAGCGACTCGACAAAACGCCTGTGCCCCTCTGCGTATATCGTATCAAAGGCAAGAGATGACTTGCCCGACCCCGACAATCCGGTAAATACTACAAATTTGTCCCTCGGAATTGTAAGATCTATATTTTTTAGGTTGTTTACCCTAACACCTTTTACGGTTAATTTTCTTTCTTCAGCCATTTTTTATCAGTCTGCAAATCCTTTCCTTATTTATTGACCGTGTTATTTTTTTCTTTTTGCATACCTGTAATAAGATCACGCAAATACGCCGCGCGCTCAAAGTCAAGCCGTTTTGCGCAGTCCTTCATTTCTCTGGTCAGTTCTTCTATAGCCTTTTCGTAATCTTTCTTGGGTATCTTTTTCTTCTTAGGTTTACCGTCTTCGTCATCCTTCATGCCTATGTCAATAACATCAAGCACCTTTTTCTTGATAGTTTTTGGTACTATTCCGTATTTTTCGTTGTAAGCTATCTGTACCTTTCTTCTCTTTTCAGTTTCGTCAATTGCAGCACGCATTGAACGTGTAATTTCATCGGCATACATAATAACCTTACCGTTTGCATTACGCGCTGCCCTACCTATTGTTTGGATAAGAGATGTCTCGGAACGCAAAAAACCTTCTTTGTCGGCATCAAGTATGGCAACCAATGATACCTCCGGAATATCAAGTCCTTCTCTAAGCAGGTTTATTCCCACAAGCACATCAAATACACCCATACGCAGATCGCGGACAATCTCCATTCGCTCAATAGTCTCAACGTTGTGGTGAATGTATTTAACTTTAATTTTGTTTGCAGATAAGTATTCGGTCAAGTCCTCCGCCATTTTCTTTGTGAGGGTGGTAACAAGTACCCTTTCGCCCTTTTCAGCTCTTTCTCTTATCTCACCCATAAGGTCATCAACCTGCTCTTTTATGGGTCTTACCTCAACCGACGGATCAACAAGGCCTGTCGGTCTGATAAGCTGTTCAACTATATTTTCAGAACGCTCTCTCTCGTAGTCGGCAGGTGTTGCAGAAACGTATATGACCTTGTCAAGCTTTCTCTCAAACTCGTCAAAGAACAAGGGTCTGTTGTCAAATGCCGAGGGCAGTCTAAACCCGAAATCAACAAGATTCTGCTTTCGCGCCCTGTCCCCCCCGCTCATACCTCTTACCTGAGGCAGGGTTACGTGGGATTCATCAACAAACAAAAGATAGTCTTTTGGGAAATAGTCAAGCAAGGTATACGGTGTACTGCCCGGTTCTCTGCCAGACAGTACTCTCGAATAGTTTTCGACACCGTGACAAAATCCTATTTCACGAAGCATCTCAAGGTCATAACGGGTACGTTCTTCTATTCTCTGCGCCTCGATCAGCTTCCCCTCCGCCCGGAAGTAAGCTCCCCTTTCGATCATTTCTTCCTCGATCTGTCCCAATGCCGCCTCTCTTTTTTCGGGAGTCATAGCGTAGTGGGAAGCCGGGAATATTGATACGTAGCTGAGTCTGCGCAAAAGCTCGCCCGTTACAACGTTTATTTCGGATATGCGGTCAATTTCATCGTCGAAAAACTCAACACGGATTGCCTTATCGCTTGAAGATGACGGGAATATTTCAAGAACATCACCGCGTACGCGAAACTTGTTTCTCACAAAATTAATATCGTTTCGGTCATAGTTCATTTCAATAAGAGCCGATATGACCTTGTTTCTGTCAGCAAGCATGCCGGGACGAAGACCAAGCACCATTTTCTGATATTCGGAAGGGTCTCCGAGAGAATAAATGCAGGATACGCTTGAAACAATGATAACGTCATTCCGCTCAAAAAGTGAAGATGTTGCGCTATGGCGGAGCTTGTCTATCTCATCATTGACAAGGGCGTCTTTTTCTATATATAAATCTCTGCCAGGAATGTAAGCCTCGGGTTTGTAATAGTCATAATAAGATACAAAAAATTCGACGGCGTTCTCGGGAAAAAGCTCGCGGAACTCCGAACAAAGCTGTGCCGCAAGAGTCTTGTTGTGCGCCAAAACAAGTGTAGGCTTGTTTACCTTTGCGATAATATTCGCCATGGTAAAGGTTTTACCCGAACCCGTAACGCCAAGCAAAGTCTGTCTTTTCATACCCGATTTTATGCCTGATACAAGCTTGTCTATAGCCTCAGGCTGACCGCCCGTCGGCTTGTATGAAGAAACAAGCTTAAATTTGTTATCAATCATCTGCACAACCTCCCTTTTTCTTACGTTTTCACAACATTGTATATTATGTTTTTTTGAATTTCTCCCCATACTGCGAAAAATATTTATTATATACGGTTTATTATAGCACAAACAATTTTTAATGTAAAGTGGAATATAAATGAAGTAAAATAAGTTTTGTTGCAAAACAAAAAATGCTCTCTCATATTAAGAAATGACATTTTTTGTGTTAATTTGTGTACAGCAATCAGAAAAAATATATTTTTCATTTTTATTATATCTGTATTACAGATATTTGTCAATATCTTTATTACAGATAATGCATAATAATAACGAGGTGATTATTATGCAGTTTAAAAATTTACGCGCAATTAGAGAAGACCGTGATATAAAACAAAAAGATATTGCAAAAGTTCTTAATGTCTCCCAAAATACTTATTCACAATATGAAACAGGTGTTATTGCCCTCACCACCGAAATATTGATAAAGCTTTCAAATTATTACGGTGTAAGCATAGACTATCTGCTTGACAGAACAGATAACCCCGAAATAAACAAGTAACTTTTAGTTTAAGGATTGACAACTGCTATTATAGATAACCCAAAAAAGATTGATCCGACTTAAAATAATCAAGTCAGATCAATCTTTTTATACTTCATCAAAAAAGCGATCTTATATCTTAGAATAGCCGTGGCTGTTGATAAGCGCATCAACCTTCTGCCCAGCCTTGCACATGGGACAATCGTGAGCCAGATATATCTGATAATTGGGCAAATCATTGGGATCAAAAACAGAGTTAACGGCAATCTCTCTGCACTCTTTATCCGTTGAAAATATTGCCGCTACTCCTGCAACCGCTCCCCCGTAATACCTAACCGCATCAATAGCATTTTCAACTGTTTTACCGGACGCAACCGATACAGCAAGAATTATTGCCTTTTTTCCTCTTATCATAGGCACGATATTATCCCTAAAAAGAAACTGACCGCTTGCAGTTGTCTCAGGGGTTACAACATAAATTGATTTCTGCGAGTTTATATTGGCTATATCTGCTTTTGAAAGGGTGTCTGCAAGACACGCGCCTATTACCTCTGTGCCATCAAGACATACTACCGTGTCAAGCTCGGTGTTATAATAATAGTAATCAGAGCAAAGCTCTTTCGCAACAGCTCTTGCTTCAGAAAGGCAACTCTTCTGTGAAACAACATCAATAAAATAGTTGCTGTGGCTGTTACTTCCTGCAAAGTGCCCCGTAGCAACATTTAAATATAAATTTTTTCTTTTGGTCAAATACTTTGTAATGTTCAAAGAAGACATAAAATCTACTCCTTTTTTTATCTATATTATAAGTTTACACTATTTCATGCTATATTGCAAGTAATTTTTATAAAAAAGTATTTTCAAGCCTCCTTGCATAAGCAAGTGTCTGTTTCAGCGCATTTTCTTTTTCAATCCCTGCAAGACGTAGCTTATGCGCATATGAAAGATATTCCGAAAACCGCACACCCGGCTTTAGACCCGACTCGATCAGATCTCTTCCCATAACATAAGGTCTTGACATATACTCCTTAAATATTGCCAATCTTTCGGTAAGGAAGTCTATATTGGACACATGATTCCACGAGGATATTTTTCCAAAACCATCGGCGGCTGAAATATATATTAGCGCTTCAGGGTCAATTGCTTTATCAAACAGCTTATTTGTAGCTTTTACAGACGATTTATCAAAAGCAAGTATGTTAGGCTTCATGTGATGCTCTGATAAATTCAAAACATAGTCTATCAAATCATTTTCGTTTGTCAAACGCTTCATAAAAGCTTCAATAATGGGCAATCCCTTTATTTCGTGCTCGTAGGAATGTATAACACCGTTTATAATTTCGGTACATACAGCTTTACCGAAATCGTGGGTTATTGCCGAAAGCATAAAGCCAAGAGGATTTTTCACCCTGTTTCTGTATCTAACGGCAACATCAAGAACCATCATTGTGTGCACCCAAACATCACCCTCTAAGTGATACTTTGGGTTTTGTTCTATTCCTATTAAAGCCTCAAGCTCACCAAACCACACATTAAGTTGATTCATCTTACGTAACGTCTCAAAGAATACAGAGGGTTTACCTGCTTTAAGCAGAGCCTTTTCCAATTCAGCCATTACACGTTCTTTTGCAAGATATTGAAGCTCCATTGTTTTGCAAAGCTCAATCGTTTCCTCTGCTACATAAAATTCAAATCGAGAAGCAAACTGCGCCGCTCTCAATACACGAAGCGGGTCCTCGGCAAAGGATTTATCATTTATGTGTCGTATGGTCTTGCTTTCAAGATCGTCTTTGCCGCCAAACTCATCAATTATTTCACCCGTAAGAATATTCTGCATTATTGCATTTATTGTAAAATCACGCCGCAGTGCCGCTTTGCGAGTACCAATAAACGGGTCAACGCTAATATCAAAATCGCGGTGTCCCTTCCCCCTCATTTCTTCTTTTCGCGGCATTGCAATATCTATGGAATACCCCTTTAAACCATAAACTCCAAAACTTTCTCCAATAGTTATTCTTTCTCCTACCGTATCAAGAACTGATTCCAATTGTTTGGGAGTTATACCGTGAACCTCTATGTCGACATCCTTATTTTCTCTATTCATAAGCATATCGCGCACAAAACCGCCAACATAATATGCAATGCCGCCAATTTCAGAAACCTTTTCCGCTATAACTCGCGTCATTTGCATATTATTTTTAAAAGACGACATAAAAAGCTCACCTCACTTGGTTTTAGTTAATATTTAAATCTCCGGAGCTATATATCCACGTTTTTCAAGAGCAATGCTTATTTCATTTAATATTGCATCCGAGTCAGCGCGGATCGTATGATAATGATATCCGCCTGTAATGTTCATCAGCTCGGTAGATTTTCCTGTTCTGACTCCTTCTATAAACTGTTTTACATGGTGACGTGAAAAAATATTAAGTTTTGCAGCTAATCTTCCATATACTTTATGCCATACAAATACATCAACGACCGTCCCGCCAAGATCAACAATTAAGTTAAGTTCATCTTCTGTCTGTTCTGTCGTGTGATGCAGCTTAAACACACGCTCTTTTAATGGTGACTGTTGCATAATATATCCATTATGTGTAGAAATAATGTCATACCCAGCACCTTTTAAAACGGTTATATCCTGTACAATAATCTGTCTTGATACACCGAATTTTTCGGAAAAAGTACTGCCGGATATAGCTTCATTTGTTGATAGGAGCAGATTGACAATTGCTTTTCTTCTTTCGGTGACCTTCATGAATTCACCCCTTTATATAGCGTGAAGATTTTTAAGCGAAAGATCTAATATAGGAGAAGAATGTGTGAGCGCGCCGCTCGATATATAGTCAACACCAATATCCACCAGTTTTGCAATATTTTCTTTTGTAACATTGCCGCTGCACTCAGTTTCCGCTCTGCCGGCTGCAAGTTTGACAGCTTCTTTCATATCCTCAACATTCATATTGTCAAGCATAACAATATCAGCGCCGCAATCAAGCGCTTCTTTAAGCATTTCCAGATTTTCAACTTCAATTTCAATTTTACGTACAAAAGGAGCATATTCTTTTGCCATTCTGATAGCCTCTTTTACGCCTCCTGCTGCACCAATGTGATTATCTTTTAGCAAAATACCGTCACTGAGATTATAGCGATGATTACAGCCACCGCCTACCTTAACCGCATATTTTTCAAAAATTCGCATACCCGGTGTAGTTTTTCGGGTATCCAGAAGCTTTGTTTTACTTCCTTTCAGCATATCTGCAATAGCGCGAGTATAAGTTGCGATACCGCTCATTCTTTGGAGATAATTCAGAGCTGTTCTTTCACCCGAAAGAAGAACTCGAATATCCCCTCTGATTATACCTAATTTTTGTCCTTTCTTTACCACATCACCATCTTTACAGGTAAAGATTACCTCAGTCTTATCATCAAGAAGCTCAAAAACTCTCTTAAAGACATCAAGTCCCGCAATTACACCGTCTTGTTTACAAATAAGTTCAACCTCGCCCAACTGATAATGGGACATAACCGAATTAGTGGAAATATCTTCACTTGTAATATCTTCCTTCAACGCGTTTAATATTAAGTCGTCTGCGTTTAATTTCATGGTAATATTATTCATGGCTTTGTTTCTCCCTTTCAATAGCTTCTAAGACTGTTTCTTTATATTTTTCTTGATACCCGTCATAGTCATGTGGGTTGATACATACATCGAAGTTCAGTGTTGTTGACCGATAATTATCAGTAATATGTCCTGCGGCGCGCTTGGCAAAAACAAGACTTTCCAATAATGAATTACTTGCCAAGCGATTTCGTCCGTGAACACCGTTGCAAGCAGTTTCACCGACAGCATAAAGGCGTTCCATTGAAGTCTTGCTATAGCGGTCTACATCAATTCCCCCCATAAAATAATGCTGTGAAGGTACGACGGGGATAGGGTCTTTTGTTACATCATATCCTTCGTCAAGACAATGCTGATAAATATTCGGAAAATGAGTTTTTATTTCTTCTAACGGAATTGGAGAAAGCGACAGCCAAACATGCTCGCTCCCTTCCTTTTTCATCTCATCAAAAATTGCACCTGCCACCACATCCCGAGGCAACAACTCGTTTACAAATCTTTCTCCCTTGGAGTTAAGCAAAACTGCCCCCTCTCCGCGAACCGATTCTGATATAAGAAATTCCCGACCGTTCTTCTTAGTAAAAAGTGTTGTCGGATGAATCTGAATATAGTCAATATGTTGCAACTTTATATTGTATTTCAGAGCAAGTGCCAACGCATCACCTGTTAAATGGCGATAATTAGTGGAATGTTTGAAAAGCCCGCCAATACCGCCTGTTGCAAGTACAGTATAGTTTGCGCTAATACTTAAATAATTTCCTTCGGCATCATGTCCTATAATGCCGTTACAAATGTTATTACAAACAATTAGATCGACCATTGTAAAGTGTTCAATCAGTGTAATATTTTTTCTTTTCCTTGCAGTTTCAAGTAAATGAGAGGTTATCTCCTTACCGGTTTCATCTTCATGAAAAAGAATCCTCGGTCTTGAGTGCGCACCCTCACGGGTATATGTAAAATCTTCACCGTTTTTCTCAAAGCGTACACCATACGTAACAAGGTCACCTATAACCTCCTGTGAAGAGCGTATCATTATATCCACTGACTCGGAATTGTTTTCGTAATGCCCCGCCTTCATTGTATCTTCAAAAAACGATTTATAATCCTCTTCATCACGGAGAACACATATACCTCCTTGAGCAAGGAACGAGTCGCTTTTTGGGGCTTCGGTTTTTGTAACAATAATTATGTTTTTATCATATGGTAGATTCAGGGCACAGTAAAGTCCTGCAACACCGCAACCTACAATTAAAATATCTGTAATCATTTTATTTTGCAAGCTCCAACATTTTCACCAAAGGAATTAGCGCACGGCAGCACACATCCTTATCGACATTTATTTCTTGATCCTCTTTTTCAAGCACTTTTAAAACAGCAGAAAGAGTATTTAGTTTCATATCCGAACAACAAGGGCGCGGCTCAGGATAGTAAAAACGCTTTTTGGAATTATCTGATATCAGCCTATAGTTTACTCCATCCTCGGTACAAATAATATACTCCTTAGCGCTGTCTGCATTTGCATAGGAAATAATATCTGCCGTACTTCCTATATAGTCCGAAACCTCAAGCACAGATGCGTCGCATTCAGGATGAGATAAAACCTTTGCATTGTGATGTTTTTCTTTGGCTGCCATAACCTGTGCTAAAGTAATTTTTGCATGTATGGGGCAACATCCGTCATTTAAAATAATATTCTTTTCCGGTACTTGTTCTGCGACAAATCTGCCGAGATTACGGTCCGGAATAAAGAAAATATTTTTATTGGAAAGTGCTCTTACTATCTTAACCGCATTCGAGGATGTAACACAAACATCGCTCTGACATTTCAGCTCCGCCGTCGAATTGATGTAACATACAACGGCAAGATCATCATACTTTGCTCTCATCTCATTAATAATACCGGGAGCAACCATATGTGCCATCGGACAGTCGGCTGTAAGATTTGGCATAAGGACTTTTTTATCGGGATTAAGAATCTTTGCGCTCTCTCCCATAAATTGAACCCCGCAAAACACAATAATATCTGCATCACTTTGCTTGGCAATTTTCGCAAGATAAAAAGAATCTCCCACAAAGTCGGCAATTTCCTGCACCTCGGCAGGAGCATAATAATGGGCGAGAACAACCGCATTCTTCGCCTTTTTTAATTGTTCTATTTTATTTTTCATATACACCTTTCTTAATCACACAAGCCTTGAATAATATCTTGTCGATTATAGCACAACACTTTACATCTGTCAACTTATCTGTAAACTTTTTTTGGATATTTTGGTATTTAAAAAAAGCACATCCAAAGATGTGCTTTAATTTGCGGCACATGTTTAACAAAATTCAATCAATAAAATGGTGAGATACTTCTTAGTTATTTTCTGATAACAAATGTATTAACAATTTTATCCCCTATTGGTTTGTTGGTAGCAAGTAAAATTATACCGTCAATAAGATAAATAAAGAAAAAATAAATTATAAAATAATCATTTGTTTTACAGAAGCAATCGCTTTTGTGTACTTATCTATTACTTGTGAACAAAAAAACACCTTCCAAAACTTCTGCCTTTAAAAAATACATTTCTAATTTAGTTTTTGTTTTTCAGTCTCGTATCTATTGTAACAATAAACAATTTTTAATTAAATCCCCCCTCGCATCCTCTTTACAAAAACAACAGGGAATAAATAAGACATGTTTATACAATGTTACTTTTTGTTTTGTCTTTCCAATGTTTCCTTTATAGATACTATTTGTGTAATATTTTTTATCTTTTGTGCTTGTTTTGAAACAATAATCGTAAGAGAAAAGGTTAAAAGTAATAATGATAATATAGCCAACAAATATACAAAGTTTGATGCTGTTTCAATTCCAAACAACTTAGCCAATCCTTCTGCAAAGCCGGGAATAACAGCCAAACAAAATGTTCCAATAGCTAAAACAATCCAAATCAGTGCATACTGAACCTGCAGTTTCTTCTTACGTACTGTTCTTAAAACAAGAAACAGGAAAAATATTGACAACAGGATCATTTCAATTCTAAGAATAGTAGTCATATTTATTTCACCTTTCGTTGTAAGCCCGCACAAAAAATCGCCAGAGTAACTTTTACCATATAGTAAATAGATTTCCATGAACTTATAGAAGAAACTCCATTTTCACGTTCAAACATATTTACTTGAGCTTCAGAAACAGAAATACCATTTTTTACAAGCGAAACAATAGATTCAGGTTCTGGATAATCAACCGGGTAATCCTTTGCCAAAATTTTAATTGTTTTCCTGTTTGCAGCTCTAAAGCCTGATGTAACATCGTATATTTTAGTTCCTGAGAAAATATATATCACTAAAGACAACCATTTTATTCCCAGTCTACGCATAAATGTGGACTTAAAACTGCTTGTCCCGTCTATAAAACGTGAACCGACAACAAAATCAGCTTCTCCTCTTACAATAGGAGCAATTAGATTTTGCAGGGATTTAATGTCGTGTTGACCGTCTCCGTCAAACTGGACAGCAATGTCGTATTTTTTCAAATCAGCATAAATATATCCTGTTTGAACAGCTCCTCCAATTCCAAGATTTTGAATTAAGTCAATATAATTTAAATTGTTTTTACGGCAAACAGAAAGCGTATTATCTAATGAACCATCATTAATTACAACATAGTCAAGCTCAAAATCACATTTGTTACCATACTCTACAACAGAATTAACAGTATTTAAAATGCTTTGTTCTTCATTGTAAGCAGGAATTATCATAAGAACCTTCAAAAAATCACCTATCCTTCTTGAATATAAAAAATTTACTAACACCCCAGTTTAAGATAACAACCGCAAAAGACAAACCAATTTTTGTAATAAACACACCATCAAATCCAAGGATCAAATATTTTTCAAGGTGGAATATGTCAGCACTTAAATAAAGACCAAATTGCTCAAAAAAGTATGAAAAAATTCTTGCCGAAAAGAACGATAGAATTTCGACTTTCAAGGAGGACCATTTCCAACTTTTGCTTTTAAAAACAAACAGCTTGTTTGTAACATAAGCAAAAACAGTAGCCAAAACAAACGATATGGTATTTACAATCAGGATGTGATTATAGCCTAAAAAGTACACCCCCAGAGTAAAGCTTAAATAGTTTACAACCGTTGTCAATACTCCATAGAACAAGTATACTCCAGTTTCATTTTTTAAGATATTAAAAATCTTATCCTTCATAATTTTCTCCGATTAATTATGGTATATTATACAGATAATTAAATATTTGAACTGTCTTTAAGTTTAGTTGTATACGGGATAATAAACGTCAAGAATAGCGTAATATACTTATTTTACTTCTATCATATTATTTGGGGTGTATAAATACTAACTTAAGGTTATTACAATTAAAAAATATAGTCTTAAAAATTTTATAACAACCAATTATAAATTTCTTATATAATATCATAAACTGTAATTAATGTCAATATAAAACAATTTACTCTAAACTTTACGATTTCCCCCAAAAATTAGACAAAATTAAATATATAATAAACTTCTGTTCTGTAAAAAAATGGTTTTCTCCTTTTTACGATGACAATATTGTAATATTCTCTCTTAGTTTTTTAAAAATATTCTTTATAAATAATGGATAGCATATTCTAACCATCATATAATGCTGTTGCCTATATTTATCGTTTGCTTCCCATTACAGACGATTTTGAAAACTCAATAATCTGGCTGGCATACAATCCGCTGTTACCGGAAAGTACAAATGTAATTACACACATAAGGACAAATACGTAAAGATTCGTTACCCCAAACATCTCTATGCTCAATACAATAGATGCCAACGGACTGTTAGTTGCGCAACAAAATAAACCAACCAAGCCCAATGTTGCTGCAAATCCGGGATCTATTCCCAAAAGTCCACCCATAAGGCAGCCAAAAGTAGCACCGATACAAAATGTGGGTACAATCTCGCCCCCCTTAAATCCAGCTGCCAAGGTTACCGCTGTAAACAGCATTTTTAAAATAAAGGAATACCAGTTTACCGTTCCCTCTATCGCCTGTAACGCCATATCCATACCGGCACCGTTAAACCGCTGATCCCCAACAAGAATAGTCAAAACCACGATTACCGTTGCGCCTACTGTGATTCGCAACCAGTGATGCCCAATCCACCGACGCGCCAAATGTTCCGCCTTATGAAATACATAGCACATGGTGATACCCAACAGAGAAACCATAACTGCCAACACAACAAATCTCCAAGTGTTTCCAAAGGTCAGTGCAACCGCATTGTTCTGCATTGACGTTATCGCTTGAACCCCCAACGCCAAAGATACCTTACTTGCAATCAGCGCCGATAAAAAGCAAGGCAACAATGCCGGAGAAAATATGGTTCCCACCGATTCAAACTCCATTGTAAACAGGCACGCTGTCAGAGGCATACCAAACAATCCGGCAAACACAGCGCTCATACCGCACATTATCATCACGGTTGCCTCTTCTTCTTTCAGCCTAAAGATCTTGTTGAGCAGGGAGGCTGACGAGCCGCCCATCTGCAAAGCCGCCCCCTCACGACCGGCAGAGCCGCCTAACAAATGCGTTATGGCTGTAGTCAAGAAAATAGCAGGTGCGATCAACGGAGTAATCGGCTTACCATCAAGTACGGACTCAATAATCTCATTGGTTCCTCGGTTAGACTGCAATCGAAAAAGGCGATATATGCCGACCGCAACAAGTCCTCCAATGGGTAACAGAAAAACAAGCCAATTATATGACTGCCGCACCCCTGTAACAAAATGCAACACATGATGAAATCCCGCGCCCATTAATCCGCCAACAATCCCCATTAGCACACTTAAAAAACACCATTTCAAAAACATCAACACATACTGTTTAAGTTGACTCAATTTGTTCCAAACTGTCATTGTTTGTTCCCTTTCTGTCATTTCTCCATAACATAATATCACAAGTCCAAAAAAAAGCAACCTATTCTCCGCAAAAACTTACATAAATACCTAAAAAATATTACAATTTTCATGTATCAGCCACCTATGCATAACACAATTCATTTTCCTGCTCCTGGGGACTTGAATTATTCTCTTCTTCCCCTGTCTCTTTGATAGGGGAATCATCCACACTCGTACACCCTACAAAGCAAAAGCATAATACGACAACAACCAATAAAGTAAATGTTTTTTTCATATAATATAACCTCCTAAACGAAATACTCTATATATAGAGCATATATATTATACTCGTTTTATAGAGTATTGTTAAGTAAAAGAGCAGAATTTATCATATTATATGATAGAGGTGATTTAATGATTTCGTATGAACCTTTTTATAGAACGCTTAAAGAAAAGAATATGTCAACCTACAAGTTAATAAATGAATATGGAATTAGCCGCAGTTTGCTTGATAGACTTAAACACAATCGCCCCATCAGTACTGTAACATTAAATGATCTTTGTAAAATACTGCATTGCCCTGTTGATAAAATTATAGCATTTATACCTGATGATATGGAAAACAAATATCCACCCGCATAGTGATGTTTCTCCGCTTGTTGCAATAATGCGATCTTTGCCAAAACATTAGCAACAAAAGGCAAACATCATTGAAAAAACGGGGCTGAGTCAAATTAAAATTTTTGACTTCTGCCATAGTTAAAACCAACAAAAAACCAAGATCAATCTATTAATTTGACCTTGGTTTTTTTGTTATTATTGCACATGCTGTTCACAGTTTTTTAATGCTATGACTCAGCCCCGTTTTTTCTGGGACGTTTGAACTTAATGACACAAATTAAATGTACCTAAAAACTGAAGATTTTCTTTATTTTTTAATTATATCTTTGCACATAATATTTCCGCAACTGTTAATTTCGTATGCGTAAATATCGCCCTCTGTTCGAATATCACCATTAATTTGATGACAATCAATTCTTCCGTGACATACAACATCACCATTTATGCTACTATCACATGTAATATTACCTAAAACCTCAACTTTAAAATACTGCCTAGTTGTCTCATTACAATTTTTAGGAAACAAAACTTCAATACAAGAGTTACTTTCTTGCACTTGGATAATTTTTTTACCTCTTGTTTGTAATACTCGAATTACTTCATCATCATTCCAAGGTAATTCAGCACAATGGTCATAGTGAATTTCTGTTTTTATATCACGAGAAAACAGTTCGTCAATGTAGCAACCGAACAAATCTGCCATCGTCGTTAAAAATGATATATCAGGGGCAGTTTTTGCATTTTCCCATTTTGAAACTGCTTGAAATGTTACACCTAACTTTTTAGCAAGTTCTTCTTGCGTTAATCCGCACTTTTTACGATATTTCTGTATATTAGCCGCTAAAACAATATTTGTGTTATCCATCAAATCACCTCCTTTTTTAATATAATTATAACAGATAACACCAAGGCACACAATAAAAGAAAAGTTGATATTTTTCAACCTTAGGTTGAAATCGTATTAACGGTAGGTTTCTAAAACGTTTGCACGAAGTGCAATATCGTTGGACGTAAGCCCACATCATTTTGTGTCCGCAAGCGGAACGAAGTTGACCTAACGGTCAAATAATGTTTGCGGTTTTACCGCAAAACGATGTTGTGTCCTACGGACACAAACACAAAAACAAAAGGACTTCCGAAGAAGTCCTTTTATTTTTGACACGAGTTGACAAAAAAGATGCCAAGTTATATTTCTCTGTAATCATACATTATTAAGGAATAAAGCAGCTTGATTGTTGTATGACCCTTATAATGAACGAGATAAAATTCATCTCCCGGTGAGACGAAATCATAATTAACATTTCCAACCGACACTTCCTTAAATCCAACAAAATGAAGAAATTTTTCTGTGTGTCGCTGAACAGGCTTTTCGTCTTTATATTGTACTTCGCATACTGTAATATCAAAATCACCGTTTTGCAGTAATTTCCGTTCTGTCAAACTTGTTTTCAGTGATAGAAGATTGATCCAAATCGGCGCACTTGTGAGTCCGCCAACCAAAACAGACAAAAGGATCTTCAGCCATATATTTTTGAGTAGTGCAAAGAATCCGCAAACAACTCCTACGGTAAGCGGCATAAAAAGCAGTGACAGAGCTCCGCACAATACCAAAGTCGAACGAATATCTGCCGTATTATAAAAACGCAATTCTTTTTCTATATATTCTCGTGTAATTACGTTCTTCGTTTGCTTTTCCATATCCCCACCTCCTTTCCGAGTTTAGTATAGCATAAATTCAATGTTTTGTCAATGAAGCGTTTGCTTCGCAAACATGAAGCGGCGCGTTGCGCCACGAAGCGAAGCGCGATGTTACTTCTCCGAGTGGCAAAGCCACGCTTCACAGGGCGAAGCCCTGCTTCATTTTTCATGCGCGTCAGCGCGCTTCATTTCCAAAGAGGCTGAGTCAAAAGCGATAAAAAACGCTTAAGGCTCAGCCTTTTGCTATGAATAAGCGAAAGCATAATCAATACTAAAGAATAAAAAGCTCCAAAACGAGTAAAAAAGAGCATACGAAAAAAGAGGTATGTGAAAA